>DASXOA010000396.1:0-3835 GCA_036494675.1 Rugosimonospora sp.
CCCCCGAGACGAGGAGTACCACCGTGCTTGATCGGACCATCGGCCAGATCCGGCCGCTGGACGATGCGGCCATGGCCGCCGCCAGGGATCGGCAGGCCCGCCTGACCAAGCCGCCCGGCTCGCTCGGGGCGCTGGAGGACCTCTCCGTCCGGCTGGCCGGCCTGGCCGGCGCCTGCCCCCCGCCGCTGCCCGAGCCGGCGGCGGTGGCGGTGTTCGCCGGCGACCACGGCGTGCACGCGCAGGGCGTGAGCCCCTGGCCGCAGGAGGTCACCACGCAGATGGTGGCCAACTTCCTGTCCGGCGGTGCGGTGGTCAACGCGTTGGCCCGGCAGGTCGGTGCGACCGTGACGGTCGTCGACGTCGGGGTGGCCGCGACCTTGGACCCTCTGGACCCGGCTCCCGGGGAAGCGCAGCCGGAGCCGGGCCGTGGCGCAGGCGAGCACCCCCAACGCCAACCCGGGGGAGCGCAGCCGGGGCCGGGTTTCCTCGCCGCAGGCGAGCACCCCCGGCGGCCGCCAGCCCTGGTGATCGCGAAGGTCCGGCCCGGTACCCGCGACCTCACCGTCGAACCCGCGCTCACCCGTGCCGAGACGCTCGCGGCCATCGACGCCGGCATCGCGACCGCCGAGATGCTGATCGACGGCGGGGCGGGTGTGCTGATCACCGGCGACATGGGCATCGCGAACACGACACCGGCGGCGGCCCTGATCGCGGCGTTCACCGGCGCCGACCCCGCCGAGGTCACCGGCCGGGGCACTGGGATCGACGACGAGACCCTGGCGCGCAAGACCGCGCTGGTTCGAGCCGCGCTGGCGCTGCACCGGCCCGACCCCGCGGATCCGGTCGGGGTACTGGCCGCGGTCGGCGGCTGCGAGCACGCGGCACTGGCCGGGTTCATGCTGGCCGCTGCCGCCAGGCGGGTACCGGTGATCGTCGACGGGGTGATCGCGCTGTCGGCCGCACTGGCCGCGGTGGCGCTGTGCCCGGACGCGCTCGGCACCCTGATCGCCGGACACCGTTCGGTGGAGCCGGGCGCCTCGGTGGCGCTGGCCCACCTCGGGCTGGAGCCGGTGCTGTCGCTGGGCATGCGGCTCGGCGAGGGTACCGGGGCGCTGCTCGCGGTGCCGGTGGTGGCCGGCGCGGTACGGGTGCTCCAGGACGTCGCGACGTTCGACTCGGCGGGGGTATCCGAGAAGTGAACAGCCTCTACCCGGTCGGCCTGCGGCTGGACGGCAGGCGGGTGCTCGTCGTCGGCGGCGGCGCGGTGGCCAGCCGTCGCGTGCCGGCCCTGCTGGACGCGGGCGCCGAGGTGGTACTGGTCGCTCCCGAGGCGACCCCGGCGTTGCGGGGACTGTCCGACGCCGGGCGGATCCGGTGGGTACCGCGCCGGTTCGAACCGTCCGATGTGGACGATGCCTGGCTGGTACAGGCGGCGCTCGACGATCCGGCCGCCGCGGCGGCGGTGAGCGAGGCGGCCGAGGCCCGGCGGGTGTTCTGCGTCCGGGCCGACGACCGGGACGCCGCGACCGCGTGGACTCCGGCGGTCACCCGGTACGGGCCGGTGACCGTGGCGGTGCTCGGCGGCGGCGACCCGCGCCGGGCGATGGCGGTGCGCGACGGCATCCGGCAGCGGCTGGTCGACGGCACGCTGGACGCGGGACCGTCCCAGGTGCGCCCCGGCGTCGCGCTGGTCGGCGGGGGACCGGGCGACCCTGAGCTGATCACGGTCAAGGGGCGCCGGCTGCTCGCCGCCGCCGACGTGGTGGTCGTCGACCGGCTCGCACCCGGCCTGCTGCTCGACGAACTACGGCCGGACGTCGAGGTGGTCGACGCCTCCAAGATCCCGTACGGCCCGGCTCGCGCCCAGTCGGAGATCAACCGCATCATGATCGACCGGGTACGCGCCGGCAGGTTCGTCGTCCGGCTCAAGGGCGGCGACCCGTACGTCTTCGGCCGGGGTGGCGAGGAGTTGCTGGCGTGCGCCGAGGCCGGGGTACCGGTGACCGTGGTCTCCGGCGTGACCAGCGCGATCGCGGCGCCGGCCGCGGCCGGCATCCCGGTGACCCACCGTGGGGTGGCCCACGAGTTCGTGGTGGTCTCCGGCCACCTGGCCCCCGGCGACCCGGCCGGGCTGGTGGACTGGCCCGCGCTGGCCCGGCTGCGCGGCACCCTGTGCGTGCTCATGGGCATGCGGCACCTGGCCGAGATCGTATCGGTCCTGCTGGAGCACGGCCGGCCGGCGCACACGCCCGCGGCCGTGGTGCAGGAGGGCACCACCGGCGACCAGCGGTCGGTCCGTGCCCCGCTGTCCGAACTGGTCCGCGTCGCCGAGGCGGCGGACCTCCGGCCGCCCGCGATCGTGGTGATCGGGGAGGTAGTCAATACGCTCGGCTGACGTGACCGGCGGTCGGGCCCGCCTGGTCTGTGGGCGAGCCGGTCAGGCGGCCGGTCGTGAACCGACTCGATACCAGTGCAAACACTTGCACGATTGATGCATTACGCTTGCACACATGACGCGACGTCTCGCTGAAGTGGCCAAGTATGTCGGGGTGAGTGAGGCAACGGTGAGCCGCGTGCTCAACGGGAAGCCCGGGATCTCCGAGGCGACCCGTGCCGCCGTGCTGACCGCGCTGGACGTGCTGGGGTATGAGCGGCCCACCAAACTGCGTGGTGAACGGGCCCGGCTGGTGGGGCTGGTCCTCCCCGAACTGCAGAACCCGATCTTCCCGGCCTTCGCCGACGTCGTCGCCGGTACGCTGGCCATCCGCGGCTTCACGCCGGTGCTGTGCACCCGTACCGCCGAGGGTGTCTCCGAGTCGGACTACGTCGACATGCTGCTGGACCAGCACGTGTCCGGCGTCATCTTCGCCGGCGGGCTGTACGCGCAGGCCGACTCCGACCACGACCACTACTTCCGGCTGCACGAGCGCGGTCTGCCGGCCGTGCTGGTCAACGCGGCCATCGAGCATCTGGGCTTCGCCCGGGTCGCCACCGACGACGCGCACGCCGTCGACCGCGCGTACCAGCACCTCGCCTCGCTCGGCCATGAGCGCATCGGCCTGGTCCTGGGCCCGGCCGACCACGTGCCGTCGCACCGCAAGTTGGGCGCGTTCCTGAAGCGCATCGGCGCGGAGCCCGGCGATACCGAGGCGGCCGAGCGGACCATCTTCTCGATGGACTTCTCCATGGAGGGCGGCCACGCCGCGGCCGCTGCGCTGGTGAAGCGCGGGATGACCGGGCTCATCTGCGCCAGCGACGTCCTCGCGCTGGGCGCGATCCGGGCGGTGCGGCGGCTGGGGCTGTCGGTGCCGGACGACGTGTCGGTGGTCGGGTTCGACGACTCGAACCTGATGAACTGCACCGATCCGCCGCTGACCACGGTGCGCCAGCCGATCGAGGCGATGGGGCAGGCGGCGGTCGCCCTACTGGTCAGCCAGATCGCGGGCAACCCGGTGCCGGCCGATGAGATGCTCTTCGACCCGGAATTGGTCGTACGCGGATCCACGGGTGCGGCTCCGACGAGTGCGCGGCAGGACCGGGTGACCGCCAAGGTCGGGGCGGACGGGGCCGCTTCCTGATCCGGCCCCCGGTCACCACCTAGCTCTTCACCTCGCTCTGCAGACCCCGCCCCGTCTAGCTTCGTCCTGCCCTACCTACCCCGCGCTCCGCGGCGGGGCGGCACTCGGCGCCCACGCGCCACAGGTAACGATTCGCGCTCGACTCGGTAACCGCCGAGTCTCGGCCGTGCAAGATTCGGCACGAGCGATGTCGCCAGCACGTCAGGCTCGACGCCGTTGCCCGCTGCACAAAGCCTGATTGGCTCGGGTTCTCGGGA
>DASXOA010000397.1:0-4172 GCA_036494675.1 Rugosimonospora sp.
CGGCGCTGACCGGGGCACCGTCGTTCCATACCGCGTCCGGCTTGATTTTGTAGACAATCGTCTGTGGACTGCTGCTGGTCTGCTCCGCCGATACCATGAGGTCGGTGTTCAGCGTGACCGAGTAGTCCGGGTTGACGTTCCACACGCCCGGCAGCACACCGTCGAGCACCTCGACGAAATCGAAGGAACTGCCCTCGGCGCTGTTCACGTTCCAGTTGCTGATCGTCTTCTCGATCGTGTAGGTGAACGTGCCGCCCTTCTTGGTGGTCCCGCCGTTGCAGGTGTTCGGCTTGCTGGCGCAGTCCGCGAGACTTCCCTGGTTGCCCCCGCCGGTGGTGGGCGCGCTTCCCCCGCCACACGCCGTCAGCACGAGCAGGGCGCCCGCGATCAGTGGTATCAGGCCGGTCGAGGCCTTGAAGATTCGCATCGTTTCCTCCGCCCCGCCGTCGCGAGCGATCACGCCGGTGGTTCGTCCGTCGGTGGCCCACCCGCGCCCGCGCGGTTACCCCGGCACGGGTGGTTCCGCACCTGGAGGACCTGCGCGGGTGGCTGGTCCGACCATCGTGCGCCGCCGCCGTGTCACGGCTCTTCCCGCGCGCTGGCGCGGTACTGCCTCCTCGCTGGCACGGCGCTGGCACGGCGCTGTTCCCGCCCCGCGCCGGTGCGCGGTGGACCGGGCGGCCTCCGCCACGCGTACCGGTCCCTGGTCCCCGACCAGCCGCAGCAGGCGCAGCGCGTTGTCGACCGATCCGATGGGGTAGCTCCACCCAGCGATCCGGCCCGCGGCCGCCGGGCACGGAACGTCACCGGCGCCGGCGGCCGATCACGACCCACGCGTGCAGGTCCTCGTCGCTGTCCACGGTCGCGGCGAGCCCGGCGTTGTCCAGCGCGTCGATCGCGGCGTCCGCCTGGTCCTCACCGATCTCCATCAACACGTGGCCGCCGCCCGCGAGCCAGTCCCCGGCCGCCGCGGCGACCCGGCGCAGGACGTCGAGCCCGTCGACGCCGCCGTCCAGGGTCACCAGCGGCTCGTGGATCCGCGCCTCCCGCGGCATCATCTCCACCGCTTCGCTGGGAACGTACGGGACGTTGGCCACCAGGACGTCGACGTGCCCGCGCAACTCATCCGGAAGCGGGTCGTACAGGTCCCCGGCGTACACCCGGCCGCCGAGCACGGCGAGGTTGCGCCGCGCACACCGCACGGCGGCCGGCTCGATGTCCACGGCGTACAGCGTCACGCGCTCGACCGCCGCCGCGATCGCCACCCCCACCGCACCCGAGCCGCAGGCCAGATCCACCACGGTCGCGCCCGGCGGTGCCAGGGCGGCGGCCCGGCGCACGAGCAGTCCGGTGCGCTGCCGCGGCACGAACACCCCCGGATCGACCGCGACGCGCAGCCCGCAGAACTCCACCCATCCGACGATGTGTTCCAGCGGCAGCCCGGCGACCCGCCGCGCGACCATGTCCCGCAGCGCCGCGGGCGTCGTGGCGGACTCGATCAGCAGTCGCGCCTCGTCCTCGGCGAAGACGCACCCCGCGGCGCGCAGCGTCCCGACGATGGCCTCCCGGCTGGACGGCGGAGCGGAACCGGATGTCGACATGGGCAGACCTTTCGAGCCGGAGCTAGCCGTTGGTGCTGACCTTCTCCGCCTCGATGGTGAGGAGCAGTCGCTTCTTGTCGCGGCCCCCGTACCACGGGTAGGCCGTACCCAGGTAACGCTGGGCCAGTTGCTCGATGTGCTCCGTCGCCCCGTCCGCGGTGACGTCGAGGACGCGGCCGCGAACCCAGTAGTAGCGCGCGGGGTTCGCCGGGTCGGAGACGGTCAACGCCACCCGCGGGTCCCGCTCGACATTCTTGATCTTCTGGAAGCCCTCGACGGTGTTCACCAGGATGTGTTTGCCGTCGGTGTCCACCCAGGTCTGGGTGAGATGCGGCGAGCCGTCGGCCATCAGGGTGGCCAGGTTGCACGGGCTCGGCTGGCGCAGCAGGGCGAGCAGGCCCTCAGGCAGATCCACGTCCGGTTCTCTCCTGTCAGGTGCGCTTCTCTTCATGATCGCGTCTTCATGATCGTGCGGCGCAATGCTAGTGCAACCGTACGACGGCGCGGCCCGACCGGTACCGCGGACGCTGTGGGTTCTCGACCGTGCGCACCGCGACCCTCTACGATTCTGGTCGATGCGCCGCATCTCCG
Source organism: Rugosimonospora sp. (assembly GCA_036494675.1). Lineage (GTDB taxonomy): Bacteria > Actinomycetota > Actinomycetes > Mycobacteriales > Micromonosporaceae > Rugosimonospora. The sequence goes on from DASXOA010000397.1 coordinate 2,193, forward strand.
ATGTTCCAGGAGGATCCGTACCGTGGTCAGCGACACCCCCGCTCCGCCTGGCGTGGACAGCACCCGACCCAGCATCGCCCGCGTCTACGACTACATGCTCGGCGGCAAGGACAACTTCGCCGTCGACCGCCAGGCTGGCGAGGCGACCCTGCGGATAACCCCCGACGGGCCGCAGGCCGCCCGCGCCAACCGGGCGTTCCTGGGCAGGGCCGTGCGGCACCTGGTGGCCGATGCCGGCGTCCGCCAGTTCCTCGACATCGGATCCGGCCTGCCGACCCGGGGCAACGTGCATGAGATCGCGCACCGGATCGACCCCGACATCCCCGTCGTCTACGTGGACAGCGACCCGATGGTGCTCGCACACGGCCGGGCGCTGCTCGCCGAGCGCCGTACGACCGCCGTCGTCAACGCCGACGCGCGAGCGCCGCACGACATCATCGACCACCCCGGCGTCCGCTCGCTCATCGACTTCGACCAGCCGGTCGGACTCCTGCTGCTGGGCATCCTGCACCACATGAGCGACGACGAAGACCCGGGCGGCATCGCCGCCGCCCTCTACGGCGCACTGGCTCCGGGCAGCTATGTCGCGATCTCGCATTTTCACGACCCGGGTGCGGCGCAGCCCGACGCGTCGCGCAAGGCGCTGGAGGTCGAACGGATTTTCAATCAGACCCTGGGTACCGGGCGCTGGCGCACCCACGACGAGATCGTGGGCTACTTCACGGGTTTGGAACTTCTCGACCCCGGCGTCGTACCGCTGGCGGAGTGGCGCCCGGATCCCGGTACCGCGCCCAGCGAGCAGACCGACACGTACCACACGTTCGTCGGCGGCCTGGGCCGCAAGCCCTAGCCGGCCGCCCCCGTCATTCGCCCAGCGGAGCGCCGCGCCACCGCCACGACTCGCGCCGCGGGCGGCCGGGCAGGTCGATCCGGCCGGTCGCCCACCGCAGCGCGTCCCACGGGTCGACGCCCGCCAACTCCCCCGCCTCGTCGGGGAACAGCCGGGCGAGCACCCGGGTGCACACCTCACGCGGCGGGTCCAGGGTCAGGCCGAGTCCCTGCGCGATGTCCTCGCCGTGCAGCAACGTCTCCACGCACCCCATGGCGGCGAAGCCCTCCGCGTCGGCCATGCCGCTCGGGTGCCATGCCCGGACCTCCGGCGGTGTCGTGCGCACCACCGCGCCGAGGATGTGCACGGCCCCCGCGGCGAACTCCAGCATCTCCTCGGGCGAGGAGTCCTTCTCACCGCTGATCGCGAAGCGCACGTACCGCTTGTCGGGCCGGGCCACGAGCTGCATGGCGTACGACGTCAGCACATCCGCGATGTGCTCGCCGGTGTGCCAGCAGTCCCACTCCAGCGTGCCCGCCGGCACCGACCAGTCCCGGCCGGTGGCCGGTCCCAGCGTGGCGGCGGCGCTGGCCATCGCGGCGTCGAGGTCGTCGGCGGTGACGGTCACGGTGGATCCCCCCTGAAATGCGGTACCGCGGAGATTTGACTGGTGCTTGGTTTCCTACTTACCTCTGTTTAGAGTTGTCTGTTGTGAGCAGTGTCTACCGTATCGGAGAGTTCGCGGACCGCATCGGCCGGTCCGTTAGCACCGTGCGCCGGTGGGAGTCGGAGGGTCGGATCACGGCTCGCCGGACCTCGTCTGGTCAGCGGTACTTCGACGACACTGACGTGCGGCGGGTCCTACAGTCCGGCTTCGACGCGCAGGCCCGCCGCACGGTCGTGTACTGCCGGGTGTCGTCGGCGGGGCAGAAACCCGACCTTGCCTCGCAGGTCACCTCGATGGAGCAGTTCTGCCTGGCCCGGGGCCTGGCCGTGGATGACTGGATCAGCGAGATCGGCGGCGGTATGAACCTGCGCCGCGAGAAGTTCCTGGCTCTGATGGACGCTGTCGACCGCGGCGAGATCGCCACGCTGGTCGTGGCCCACAAGGACCGGCTGGCCCGGTTCGGTTTCGAGTACCTCGAACACGT
>DASXOA010000398.1:0-2172 GCA_036494675.1 Rugosimonospora sp.
ACGCAACATTTTGGCCGCCGGGCTGGCGGTGACAGCCTGTGGAGACGGTGTAAGACCTCAACGGGAGTCCTCCCGGACCGGGCGGTCGTCGGTGAAGCAGGAAAACCCGAGGGCGACCAAGGGAATCCCCGCCCTTTTAGGGCGGTGGAGGATGTCAACGAGAACAACTCCTACGACGTCAACGCGATCGAGAAGGTCTTCAACGCCGACTACGCGCACACCTCGGTGACCCCGACCGACGGGTACTACCTGGTGTGGAGCCCGACCGACTCGCAGACCCAACTGCTGCCTCTGATCAACTCGGCGACCACCAGCCTGTCGGTGGAGAACGAGGAGATGGCGTACCCGACGGTGACCACCGCGCTGGAGAACGCCGCCAAGCGCGGGGTCAACGTCGAGGTCACCATGACCAACGACGACAACGACTACGCCAGCGAGTTCGACGCGCTGACCGCGGCCGGCGTGCACGTGCGCACCTACGCCTACACCGCGTCGCTCTACATCCACGCCAAGGTGATCATCGAGGACGGCACCAAGGCCTTCGTCGGTTCCCAGAACTTCTCCAACGCCTCCTGGAACAAGAACCGCGAGCTGGGCTTCATCACCACCAACTCGGCCATCGTCTCGTCGTTGAACTCCACGGTGGCCGGCGATTACGCCGGCGGTACCGCCTGGAAGTGACCCGCGCGACGGGCGCCGGGCACGCATCACCCGGCGTCCGTCCGCCGCTCCGGCCGGTCGGCGTCCCGCAGGCTGGCGCCATCGGGACCGACCCGCTCACGACCGATATCTTGGCGGCATGGACAGGCTGGAGACGCGTGAGCTGGCGTATTTCGTCGCCGTCGCGGAGGAGCTGCACTTCGGCCGGGCGGCCGCGCGGCTCGGCATCGCGCAGCCGCCGCTGTCCCGGGCGATCAAACAGCTCGAACGGCGTCTCGGCGTGCAGTTGCTGGAACGCGGCAGCCGTCACGCCACGCTCACCGCGGCCGGCGAAGTCCTCCTGCACGACGGTCGCCATGCCCTCGACGCGGTCGCGGCGGCCGCGGCCCGGGCCCGCCGGGCCGGGGCGCTCGAGCCGCGGCTCGTCCTGGTGATGAAGCCCGGCAGCGACGGCGGGCTGCTGCCCGGCATCCTGTCGGCCTACGAACGGCTGCCGGGGGCCGTCGCCGTACACGTGCGTGCCTGGACGGTGGGCGACCAGGCCCGGATGCTGCGCCACGGCGACGCCGACGTGGCCATCCTGCACGGGCACCATCCGGACCTCACCGGCCTGGACACCGAGCAACTGCTCGTCGACCCGCCCGTTCTCATCGCCTGGCCGGCGGAGCGCCGGTCGAAGGCTCTCGCGGCCTTCGTTCACACGGCGACGGCCGTGGCCGGTGAGCACCGCATGGCGACGGCCCTGGCCGGTGAGCACCGCACGGCGACCGCGACCCTGAGCTGACCCGCGTTCCACCAGCCGCGCCCCCGGTTGGCCTGGCACGCGTATGTCCACTGTGGACGAAGGGGTCGGTCGCGGTGCGTGCCTCAGCGGTCGGCCGCGCGCTGCTGCTCCTCCAGGAACCGCTCGACCAGACCCCGGATCACCGCCGCCATGCTGAAGCTGTGCTCGTTGCACCAGGTCCGCAGCTGTTCGTGCTTCTCGGAGGGTAGCCGGATGTTCACCAACTGGCTGCCCTCGCCGGTGACCAGGCCGGTGGCCAGGTCGCGGCGCTCCAGCAGGTCCCGGTGCAGAGCCGGGCCGAGCGACCAGTTCCTGCGCAGGGTCCGGCCCAGCAGCCAGGCCGTCACCTCACGGCGGTCCTCGGGATCGAGCGTTTCCAGGAGTGCGGCCAGCTTCTCGGCCGGCCCGATGTCAGACGCCATGGCCTGAACGGTAGCGCGCGATAGCGGCCACTATCACCCGCGACGCGGGTGTTCGCACACCGGCGCCGGAACGCGGAAACGCCGGCCGGCGCGGGAAACGCCGAAGCGCCGGCCGGCGCCGGGAAGGCGCGGGCCGGCGCCCGAGGCGCGGGACGTTCAGCCGGGCAGGCGGGGACCGGCCTCGCGCTGCGCCGCGAGCCACGACTCGACGTCGTCGGCCGCGCGCGGCAGGCCGGCCGAGAGCACCTGCGCGCCGCTGGAAGTGATCAGCACGTCGTCCTCGATCCGGATGCCGATGCCGCGCAG
>DASXOA010000399.1:0-13986 GCA_036494675.1 Rugosimonospora sp.
TGGGCGAGGGGTAGCTGCGGCCAGTTGGGGATGGTCAGGAGTTTGTCGTAGAACTTGCCGGCCTGGTAGCGGGGGTCGGCGAGTTGGGAGGGGGTGCCCCATCCCTGGCTGGGGCGTTGCTGGAACAGCCCGATCGAGTCGTGGTCGTTGCCGGGCCCGAGGTCGGGCAGGTTGCGTAGTCCGGACTCTTGCATGGCGGTGGCGACCGCGATCACCCGACCCCATTGCGGTACGCCTCGGGTGACGCCGACATCGACGATGATTGCAGCGTTGTCGAGTTGTTCTTCGTCCCAGGTCGCGGCGGCTGGTTCGGCCATGTTGGCGAACATGGTGGGGCAACCGCCGCTACCGCCGCCGAGGACTGCGGCGGCGAGCAGCACCGGAAGGCCGATGACCGCGACCGCGACGGACACCGCGATGATGATCAGTTTCTTCATGACGACGCTCCTTCGGCAGAAACGCAAAAAAGGCCCGGTGAGCCGCCTTCCGGCGGCCCACCAAACCCTCTGCGTGCGGCTGTGGGTTAGACGGTGAGCAGGTCGAACGCCTGGTTTTTGAGGTTGACCACGGCCGGGGAGACGGCGCGGTGGGCGCGGGCCTGGTCGTCTTTGGCGGGGGCGATGTGGTCGAGGTATTCGGTGATGGCCTGATATCCGGCCCAGTGGGTGCCTTTGACGGCGGCTTGGGTGTCCGCGTCGCGGATCAGGTAGCGCAGCGTCGCGCGGCGCTGCCGGTGGTTGTCGCGGGTGCGGTCGGTCGCGTCGTCGGCGAGGGGCCACAACTGCTCGACGATCGTGTCGAACTCGCCCATCGTCAACGTCTCGTTGATCATCCGTTCGGCGGCGGCCTCGAAGGCGTCCATGTACTTCCACATCAGCCCCATCGCCTCCCGGGCCTGTGCTATCTGGGAGTTGACGTTGCTGGTGTGCCGGAACACGTAGGTGCCCTTGGTCTTGGCCAGGGCGGCGCGCTGGGTGTTGGCGCAGACGATGCGGACCGGGGTGGCGTCGACCCGCAGCGAGGCGGTGCCGTCGTGGCTGGTCGTCGCGGCGAGGTACAGGTCGAGGTCGTCGACGCCGGCGATCTTCATCGTGGTGGGTAGTTTCATGGTGACGAACACTGATTTGCCGCTGCGCATGGATCCGGCGGTTTCGAAATGCGCGCCGGCTTCGTCGACGAGCCGGTCGAGGACCTCGGCGCATTGCTCGTTCTGCACGACGCCGTAGTCCTCACCGACGATGCCGAGGTACTCGGTGTCGCCGGTGACGATGTTCGTGCGTACCGTCATCACTTGATCCGGGCACGGGATCCGAGTGACGGCGTTGTCCGTGGTCTCCACCCCTTCGAGGGGGATCTTGCGGACCTTCCACCCGCCGAGCCACGCCTTGGTCATCAGCTCGTCGGCCGTCATGCATTGTTCGGTGACGGTCCCGAGTTGGTGCCATGCCGACAATCGGGCCGACGCGAACGCGGTGACTCCGTTGGCGAGCTGTTCCAGTTCATGAGCCATGAACCCTCCCCTTATTGCATAGGTGCGGTGTGGGGGCCGAGCGCACGGCTCGGCCCCGTGATGGGTTGGTGCGTTACTGCTCGCCGTCGCCGTCGCCGTCGCCGTCGATGGCTGGTAGGGCTTTGACAGCCACGGGCTCTTCGGTGGCGAGCAGGACTTTTCCGGCGGCGGCGGCCTTGGTGCAGTTGTTGCGTACCGCGCCGGAGCTGACGTCACGGCCATCCAGCTCGGCGCTGATGCCGCTGGCGATCTCCTGCGGCGTTAGGGTCTGGCCGGGCCGGGCGTTGATGTATGTGATGGTCAGGGCGTACAGCTCGCCCCGGGCGAACGGTCGGCTGCCGTCGTTGTTGCTGACGATCGAGGTGCTGCCGCGACCAGCCGCGGTGCTCGTGGTGCTGGTGACCCGCTGGGTGCGGATCACCTGGCCGCAGGCGTGGCAGCGCGGTGGGGCCGGGTTGGGGTCGACGTCGCTGGCCTTACCGGGGCCGGGCGTCCACCGTTCGGGCGTGCCGGCCTCGGTGTCGGCGGGGATGCGCCGGGCGGCGTCGGCCTGCTCCATCGCGCTCAGCAGCCGCACGATCACCGCGTGCCCGAACCCGGACATGTCGGCGATGATGTCGGCCGTGGTCCCCTCCGGGTAGTCGCTGAGGACGCCCCGGATGGCCATCACCTTGCGGTCGGCGGGGCGGCTCGGGCGGGCCGGCTGCGCCTCGTCCGCGCTGTCCTCGTCCTCGTCCCCGTCGTCGTCCGAGTCGTCCTCGTCGTCCTCGTCCGCGTCGCTATCGAAGTCGTCCTCGTCGTCCTGGTCCTCGCTGCCCTCATCGTCCTCGGAGGTACCGTCACCGTCGTGCTGCTCGGTGCCGGTGGCGGGCTGCTCCTCGGCCGGGTCGTCGGCCTGGATGTTGTTCGAGTCACCGTCGTGGATCTCGGCGGGGTCCGCGGCGACGGGCTGGGTGCCGCCGGCCGGGTTGGCGAGCTGCCAGCGTGTCGGCGTGCCCTCGGCCGGGTCCGCGCCGGTGTCCACCGCGACGATCAGACCGGCTTCGGCCAGGGTCTTGAGCGCTTTGTCGGTGGTGGAACGCGCCCGGCCGGACTTGTCGGCCAGCTCGTGCACGTTGCCCTGGCCGAGGTCAGTGAGGGCGTCGAGGACGTCCTGCGTCGCGGGTGGCAGGGACAGGTTTTCCATTGGGTATCCCCTTTCGGGATATGGGTTGGTGTAGCTCGGCACGTTGATGTGCCGGGCTGGTGATGCTCCGGGCCGCGTGCGGCAGTCAGCGCGGCAGGCGCATGGCGAAGACCGGTCGCAGCAGCTGCGACCGGTCCTCTAATGGATCTATGTGTTGGTTAGGCGGCGATGGCGACCGAGCAGAGCCGGGCGTCGCAGCGCAGGCTGCGCAGGTACGCGCACGCGTCGTTGAGGAACCTGAACCGGTCGGCCAGCGAGGGGCTGGCGGGTTTCAGCAGGCGCCCATCGGTGGTGATCAGCGCGTCACCGATGAGGGCCATGCGCCAGTGCATACCGGCGTAGGTGGCCTCTCCAGACTGGAGGGCGGCCAGCTCGTAGGGGTCGAGGGCGTGGGCGCCGGCGTAGGCGAGCATCGCGAGTACGCGAGGCTGTTGCTCGAAGCGGCGGCGTGCCTCGTTGATGCTGACTTTCTGCGGGTCGGTGTGGTGCTGGGCGAGGAAGTCCTCCCAGGTGCGGGCGGGTCGTGTGGTGGCGGCGATGTGGGCGTTCCAGGCGCGCCAGCGGAGGCTGGCTTCGTTGGCGGCGTGTGCCGCGGTGGCGTTGAGGTCGAGTCGACCCTTGCGGCCTCCAGCGGCCAGGGTGTAGGCGCCGAATCGGCGGACAGCGTCGAGCAGGAAGTAGCCGAACCAGCGGGTGAACCAGCCGACGAGACGGCGTTGACGGACGTGGAACCGGCGGGCCGGGGTGCCGTTGGCGTTGAGGCGGTCGTTGACCACTTCGGAGGCGCAGAACCAGTCGGCGTCGGTGCCTGGGGCGAAGCAGACGGTGACGACTTGGTCGGTCATCGGGATGTTGGTGGGCATGGCAGGGTGCTCCCTTCGTGAAGGAGTGGGCATGGATGGGTGGAGCCACCGGATGGCGGCGTCGTAGCCGGGGGTGCTGCCGGTGAAGGCGCGGGGCGTGGATCACGAGCCGACCGGAAGGTGGGCTGTGGGTGATCCCGCTGGCGCGGGCAGGTCCGGGTAGGACGGGCGGCGGTGCGAGCAAAGAGGAAAGGTAACTGCCGAGCACCGTAGCTCCGTGTCCTGACAGCGCCACCTCTGTCAGGAATCGTGATCATGCCTGTGACGTGCGCTGTCAGAATCGGCGGTGGAGCTGCCAGGGTCTGTCAGACCGCGAAGTGGCTGACGGACAGGTTCAGGTTCAGTTCCCCGTCGTCGAAGTTCGGGTTGGCCGCGTTCGCTCGGCCGTGGCTGCTGGGCAGTTGCTGGAGCCGGACCCGTTCGATGCCGCCGCCGGGCAGCCACACCGCTTCGGCTGGGTCGGCGTCGTGGGTCGCGGTCGCGGTCGGCACCTCGGCGTCCGCCTGCCGCAGCAGCCGGTGCAGGTGCTCCTCGCGGGCCTGGCTGCCGACCCAGAACAGCACCGGGTAGCGGGGGCCGCCGGTCGCGGCGAGCCGGGCGTACCCATCAAGTTTGGCCGTCACCCGGCCCAGCGGTTCGGTGCCGGTGTCGGCCTCCAGCCAGAACCCGACCGTGGTGTCTGCGGCGCTCCACAGGCCATGTCCGTCCGGGCGGACCTTGAGGAACTGCTGGGTGGCGACCGTTTCGGACCACCACCGGTCGAGGCGGGCTTGTGGATGCCGGCGGGCGTGCTCGGCGAGGCGGACGAAGAACTCGTTGGCGGTGAGTAGGTGTGTCAGGTTCGGGTTGGCCGACAGGCGGGTGATGCGCTGGCGGCTTGACCGGGTGGTGGGCTCCGTCCGGTTGTGGGCGGCGGCCTGGAATCGTTCGCCGTCGTGACCGAGGGTCCAGTGCCAGGGCTGGCTTCCGCCGCCGGTGCGGGCGAACCGGAATCGCTCGAGGAGACCGAGCTGGCGTAGTTCACCGAGGCGTAGCTGGCAGGTACGCCGGGCGTGGAAGAGCAGGCGGTGGATCTGGTCGGTGGTGAGGACCTGGTGGTCGTCGAGGAGTTGGAGGAGCTCACGGTCGCGGGTGGTGATGTGCGGGTAGATGGCCAGCAGACCATGAGTAGGCGCATGCGGCATAGGTGTGGTCACCCCTGGAGGGAGAGTCCCGGTAGGGAGTCTGGATAGGTTGACCTTGCGCTGGGGTCGGTGCCTGGCCGGGTTTGGGCAGGTCAGGCACCTGACAGGGCAGGTGGGAGGGGCTCGTGTGTGGGCTCGGGTCGGTGACGCCCCCACCCGAGCGCCCAATGCCGTATCCAGCCGAGGGCCCAGCCGAGCCGGGCGGTTCACCGGTCCGGGTCGCTCATGCGGCGTTTCATGGCCCGGCGGGCGAGTTGCTGCATCGGCGGCTCTTCGCCCGGTCCGGTGTGGGCGGCGGCGCACGCCTGTCGGATCGCGGTGGCCTCGCCGAGGGTCGGCGCGGGCGGGTTGGTGGTGAAGGTGAACGCCGGGAGTTCCCGGTTTCCGACCAGCAGCCGGGCGGCGGCGGTGAACACATCCAGGTGCCCGAGGTCGTGCTCGTCCAGCTCGGGTTTGGTGTGCCTGGACAGCTCCCGCGCGTCCGCGGGGTCGACGTTGAAGAACAGCTTCGACCGGGCGTTGGCCGATACCGCCGCGGCGGTCTCCTTCGGCAGCTGGGCCAGGTCTTGATGGGCCAGGACCAGGCCGAGCCGGAACCCGCGGGCTTCGGCGAGCATGTCACCGACACTGCCCGGCAGCGTCAAGAAATTTTGACACTCATCTATGTAAAGGGTGGCGTCTTTTCGCTGGTCCTCGGGGATGCTGGCCCGTGCGATGGCGGCCTGCCAGGTGCGGGCAACGATCAGCGAGCCGAGGATGCGGGTGGTTTCCTCGCCGAGGATGCCCTTGGGTAGCCGGCACAGCAGCACGCCGCCGTTGAGGATGTCGCCCATCTGGAACGAGCTGTGCGCGTTGCCGATGACCGACTTGACGAAGTCCCTCAACAGGAACGCCCGCAACCGCGCCAGCACCGGGGCGATGACCTGACCGCGGAACGTCTCGTTGATCGAGTCGTACCACATCCAGAACCCGCCGAGGCCGTCCGGATCGTCGAGGCCATGGGTGAACCGGGCGCGGAAGGTTTTGTCCTGCAACAGTGACGGCACCAGGCTCAACGTCGGTTTGGCGTGACGCATCAGCGTCAGGCATGCCACCCGCATGGTGTCGTCCATCCGGGGACCCCACTGGCCCTGGAAGATTTTCGCGAAGATCCCGACCAGGTTGTCCACGGCCAGATGGGGATCGCCCTGGTCGTCGAGGGGGTTGAAGCAGCCGGGGTTGGACTGGTCGGGGTCGATGAGCACGATCCGGTCGGCGTAGGAGGCGGGTAGCCGGTCGAGGATGTCGGTGATCAGGTCACCGCGCGGGTCGATGACCACCGTTCCGCGGCCGGCTTTGATGTCGCCGAGGATCATGTTCAGTAGCAGGGTGGATTTGCCGACACCGGTTTTACCGACGACGTGTACGTGCTGGCGGGCGTCGGTGACGTTCAGGCCGACGCTGTGATGGCCGATCTGTGACCGGCCGAGCACCTTGACTCCGCGCCCGCCGCTGGGCACGGAGACCGGGGCCGGCATCGCTTTGGCGCGGGCCCGGTCGAGGCCCGGCACCGCGAGGTCTTGCGGGAGCGCGGCCATGGCCGCGAGTTCCGGCACGGTCGCGAGGAACCCGCGCCGCAACCGCCGCCCGGCCAGGGTGGCGACCGGGGCGGGCATTTTCATGCGCCGCAGCCGGTTCGGGCCGGTGTAGGCCGCCGCCGCTGAGGCGATGGTGTGCCCGAGCGCGGCCAGTCGCTCATGCAGCTGCCGGGCGCGCCCCGGGTCCGGGGGTGCCTTGTCGGCGTCGGCGGCGGCGGCGAACCGGACCGCGACCTCGTAGTGCGGCACCCGCACCGCCTTCTCGACCACGGTGCGGGCCTCGGCGGTGGCCACCGGGTCCCGCTCGGCCGCCCGCGCTGCCGTGGCGTGCGCCGGGGTACGCGGCCGGGCCGGCCCGGGCGTGAACATGTCCAGCAGCCACAGCAGCGGCTCGATCGCGAGCCGGGCCGCCCCGGAAACAGCGTGGGCGGCCAGATCGGGGCGCCCGTGGGGATGGTTGGTGCTGGTGGCTGCGGCCCTTCGCGCGGCCCGTACCCGGCGGGCGGGTGCCGGTCGGGCCAGTACCTGCACGCACGCGTGTTCGCGGTGGCGTACCTCGGCGCCGGCCGACAGCAGCGCCCGCAGCGGGTCAGCGTCGTGCTCGACGCGCAGCGGCAGCACGTCTGGGTGTTGCGGCCAGTGCGCCCCGCCGACCTGATCGGCGACCTGCGCCGGGATCGGCGCGGCGGCGTCGGTCACGGTGAGGGTGGCGGCGGGCCACGCCGCCCGGACCGCCGCTTCGACCGCGCCGGGCGCCACCGTGGCGGGTACCCACACCCGGATGGCCAGTGCCCGCCCGGTCCAGGTGTACTCCCAGCCGACGTGCGGGGTGCCGAACAGCCTGCGCCGCCACACCGACGGGGTGAGGACGCCGACGAGGGTGGTCCAGAACGCCGCCGCCGACTCGGCGCTCACCTCGGGCGGCGCGGCGATGCTCAGCCACCGTGCGCCGTGCGCGAACCGCTGGTGCCGCCAGGCGAGCAGCTGGTCGTGGCCGACGACGACACCGACGATCACGGCGGCGGCGATGAACCCGAGCCAGGGACGGGCGGCAACCCAGTGCCAGGTTTCGGCGGGCCAGGTCGGGGCGGGCATCACGTCGCCTCCCCGATCCCGGTCACGGCCAGTTTGTGTTCGCTTGCCGAGGCGGGGCTGCGGAAGGGTACCCGGTTGCGGCCGGCAACGAGCAGACCCTCACCCCTGGGTGCCGAGAGCAGCAGCCGCGATTCCCCGGCGGTCAGGTTGAACGCCTCGGCCACCGCGTCGATCGACTGGGTGGACTGGCGCATCAACACCTGAGTCGCGGCGTTGCTGACCACGGCCACGCCGAGGTCGGTGGACAGCACGTCGGAGGCGTCCTGGGTGATGACGCACAGCCCGGCCGACCGTTTGCGGGCGGCCTTGGCCATGCGGAAGAGGAACCGGGCGCCTTCGCGCTCGCGCATCAGTAGCCACGCTTCGTCGACGACGACGAGCCGCCGACGCCGGCGGGCGCCGGCGGGCGGAGTGTCGATCCCCGACCAGATCGAGTCCAGCGCCAGGAGGGTGCCCACGGTGCGCAGCTCGTCGGGCAGATGCCGCAGGCTCCACACGACCAGGTGCCCCTCCGGGCGGGTGGTGCTCGGCCCGTCGAACAGGCTGGCGAAGTTGCCGAGGGTCCAGGGTGCGAGGCGGGCGGCGAGCTGCCCGGCGGCCGGATCGGCGTCGGCGTTCAGGACGGCGGCGAGGTCGCGCAGCAGCGGCGCGGGCCGGGTCCAGGTAACCGGGTCGGCGTTGATCCCGGCGTTGGCGTAGGTCGCGGTGATGGCCCGGTCGAGTGCCGCTCGTTCGGCCGGCGGCGGGGGTGCGCCGAGCATGACGCAGATCAGGGTGTGCAGGTACAGACCGCGGCGGGTCAGCGTGTCGGTCCGGTTGTCGGTGGGCAGGTCGAGCGGGTTGATGCGTACGCCGGGCTGGCCCAGCTGCACGACGGTGCCGCCGACGTGCTGCGCGAGGGGCGCGTACTCGTCTTCGGGGTCGATGACCGACACGGCGGTGCCCTGGTACAGCGACCGCAGTACCTCCAGCTTGACGAAGTACGACTTGCCCGCGCCGGACCTGGCCAAGACCACCGAGTTGTGGTTGTCCTGCGCCCACCGGTTCCAGATCAGCACCCCGTTGGAGGTCGTGTTGACCCCGTAGAGCACGCCCTCCGGTGGGGCGATCAGACCGGGTGCGGGCGCGGCCAGGTCCGCCGAGGCGAGCGGGAACGCCGCCGCGAGCGCTGTGGTGTCGAGGATGCGGCGCATCCGCAGCGGGTCGACGCCGACCGGCAGGGTAGAGACCCAGCCCTGCTGATGGCGGAACGTCGCCGGTTGCAGATCGAGCAGGACCGACGCGGCGGCCGACTTCACGCCCGCGGTGACGGTGCGCAGCTCGTCGAGGTTGCGGGCGTGGACGGTGACGTAGATGCCGGTGTCGAATAGCTTCGCGGCGCCGCGGGCGACCCGCTCGGCGAGGTCGGCGGCGTCCCCGGCGGCGGCCTCGACCATGGGGTCGCCGAGGCGGCCCTGGTCGGCGTCGAGGCGTCGTGAGGATTCCAGCCGGGCGCGTTGCCGTTTGAGCATCGGCGCGGCCAGCTGCGCCGCCACCGGGTCGACGTGCACGGCGACGTCGACCCGGCCGGGGTAGGACAACAGCGGGTCCAGCCAGGCGGGGCCGACCTCGGCCGGGTAGCCGCACACCGCGTAGGTGGCGGCGTACCCGTCGCCGACCTGCACATGCCGCGGGGTGACCGACACAGCGGCCGGGGACGGCATCGCCTCCCCGGCCGCGACGTTCCTTTTCGTCTTCCACGGGTTCAGCGATGTCATGGCGTGCTCCGCAGGGTGATCGGGGCGCCGGGCACCGCACGGGGGCCAGGCGCGGGAGGGGAAAAGGGGTCCACGGCCGCAGCGAGCGCGGCGGCCACCGCCGGCCCGTCCAAGGCCGAGGCTTCGACCCCGAGTCCGGACAGCGACCGCACCGCGGTGTCGGCGGCGTGCTCACCGGTGAGGACCGCCAGAACCTGGCGGCGCAGCGGGTCGCGGGTGGCGTCGAGGTCGAGCAGGAACTTGGCGTGGTCGTCGGCTGCGGCCTGCAAGGCGGGATGCGGCAGGCGGGGGGCGTTGTCGATGATCGCCTGCGCGTACGGGGTCAGGTCGTGGCGTTGCGCGGCCACGACGATCTGCGCCGGTCCGGTCAGCGAGTTGAGGAACCTGCCGAAGCCGTCCAGCAACGCGCCTTGCTCGTCGCCGGTGCGCAAGTGAATGTTGGTGGTACCGCAGGCGATGAGCACCTTGTCGGTGCCGTCGCTGGTCACCACCCCGGCGGCGCTCACGGCGGTGACCGGGGAGCGCAGCGGCGCGGGCAGAACCGGCGCTCCGGCGACGACCGCGACCGTGCTGGCCCGCGGCTGGCCGGGCGCCAGGGTGCGTGGCGCGTGGCTGAGCATGAACCCGTGACGCAGCCAGGCATCCAGCGGCAGCCCGTCGCGGCGGCCGAGCGCGACCACGACAGTGATCGCGCCGACGATGATCCCGGCCACGAGCCACACCACAGGCGGCAGCAGATGCCCAAAGGTGCGGTAGATACCGAACCCGCCCAGGCCCACGCCGCCGATCAGGGCCAACTGCCGGAAGGTCAACCCGAACGCGATGCGGTCGGGCTCGTTGACGTTCGCGGGCACCGTGGCGCGGGGTGTGATGTCGTGGTTGGTCATCGCCCACCTCGCACGGCCGTACGCCCGAGCCGGCCCACCGGCAGACGGCGGGTGACGGCCTGGATGAACACCGCCCGCAGCACAATCCCGCCGATGTTCGGCGACCCTGTGCGCGTCACGTAGCGGCGCATCATGGCGGGGATCTTGATCGTGACCCATAGCAGGACCGCGACGAGCAGCAGGTTCAGCACGTCGGAGCCGGGCAGGGCGAGCAGCACCGGCAGGCTGGAGCGCGGATCGAGTAGCAGCTGGATGCCGGTGGACAACGCGATGGCCTGCAATGTCGCGGTGGCGAGGCAGCCCAGCATGCTGCGCCACCACAGCCCGGCGATTGTCTGGGTCCATGGCAGGCAGTAGCAGGCCAGGGCGAACGGAGCGATCCCGGCCAGGATCACCAGCACCCCGACCCGCACGATCCAGCCGGTGAGCAGGGTGAACATCAGGCCGACGATGAACAGGCCGATGACCACGGCGATGAGCGCGGATGCAGGGTCAGCCAGCGCCGCGGCCACGTGGGTGCGGGCCATGGTGACCGCATCGGTGGTGGGGGCGGTCGTGCCGACCATCGACACGGTCAGCGCGTTGGCGACCTCGATGAGCACCGCGCACAGCGGTACCGCGAAGCGCGACAGGACGAGCCCGACGATCAGACGCGGTACCAGGTCCTTGACGCCATAACGCATCTCGACGGAGCCACCGGCCATGGTGGCGATGCCGACCGCGATGATCGCCAGGATGTAGCAGGCGTTGACGACCAGCGCGCTCTTGCCCGCGATCGTCTGTACCTGCGGCAAGACAGTGACGTCCGGCGACAGGAACATGCCGGACGTCAGGAAGGCCAGGAGCCCGCCGAGCAGGTCCTGCACCCGCCCGGCGAGCCACTCAACCAGGCCATTCATCAGCCAGTCGACCATCGTCGGCGTCCTCAGCCGCCGAGGATGCCCTGCAGCACCTGCAGGACGACCGGGGACAGGACCGCCAGCGTGTAACCGATCAGCGCGGATCTGAAGTTGCCCTTGGCCTGCTCGACCTGGGCCGGGTCACCACCGGCGGTCATGTAACGCAGCCCACCGATGACCAGGAACATCGTCGCTACGACCGCGATGATGCCCATGATCCAGCCGGTGATGCCGGCGATGACCTCGGAGATGGTTTTGGGGGCCGCCAGCGGCTGCGATACGGCAGCGGCGAGGTCGGCGAGAACGGAAACAGTGGTGTGCATTGCGACGCTCCACGAAGGACCTGTGGGGCCGCCGCCGTGGGGGCCTGCAAAGACCGGTGTCCGGTGGGGGCGCTCCTCCCTTGCGGATTGCGAAGGGTTCGATGTCAGTACGCCGTCGCCGTGCCGTGCCGGACTGGTCTCGCCGGATGATTCCCCCACCGGGCGGGCATGCCGTGGATGACATGCACCGCCCAGATCTCGGCTGTCAGGCCGTATGAACTCCGCTCGCGCCTGTCACGGCCTGACAGGACCGGACAGGGCCTCCAGGACGCGGGCCGCCGCCACAGGGGACGTGCCCGGGTACGCGCAGAGGCAGCCCTCGCAAGTCCGAGGGCTGCCTCTGCGTGGCCCGCCGCCGGGCCCGAGGCGAGCGGTGGTGACGGGAGCCCGATCGGCGCTTACCCGGCTTTAAACAGACCACCGGCGTCGGCGAGGCCCGCAACCGCACCCGCAACGCCGTCGAACGCACCGTCCCCTTCGGCCTCTACACCCAAAGCATCGTCATCGTCTGGTACCACCTCGCCGGCCACCACTCCAGCGTCGTGCGCGACCGCCGGCACCGCGCACCCTGGTACGCCACCAAGACACGGCCGTCCTACCTCGACATGATCGTCAAACTACGGCGCGTCCTGATCGCCGCCGAATATCAACCCGAAGTACCTGACCGGCCAACTCTCGACGAAATCCGGACCGTGCAGCTGGCCTGGGCCCAGGCCGCCGCCTGACCGCGAAACTCGAGACACAGCACAGAAACCTAGGAATTGGCACAAACGTTCTAACAGCCGATCCGGGCCGCCTGGCCCGCCCAGAGTCGGGTGACGGCCGCGCTGCTGGCGGCAATGCTGGTTCGGCATCCCGCGCTGGCTGGTCACTGAGATGCGGTAGTCGCGTTTCATGAGGAGGCTGCTCGGGTCGCTGAGGATCGGCTGGAGTGTGCGAGCTACGTGATTGGGCTCGGCGAGCTCGGGGTCGCAGCGCGCGCCTGGTTGACGGATCCACGGCTTGGTGTACGGGTATGTGCCGCCCTCGCGCCGGCGTTGGAAAGCGATCCCGGGGCGACGGATCTGCTGATGGCGGCGGCTCAGCACCCGCGGGCGTTCGACCACGCCTTCGAAGAGCCCTTCGTGGCGCCGGCGTACCGGTTGATGATCCCGGCCCAGTTTCAAGCCTCTCCGTCAGAGGTGCTCATCCGCACGGTGTGCCAGCGGGTCACCGATTTCCGGCGGCTGTACCCCGCGGCTATCGCGGCGCTCGACCTACGGGGTGCCGGGCGGCAAACGCCGAAGTTCGGCCCGTACCTGCCGGTCGCGTTCCCTGACGGGCTGCCAACGGACCGCGCGGCGACACCTCACCAGCAGGCGTTCGCGTCCGCGATCGTGAGACTGGACGGCCTGGTCGGCATCTACCTGGAGGACTCTTGGGTACTGGACGTCCGCCAGTCTCACGACGAGAACCTCCCCCACACAGACAGCCAGCAGGACGACCACGTGTCCCTTCCACCGCGGCGAGGATGAGTCGACGCCGCGGTGGAGGTATCGGTCAGGGCAGGGACACGTACTGGCCGAGGAATTCGCGGGCTGTTGCGGTGTCCAGCCGATAGTCGACGTTTGTCGACCGGCAGGCGGTGTCGCCGGTGATGGTGTTGGCGACCAGCAGGTGTGAGTCTGCGCCGCCCAGGAAGTTCGGGCCGCCGGAGTCGCCGTAGCAGGTGCCGCCGTTTCCGGTGGACGGGTTCTGGGACAGTCGCAGCCACGCGTCGTTGAGGCTGTTGTATGAGCCGGACGCTTGGTTGCGGGTGTCGGTGTAGGTGTAGGTCTTGCCACCTGGACCGTTGACGGGGGCCAGCGACCCGTATCCGGCGGAGGTGAAGGTTGACGACTGGAGCGTGCCGCTGGCCTTGAGTTGGTCGAGCAGGCCGGCGGTCGGCAGGGCGGCCGGGGCGATGCCGGGGATTGGCTTGGCGAAGACGACGACCGCGATGTCGTGCGGATCGGACTGCGCGGAGGAGTAGCGGGGGTCGGGCACGTAGCGTCCTGTGTAGACCGTGTCGCCGACCTGGAAGTGGCTGGAGAACGATACTCGGGCGGCGGTCTGGCCGGGGTCGCCGCAGTGTGCCGCGGTGACCAATACGGTGGGCGAGATCAGTGTGCCGCTGCAGTACGCCCAGGAGCCGTCGGAATAGGCGTGATCGGCGATGAGGGCGCCGACTGCGGGGTGTGTGTTTCCATCGGGTACGCCGTAGGTGATCGCCCAAGCGGGTGTGGCCGCGGTGGCGAGCACGACGCTGAGTGCCGTGGCGAGCAGAGCGGTTCGCATTCGCATGCGAACACGCTAATCTTCCGCGCTTCGCGAGGGAAGAGAGGCGCACCTCTGCCCCGCGCTTTTCGGCGTTGTCGCAACATCGAAGATGGGGCTTTATGGACAGTGCGGCCGGGGCGGTCGGTCGAGGCCGACGTGCACTTCCGAGACCTCGCTGGGCTCATCGGCCGCTGCGCTGAATGGTCAGCGGCTGCTACTCGGGCTGGCCGAGGTCGATTGGTCGGCGTCTCTGGTAGGGCGGTCGACCCGGCAGTCGGCCGACATCTCTTGCCGGCGAACTTCCCTCGATGAACGGGTAGCGCCGCGGAGGTTCAATTGCCCTCGGGGTATGCCGTCGTGGTGCGCGCACGATTGACCACGGCGGCGTCGCCGCTACTGACTGCTCG
>DASXOA010000400.1:0-11383 GCA_036494675.1 Rugosimonospora sp.
CCGCGGTCGAGCGACGCCACGGAGCCGTAGAATTCGTGGATCTTGGTGAGGGCACCCTGGAAGTCGTTGTAGTCGATCGCCTTGGTGACGAAGGCGTTCGCGTAGGCCCGGTAGCTGCGCGCGATGTCCTCCGCCGCGGAGGATGTGGTGAACACGATGACCGGGATCGACTTCCACGGCGAATCGGCGGCCTTGATGACCTCGAGGAGTTCCCGGCCGTCCATGCGGGGCATGTTCAGGTCGAGCAGGATAAGGTCGGGTCGCGGTGCGTCCAGGAAGCCGGCCTCACGGCGCAGGAACTGCAGGGCGACGATCCCGTCCTGCACCCGGTGCAGTTCGCCCGGCAGTGCCTGCTCGTCGAAGTACTCCTCGACCAACGCGACATCGGCGTCGTCGTCCTCCACCAGCAGGACGTTCAATGGCGGTGCGGCAAGCGCTGCGGCGGCCATCCGCTGTCCCTCCCTCGACCCGTAGCCGGCAAATCGGCAAGACACTGCACTGTAGTCGCCGGCGCCGGGTTGCGCCTGCGCGGCACCGCCGTGGCACCGCGCCCGCATGGTCGAATCGCGCAGTGGGAGCGTTCCCAGACCGGTACACCCGCGCGGCGCGGCGCCGTCGACCGTCACCGGCCGGGCTCAGTCGACGGCGCGGGCGCGCAGCGCCTCCATCACCGCCGGCGGCGGCCAGCCGCCGACGCGGTACCGGACCGGTGCGAGCAGGGGTTCCGGCTCCAGGTCGACCAGTTCGGCGACGGTGCGCCACGGCACCCGGGGCCCGTGAATGCCGTTGCCCGCGAACGCGATGAACTCGGCCTGCGGCAGCAGCGAGGTGATGCCGTCGGTCCACGTGGCCACGGTGACCGCGGCTTCGCCGGGCTTCGCCACGGCCAGGAGCCGCCCGACGTACACCTCGATGCCGGCCTGCTCGTACTGCTTGGCGAGCCACTGGGTCTGCGCACCGTACTCCGTGGCGGCCAGGATCACCTCGGCGCGCCGGGCGGCGACGCGGTCGTCGTGGTCCACCGGCGAGTACGGGACGACCTGGCCGCGGTCGCCCACCACGTACCCGACCGGGGACAGGCCGCGGATCGCCTCGCTGTACTCCTTCTCCACCATCTCGTACAGGGCGCCGAGCCCGGCCGGCGGGACATCGCACAGCAGCACCGTGTTCGTGTCCGGCACGAACGCGATGACCGGCCGGCCCATGCGCTCGGACACCTCGGCGAGCCAGCCGGGCGCCAGCAGCAGCGACGTGAAGTAACCGTCCCCGGTGTCGATCATCCTGATCAGCGCGTCGCCGCCCGGCCAGTCGTGCCGCAGCGACTCGCCCGCGATCTCGTTCAGGTTCGCGCGGGCCGCGTCGAAGACCTCGTCGACCGTGACGCCCCACGCGTCCAGTCGTGCGGGTGCGACGTAGGCCATCGACTCCGGCTGGTCGATGACGACGAGTTCGCGCAGGTGCGGCAGCGCCGGGCGGGAGATCGGCGGGACGACGCCGGTCACACCGGCCTGACCGAACGTGACCGGGCGCAGCACCGGGCGCAACTTCGGGCGCACCGTGTCCCACGCCTCGTCCACGTGCGGTTCGGCCATGATGCGGATGAGCCGGTCGATGCGCTCCTGCCGCTCGGCGCGCGAGGCGCCCTCGCACTCGCCGTACACATTGGACAGGTAGATCCAGATCGGTTCCCGGGAGCCCGGGCGCCGCACGGCGAGCGCGAACGCCTCCCGGTCGTACCGTGCGCTGTCTACCCCTGGGGTGCGGCGCGCGATCCTCAGCGCCTCGTTCGCGAACCTGTCCCGCGGCGACCCAGCGAACCGGTCCAAGATTCCCATGCGGGCACGCTATCCGATCGTTACGAGCCGCGCGAACCGTCAACGGTTCGCCTGGGACGGCGGCCACACCAGGCCCTTCAGGCCGGCCAACCCGCCGTTGACCACGTCGCGGTCGTGGTCGTCGCGCCTGCTCGGATCGCCCGGCGTGTACTGCCACAGCGTGAACGTCGTCCACCCGGCCGGCAGCGTGGGCGGCTTCTTCGTGTAGTTCGAGATGTCCAGCGGGTACTGCGCGAACGACGGGTCGTTGCCGGTGCACGGATCCCACCAGTACGCGTTGGTGTAGATCATCGGTTTGCGGCCGATGCCCGCCTCGATGCGGCCGATGAACGCGTGGATCCAGGTGCGCATCTGGCCGGGGGTGAGGCCGTAGCACCTGCCGGTCTTCAGGCCGGCGTAGGGCCATTCCAGGTCGACGAACGGCACGAGGGTCCGGGCATCCCGGGCGAACCGGGAGTGGCGCAGGAAGAACTCGGCCTGCCCGACCGGATCGCCGTGGTCGGGGCGGGCGTAGACGTAGGCGCCGACGTAGCGGTCCGCGGCCCGGGCGTCGTCGTAGTCGTCCGCGAAGTACGGGTTCACGTACGTCGTGCCCTCCGTCGCCTTGACGTACACGAACTGGCTGCCCGCGGCCGCCTCGGTGGGCCACTGCATCGCGAAGCGCCGGTGGTCGTGGCTGGAGATGTCGATGCCCCCGATCGGGTACCCGGCCGGTCGGGCACCCTCGATCGCGGCGACCACCCCGTGCTGCACGATGTCGTCGGCGAGCCTGCGCCCGGTGTCGGCGACCGTCCCGGAGCCGGCGGCCCACACCGGGGCCAGCGCCACGGCGAGGGCCAGCGACACGGCGCGCTTGCGGCGCCGCGTCGAGACCAACGACCGGAGGAACACGGCCCCCAGTCTCCCGTACCCGCCGGGCGCGACGTTACCGACTGAATCGTGCCGCAATGCGAGGAGGCGCCGGCCGGGTCGACTCCAGTGATCAACCTCATGGCGCGGGGGACAGCGCGATGATCACCCCGGTCGTACCTGCGGCCCGCCTCGTCGATCCCTCAGTTACGGAATGTAAAACGCACGTCCCGGGCGTGATGATCGCAGCCACGATCCCGGTCGTTCTCACGCGGACCGATGACATCGCACACTGGGGCGGCCTCCGCGCCACGACGACGATGTACTCACATCGTTCAGGCGCTGGAGGTCGACGGGATTGAGCGAGGGATACGAAGCGTTCTGCGTGGCTCATCCGCTGTTCTACGACGCACTGCACTCGGAAAGCACCGCCGGCACGACGTTTCCCACGGCCGGTCGCCCCCTGCCCGATGGGTGGCGGCGCGAGGAACAGAGCGACTGGCTCGTGTTCGCTCCGTCCACAGTCGACCTCCCGATGCAGGGCTGGAAGATCCACGTCTCCTCGACCCTGCCGGGTGCCGGCCGGATCCTCGACGCCGTCTGGGACTACTGCGTACCCCGCGGCATCGAGTTCAAGTTCCTCAGGTCGGAGATGGCGCTGTGGCTGCGCAGCTCGAAGTACGCGCCGCGCGGGTACAGCGGCAAGCTGGTCACCATCTACCCGCACGACGACGGGGACTGCGAACGCATCCTGCGCGAACTCGGCGCCATCCTCGACGGTGAGCCGGGGCCCTACATCCTCAGCGATCTGCGCTGGGGCGACGGGCCGCTGCACGTGCGGTACGGCGGCTTCGCGCCCCGGCACTGCGTGGACGAGTCAGGCCAGGTGGTGCTCGCGATCGCCGACGACACCGGAACCCTCGTACCGGACCGGCGCGAGCCGGTCTTCCGGGTACCGGCCTGGCTGGAGCTTCCCGAGTTCCTGGCTTCCCACCTGGCCAACCGCAACGCCGTCACGGTGTCGGACATCCCCTACACCATCGAGAGCGTCATGCACTTCTCCAACGGCGGCGGCCTGTACCGTGGCACAGCCGTCGCGGACGGCAGACCGATCGTGCTCAAGGAGGCACGCCCGCACGCCGGTCTCGACGGCAGCGGGGCGGACGCCGTCACCCGGGCGGCCCGGGAGTTCGACGTCCTGGGGCGCCTGGCCGGGATCCCGGCGGTACCCGAGGTGTACGAGTTCTTCACCCTCGGCGAGCACCGGTTCCTGGCGATGGAGTTCATCGACGGCATCCCGCTGCACAAGGCGCTGGTACGGCGCTACCCGATGATCGAGGTCGGCGCCACACCCGAGGACTACGCCGGGTACGTCGACTGGGCACTCGGCGTGTACTGGCAGGTTGAGGCGGCGGTTCTGGAGATGCACGACCGCGGCGTCGTGTACGGCGACCTGCACCTGTTCAACGTCCTCATCCGGGCCGACGACACCGTGGCGCTGCTCGACTTCGAGGTCGCCTCGCTGGTCGAGGAGAACGCCCGGCCGGCACTGGGCAACCAGGCTTTCGCCGCGCCCCCGACGGTGACCGGAGCCGACGTCGACCGGTACGCGCTGGCCTGCCTGCGGCTCGCGCTGTTCCTGCCGATCACGCAGGTCCTGTGGCTGGCCCGGTCGAAGGTGGACGACCTCGCCGCGGTGATCCGCGAGCGCTTCCCGGTACCGGCGGACTTCCTCGCGTACGCCGTCGAGATCATCCGCGCCGCGGAGGTCGGCCGCCCCGCGGTCCCCGCGCGCCCGACGATCCCCGCGCAGCCGGTCCCCGTCACGGAGCCGGCCCTCGTCACGCGCCCCGCCGGGCTGCCGACGCGGGACGCCGCGCCAATGGCCACGCCGGACGCCGCGCTGGCCCTGCCGGACGTCGCGCCAATGGCCACGCCGGACGCCGCGCCGGAGGCCGAGGGCGGCGCCGCGCCGGCCACCCTGGATCCCGCCGACTGGCCCGGCATCCGCGAGCGTCTCGTCCGCGCCATCCTCGCCAGCGCCACCCCGGAACGGGTCGACCGGCTGTTCCCGGGCGACATCGAACAGTTCCGGCTCGGCGGGCTCGGGCTCGCCTACGGCGCGGCCGGTGTCCTGTACGCGCTGTCGGTCACCGGGTCCGGCCACCACCCCGAGCACGAGGAGTGGTTGCTGCGCCAGGCCAAGCAGCCGCCACCGGGCACCATGATGGGCCTGTACGACGGCCTGCACGGCGTGGCGTTCGTCCTCGACCACCTCGGGTACCGGGCCGAGGCCCTCGACACGCTCGGCATGTGCCTGAGCGACGGGTGGGAGAGCCTGGGCCTGGACCTGATCGGCGGGCTGTCCGGGATCGGGCTCAACCTGGCCCACTTCGCCGACCGTACCGGCGACGCCGCGCTGCGCGACGCCGCCGACCGGGCCGCCGATCTGGTCGCCGAGCGGCTGGGCGACGAGGAGTCGGTCGCGCAGACCAGCGGCCTCGACCACCCGTACGCGGGGCTGATGCGCGGCTCGTCCGGTCCGGCGCTGCTGCTGATAGGCGCGTACGACCGTACCGGCGACCGCGCCTATCTGGACCGGGCCGCCGTGGCGTTGCGGCAGGACCTGCGCCGGTGCGTGGTGCGCGACAACGGCGTCATGGAGGTCAACGAGGGCTGGCGCACGATGCCGTACCTCGCCTTCGGCAGCGCGGGCGTCGGCGTCGCACTCGACCGGTACCTGGCCCGCTGCCCCGATGAGCGGTTCGCCCAGGCGGGTCGCGCCATCCGCCGCGCCGCCCTGTCACCCCTGTACGTGCAGCCGGGGGTCTTCGGCGGTCGGGCCGGAATGCTGCTCTACCTGGCCGGGCAGACCGGTACGCCGGGCACCGATCCGGACGTCCTGGATCAACTGGGCGCGCTGTCCTGGCACGCGGTGCCGTTCGCCGGTGGGATCGCGTTCCCCGGCGACCAACTGCTGCGACTGTCCATGGACCTCGCCACCGGTACCGCCGGGGTGCTTCTGGCCGTGGGCGCAGCCCTGCACGGGCAGCCCGTCGACCTGCCGCTGCTGCCCCGGGCCGGCCGGCATGGTTCGCAAGCTCCCGCGCCGCAGGGGCGCGGGTAGGTGGAAACGTCCTACGAAAGGAGCCATCAACATGGCGCTTCTCGATCTGCAAGGCATGGAACCGTCGGCACCGCAGGGGCACGGGCACGGCGGTCACGCCAGCAGCGCCAGCCTGCTGATCTGCGTGGCCAGCTCGCTGAGCCTGGTGACCTGCCTCTGACGGCAGCACGCCTTGAGCGGTCCCGGACGGCCTTCGGCCGTCCGGGACCGCGTCGGCAGAGGGGACCGCACCGGATGGGACCTGGCCGGCGGCCGGGAGTGCACGAGCGGCAGCGGGACGCGGCGACGTTCCGCACGGTCGCCCGCCACGGCGGGCTCTGGCTGCCGCTGATCGGCGTCACCGCGCTCGCGGGTACGGCGGCCGACCTCGCCCTGCCGGCGGTGCTGGGCCGAGCCGTCGACGCCATCGTCGCCCACGCCGGCGGCGCCCGGTGGTTGCAGCTGTCCGCCGGCCTGATCACGCTGAGCGTGGTCTGCGACCTGGTGATGTCGTACTCCAGCACGGTCTGCGTCGCGGACACCACCGCCTGGCTACGGCGCCGGCTGGTGCGCCACCTCCTGGCGATCGGCCCGCGCGGTGGGTTCGACACCGGCGACCTGGTCTCCCGGGTCACGGCGAACACCGCGGACGCCGCCCTGGCCGGCCCCAGCCTCGTCTCGGCGATCACCGGTGCCGTCCCGCCGATCGGCAGCGTGGTGCTGCTCGCGCTCATCGATCCCTGGCTCGCCGGGGCGTTCCTCACCGGCCTGGCCCTGGTGGCGCTGATGCTGCGGGCCTTCGCCCGGCGTACGGCGGATGTGCTCACCCGGTACCAGCAGGTGCAGGGTCGGCTGGCCGCGCTGCTGGCCGAGTCGCTGTCCGGGGTACGGACGATCGCGGCGGCCGGCACCGTGAACCGGGAGGCGGCCCGGGTGCTGGAGCCGCTGCCGGCGCTGCACGAGCACGGCGCGCTGACCTGGCGGGTGCTCGCCCGCGCCAGCGCCCAGGCCGGTGTCGTCGGGCCGCTGGTGCAGGTCGCCGTCCTGGCCGCCGGTGGACTGGCCCTCGTGTACGGCCGGATCACCGCGGGCGACCTGTTCGCGGCCAGCCGGTACGCGGCGATGGGTGCCGGGCTCGGCGCGCTGACCGGGGTGCTCGCCGAACTGGCCCGGGCCCGCGCCGGCGCCCGGCGGACCGGTGAGGTGCTGGACCTGGCGCCGGTCGGGTACGGCGACGAGGCCCTGCCCGACGGGCCGGGGGCGCTGCGGTTCCGGTCGGTCAGCGTCCGTGGTAGTGGTAGTGGCGGTGGCGGTGGTGGCGCCGCGCTGCTGGACTCGGTGGACTTCACCGTGCCGGGTGGGGCGGCGGTGGCCGTGGTCGGCCGGTCCGGTGCCGGCAAGTCGGTGCTCGTCTCGCTCGCCGCGCGGCTGCGCGAGCCGGACGCGGGCGAGGTGCTGCTCGACGGCGTACCGGTGGGGCGGCTGCGCCACAGCGCCCTGCGCGCCGCGGTCAGCTGTGCCTTCGAACGCCCGGTACTGGTCGGTGAGCGGATCGTCGACGCGGTCGGGCTGGGTCAGGATCTGGCCGCGGTACAGGCGGCGGCACGGGCCACACACGCGCACGACTTCGTCAGCCGCCTGCCGCTCGGGTACGACACGCCGCTGGCCGAGGCGCCGATGTCCGGAGGCGAGAACCAGCGGCTCGGCCTGGCCCGGGCGTGGCGGGCCGGCCGGCTGCTGATCCTCGACGACGCGACGTCCAGTGTGGACATGGTCACCGAGATGCAGATCAGCCGTACGCTCACCGAGGACCACGGCCGGCGTACCCGGCTGATCGTCACGCACCGGCCGGCCACGGCGGCACGGGCCGACCTGGTCGTGTGGCTGGAGTCCGGCCGGGTACGGGCGGTCGGGCCTCACGAGCGGCTGTGGGAGGACCCGCAGTACCGGGCGGTCTTCCAATGAGGCGGGCGCTGCGCTTCGGCGTCGCGTCGCTGCGCCGCCGGCCACTGCTGGCGCTGGCCGGGTGGTCGGTTCCCGAGGCGGTACCCGCCACGGTGTCGGGGTTGGCCGTCGCGCACGCCGTCGACTCCGGCTTCCTGGCCGGCCGGCCGCTGGTCGGGCTCGGCTGGCTGGCCGTGCTGCTGGCGGCGGCCGGGATCGGTGCGGTCGGTGCCCGCCAGGGGTACCGCCGGCTGGGCGACATCGTCGAACCGTTCCGGGACGACCTGGTCCGCCGGGTCGTGCGCGGGGCACTGCGCCGTGGCGTGGCCGGTCAGCGCGACGACGGCGCGGTGGCCCGCCTGACCCACCAGGTGGAGATCGTCCGGGACGCGTACGCCGGACTGATCGTGGTGGTGCGCAGCTTCGTCATCATCGTCATCGGCGCCGTCGTCGGGCTGCTGTCACTGTCCCCGGTCATCCTGCTGCTGGTGATGCCGCCGTTCCTGCTCGGCCTCGGCGCGTTCGTCCTGACGCTGGGCATGGCTGCCGCGCGCCAGCGCGACTACGTCCGGGCCGACGAGCGGCTGGCCGAGACGGCCGGCGCGGTACTGGCCGGGACCCGTGACGTCGTCGCCTGCGGCGCCGAGGACAGCGCGACGAGGCTGGTGGCCGCTCCGGTCGCCGAGCAGGCGGCCGCGGAGCGCGCACTCGCCCGGGTGCAGGCGCTGCGCACCGTGTGTTACGCCGTCGGCGGTTGGCTGCCGCTGGTCGTCCTGCTGGGCGCCGGCCCCTGGCTGTCCCGTCGGGGCCTGACCACCGGGGACATCATGGGCGGCCTGCTGTATGTCCTCAATGGACTGCAGCCCGCGCTGGGCACGGTGGTGCACAGCATGAGCGGCAGCGGGTTGCGGTTCGCGGTGGTCCTGGGCCGCATCCTGGACGCCACCGAGCCGGAGCTACCGGTACGGGCCGCGGCCACGGCGCCGGGGCCCCAGGCCGGGTACGGACTGATGCTGCGGGGCATCACCTTCGCGTACGGGCCGCACGCCGAGCCGGTCCTGCGCACCCTGGATCTGGACGTGGCCATGGGCGACCATCTCGCCGTGGTCGGGCCCAGCGGGATCGGCAAGTCCACGCTCGCCGGGATCGTGTGCGGCCTGCTGCGTCCGGACCGGGGCAGCGTCGCGATCGGCGGTGCCTCGACCTGCGCGATGTCCGCCGAGCGACTGGCCGCGCTGCGGGTGCTGATCCCGCAGGAGGCGTACGTGTTCGCCGGTACGGTCTGGGACAACCTCACGTACCTGTGCCCCTCGGCGGCGCCGGAGCAGGTCGCCGCCGCGACGGCCGCGGTCGGGGCCGACCGGCTGGTCGCCGGCCTGGGTGGCTGGCTGGCGCCGGTGGCGCCGGCCGAGTTGTCCGCCGGCCAGCGGCAACTGCTCAGCCTCGTGCGCGCCTACCTGTCCCCGGCCCCGATCGCGGTACTGGACGAGGCCACCTGCCACCTCGATCCGGCGGCGGAACGCCGGGCGGAGGAGGCGTTCGCCAACCGGGGCGGCACCCTGATCGTGATCGCGCACCGGATCAGTTCGGCGCTGCGGGCCCGCCGGATCCTCGTGCTCGACGGCGTCAGCCAGGCCGTCGGTGACCACGCGTCGCTGCTGTCGGTGTCGCCGCTGTACCGGGAACTGCTGGGATACTGGGATGCCGGGAGGTCCGCGCAGCCCGGGCAGCCCGTCCAGCCCGTCCGGCTCGTCCCGCCCGCCCAGATCACCCAGAGCGTTCAGATCCAGCCCGCCTCGTGAGCGATGCGGACGGCCTCAATGCGCGTGCGTGCTCCGGTCTTGGTGATGCTGCTGGACAGGTAGTTGCGGACGGTACCGGAGCTGAGGAACAGTTCCGAGGCGATCTCCTTGACCGGCATGCCGTTCGCCGCCCGCCGGAGCACGTCGCGCTCCCGGTGGGTCAGCGGGCAGTTCCCGTAGGTCAGCGCGACCACCGTGAGCCTCGCGTCGAGTACCGGCTTGCCCCGCGCGATCGTCCGGATGCCGTCGATCAGCTCCGAGGGCGTCGCCTCCTCGGTGAGGATGCCGACCCGGGGTACCAGCCGGGTGAGGATCTCCAGCATCGTGGCACTCGACCGCCCGTCCAGCAGGGCGAGTACGGCACAGTCCGGTACGGCGGCGCACAGCTTCGCGCACACCTCGCTCACGGTCAGCGTGCCGGGCAGCGCGTGGTCCAGGACGACGACACTCGGCCGTACCCGGGTGGCGACGGAGTACAGCGCCTCGGCGTCGGCCAGTTCCGCGATGACCTGAAGATCGTCCTCTTCCGATAGCAGTTTCGCGACCGCCGCGCGCACCAGCGTTCCTTGTTGCCCCAACAGGATCCGGATCAACGCCCCCACCTTCTGCTCGCCCGGGTGCCCAAGCCTCGGCCGGCCGCACACGCCTCGCATCGGGCACTCCGATGCGGCGTCCCCACGTACGGACGCGGTCGTGGACCCCTCGTGAGCCATCGTCGTGGGACGACTAAACGTTACCGAAGCCTTACTCGCAGCAGCGGTATGCAGGTCACGGGGGGCATGGCAGGTGTGCCGGCGTCGCCGTACGGGGGAAGAACGCGAGGATTTCTATAGAGATTTGTCGCTGGTTGTGTGATTTGCACCGCAGAGACGCCGCGCCGGGGAGGGGTGGCGCGGCCCGCGAGCGGTGTGTCGCCTTTCCGACAGGGTGGAGTTCGCTATCCGCCGGAGTCACGGCCCACGCAGCGGAGGCGAAGCCGGTACGTGGGCCGTCGCGGTGTCCGCGGGCGTTAACGGGTCCCGGTCCAGACCCCCGCCGTCGCGTGAGCCGGGCTCACATTCTTGTGGTTGGATGTGTGCGTTTCCGGAAGTACGTGCGTTCTTGGGGAGCCTGGTGACTCACCTCTCGCGACGAGGCCTGGTCAGGACCGCGATGCTCGCTGGATCGGCCGCCGTACTGGCGGCGGACGCGGCCCGCGGGGCGGATGAGGCCGTGCCG
Organism: Rugosimonospora sp.; assembly: GCA_036494675.1. Classification (GTDB taxonomy): domain Bacteria; phylum Actinomycetota; class Actinomycetes; order Mycobacteriales; family Micromonosporaceae; genus Rugosimonospora. Next base: position 10,755 of record DASXOA010000400.1, read on the forward strand.
GCCGCCAGGGAGCACTCCGCGCCGATCGCGGCGCGGCCGTCGGCGTCGGCCGCTGTCGTGCGGGCGTCCAATCCGTCGCCGGCCGCGCTATCCGTCCAGTCCCGGCCGATCTACACGCTGGCCGAGTACCGGGCCGTGCTGGGTGGCCCCGCGTTCCCGTCGCATGCGGTGGCGTTGACGCTGGACGATGGGCCGCACCCGGTGTGGACGCCCAAAGTGCTCGCGTTGCTGGACAAGTACCAGGTGCCGGCGACGTTCTGCCTGATCGGCAACCAGGTGCGGGGGCATGAGAGCGTGGCCCGGTCGGTGGTGGCCGCCGGGCACAATGTGGCCAACCACAGCTACAGCCATCCGACCGCCTTGCCCGAACTGTCGCCGGCGCAGATGGACAAGGAGATCGGCTGGGCGCAGGACAAGATTCATTCCGCGACCGGGTTCGCCCCGCGGCTGTTTCGGTCGCCGGGCGGCGGCTGGTCACCGCAACTGTTCGCCAAGGCCGCCCGGGCCGGGTTGGTGCCGATCGACTGGAGCGACGATCCGCGGGACTGGTCGCGGCCGGGCGTCGGGTCGATCGTCTCGCATCTGCTCGCCGCCAAACCCGGGCAGATCCTGCTCTGCCACGACGGCGG
>DASXOA010000401.1:0-6679 GCA_036494675.1 Rugosimonospora sp.
ACGACGTGCCACACTCCGCGCACTGTGTCTCCTCGCCGCCACCGCCGCGATCGTCGCGCCCACGACCGCCAGCCAGGCCGCGACCGTCACGGCCGCCAGCGACAGCCAAGCCGAGACCGTCGCACCCACCACCGCCAACCAAGCCACGGCCGCCAGCCGCAGCGCCGCCGACCAAACCACGACCAACCAAACCCATGAAGAGATTCAAGTCGCGACCGGCTTTCGGGCCGTCGACATCGTCGCCGCCGACGGCGCCGTCCTCAAGGCCAACGTGATCGAACCGACGACCGCCGGCCGGCACCCCGCGATCGTGTTCGTCAACAGCTGGGGCCTCAACGACGCCGAGTACCTGGCCCAGGCCGGCGCCTTCGCCCAGGCCGGGTACACCGTCCTGTCCTACACCACCCGCGGGTTCTGGGGCTCCGGTGGCCAGATCGACACCGCCGGCCCCAAGGACATCGCTGACGTGTCCACCGTGCTGGACTGGCTGGTGGCCAACACCGCCGCCGACCCGGCGCACATCGGGCTGGCCGGCGTCTCCTACGGCGCCGGCATCGGTCTGATCGCCTCGGCCTTCGACCCGCGGATCCGCGCGGTCGCCGCGATGTCCGGGTGGACCGATCTGGTCGAATCGTTGTACGGCAACAACACCCGCCGCCCGCAGGCCGCCTTCCTGCTGGCCGCGCTCGCCCAGCTGACCGGGCACCCGAGCGCCGAGCTGACCACGAACCTGGCCGACTACTTCGCCAACCGCGACGTCGAGGCCGTGAAGGCCTGGGGCCGGGTCCGCTCCGCCGCCACCTACCTGGACGCGATCAACGCCAACCACCCGGCGATCCTGATGGCCAACGCCTACGGCGACAGCCTGTTCGCGCCCAATCAGCTTGTCGACTTCTTCACCCGGCTGACCACGCCCAAGCGCCTGGAGTTGGCGGCCGGCGACCACGCCGTGGTCGAGGCGACCGGGCTGCTCGGCCTGGACAATCACGTGTGGACCAGCGTACGGCGCTGGTTCGACCAGTACCTGTCCAACGTGGACACCGGGATCGCCACCGAGCCGCCGGTGGTGCTGCGGGTACGGGAGGGCGGCACCGTCGAGCAGTACGCCGACTGGGCGCACGTGTCCCGCTCGACCACCCGGTACGGGCTGCAGTCGGTGCCGCCGTTGACCGGTACCGGCGCGCTGGGCACCGCGACGTCGGGCTGGTCGCAGACCATCTGGACCGGGCTGGACACCACCGCCGACGCCGGGGTGGCGCTGCTGTCGGGCGGCCTGGAGGCCCTCGACGGCGTACCTCCGGTGGACTGGCTGCCCAGCGTCAGCCGGGTCAACGGCGCGGTCTGGCAGAGCGGCGCGCTCGGCTCCGGCGCCGCCGTGCGCGGCATCCCCCGGCTGCACCTGGCGCTGCGCAACGCACCGGCCACCGGCACCGTGGTCGCCTACCTGTACGACGTGGACTGGACCGGCACCGGCCGGTTGATCGACCACGCGCCGGTGACCTGGACCGCACCGGTGACCGGGGCGCTGGACGTGGCCCTGCCCGCCACCGCCTACGACGTACCGGCCGGACACCGCCTGGCGCTGGTGCTCGACACCCAGGATCCGCTCTACCTCGGCGCCAACGCGCTGGCCACGCCGATCACCCTGACCGGCCCGTCTTGGCTGGACATTCCGCTGAAGTAGTCCGGCGCGCCGGGGCGGACGCTGGCGTTGTGGCCGGTCAGGCGTCAGCATGACGAGGTGTCCGCACCACCACCACTGAGCGCGACCTGGCAACACGCCGACGATCTGCGCGCCCAGGGCAACTTCGCGGCGGCCCGTGACCTGCTGGAGCCGGCCGTGGACGTGGCCGCGATGCAGTTGGGCCCCGACAGTCCGGCCGTCGTTGAGACCCAACGCCGGCTGGCCACCGTCCATCGTGAGTCGGGTGAGCTTCCGGCTGCCCGGCGGGTGCTGGAGGAGGCGCTGGACGGCGGGCTGCCCGGCCTCGGCGACGCCGACCCGCTGATTCTGCTGATCTCCGCGGAACTCGGCGCGATCGCCGATGAGTTGGGCAACAAGCACGAGGCGCGGCGCAATCTGGCCCGGGTCGCCCGCTACGGCCCGACGGTTCTGGGGCCGGACCATCCATATGTGCGCACCTCCCAGCGTTACCTCGGGATGGACGTGGCGCCGCTGCGGGCCACCGCGCTGCGGCCGGAGCCGCCCGGGCCCCCGACCGGCCGGGCGGACCCCGCGAGCGCGGCGCCGACCGTGGTGCCCGACGAGCCGGGCGTCTACCGCCCCGCCGCCCGCCACGACACGGCCATGCCGCGCGACGACGCCCTACTGCGCGACACCCCCGCCATGCTGCGCGAAGACCCGGCCGCCCTCGTCGAGCCCGGCGTCTACCTGTCGACCCCATCCTCCGGTCCCCTCGACGACCCGCCGGTCGCCAGCGAGCCGCCGGCCCCGATGCCGTTTCGCCAGGAGACGCCGTTTCGCCAGGAGACGCCGTTTCGCCAGGAGACGCCGTTTCGCCAGGAGACGCCGTTTCGCCAGGAGACCACGCCGGGCCGACAGAACGGCACGCCGGGCCACCCGACCATGCCGACCCAGCACAGCACCGGCACGCCGCTGGGCCACGACACCGCGGCCGGCCCCGCAGCCAACACGGCGGCCGGCCCCGCCCCCATCCCTGGCCAGCGCCCGGCCGCCACAGCCCCGTACCCCCAGCCGCCCGCACCCCACCCCGGCGCCGCGGACCAGAACTCCGGCGGCGCGGACCAGAACTCCGCATATCCGGGCGCCTCGTACCAGAGCGTCCCGGCGGGCGCGCCGATCACCCAGCCGTACGACTGGGCCGCGGCCAGCGGCGGCCAGTGGCGCCCCCCGGCGCAGGACCCGCACCGCCCTCCGGACGAGCACCGCTCCCGCGGACCGCTGATCGCCATGGCCCTCATCACGCTGGTCGTCGTGGCGGCCGGCGTGGCCATCGGCGTGGTCGTGTTCCACCGCGGCCAGGCGCCGGCCAGCGCCCCGTCCGCCACCTCGTCCTCCGGGCCCCCGCGCTCGGCACCCACCAACGTCGCGCTGCGCGACGACGGTGTGTCGGTGACCCTGACCTGGACCGACCCCGCCGCGGGACAGGTGCCGTTCGTGGTCGCCGGTGGCCGGGCCGGCGACACGTCCCGGGCCTTGCAGACCCTGCCCGCCGGCCAGACGGCGTACACCCTCAACGGGCTGAACCCCGCGCTGGACTACTGCTTCACCGTGGTCGCGGTGTACACCACCAACGAGGTGGCCACCTCCGCGCTGGTCTGTACCCAGCGCAACGCCAGGCCGAGCGCCACCCCGAGCAGATAGCAGCGGGTATCCACAGGCGCACGCAGCGGGTTCCCTTGACCCCGACCTGGCCCCTATGATGGCCGCGGACTTGCGATGGGCGAGGGCGGCGGGGCAGCAGCCATCGACCGGCGCACCGGTGGGACGCCGATGGTGAGGCGTGGCGATGTCACGGACGAGGAATTTCGTTCGAGGACGGGGTGCCTGGGTCACCCTGGCAACCGTGCTCGGCCTGGCGGTGGCGATGGGCGCGACCGTGCTCGGGCTCGGCGCGACCGATCACGCCCTGGCCACCTCCAACGCCAGCCTGTGGATGTGGTCGGCCAGCCGGGGCGAGATCGCCCGGGTCAACGCCGAGACCGGCCGGGTCGACACGCGCTACAAGGTGATCGACGCGCAGGGCCACGTGATCCAGGTCAGCCAGACCGATCGGTACCTGATCCTGCGTGACCTGACCACCGGTCAGATCAGCTCGCTGGACCTGGCCACCCTGCAGGTCGCCGCGACCAGCCAGAGCACCCCGGGGCTCGGGGTGACCGTGGTGCTCTCCGGCGACGCCGGGTTCATCATCGACGCGGTGCAGGGCGTGGTGCGTCAACTCGACCCGCTCACCCTGACCCCGACCGGTCAACCGCTGAGCTTCCCGCCGGGCCTTTCCGGCGGCGCCTTCGACGGCAACGGCACGCTGTGGCTGCTGGTCCCGACCGAGGGCACCGTCGTGGGCATCCGCCCCGCCGTGCTGCACCCGGCCAAGGGCGTGGCCGCCACCACCAGCCCGAGCATCGCCCAGACCGTCGCGGTCGCCGACCCCGGCCACGACCTGACGATGTCCACGCTGGACAACGGCGTCGCGGTGCTGGACCAGACCGGCGACAAGCTGACCACGGTGCGTGGTGCGCAGAAGCACACGCTGAACGTGCCGATGTCCGGCGCCGGCACGATGCCCGCGCAGACCGGCGGCAGCGGCGCGAACCTGCCGGTCACCGTCGAGGACAACCGGCACGTCTATGTGGTCAACAACGGTCACGTCACCGACTTCGCGGTGCCGGGCAGCGGCGGCACGCTGTCCCCGGCGGTGCCGTTCGCCGGCCGCTTCTACGTCGCCGACAACGCCAGCGGCACCGTGTACGTGCTCGACGCGACCGGCACGCTGATCAACACGATCGCGGTGCCGCACGCGGGCGGTTCGCTGGAGCTTCAGGTCAAGACCGACCACCTGTTCATCAACGCGCCCAACTCCTCCACCGCCCGGGTGGTCGACAACCACAACCGGGTCAAGGTCGTCGACAAGTACGCCAACAACGTGCTCGGCGGGGATCCGCCGCCCAATCCCCCGCCTCCTCCCCCACCGCCACCGGTCCCGCCGGTCGGGCCGCCCGGTGCGCCCACGCACGTGTCCGCCGTGGCCGGCAACGCCTCGGCGCACATCACCTGGGGCGCCGCCGCCGCCAACGGTTCGACGGTCACGAAGTACGTGGTGGAGGGCGACGGCGGCGCCCCGCACGAGGTGGGTGCCAAGCAGCGGTCGCTGGACGTCGGTGGCCTGGTCAACGGCCACGAGTACCGGTTCACCGTGTACGCGGTCAACGCCAAGGGCGCCGGCCCGAAGCGCGCCGCCAACCCGGTGGTACCGACCTCCGACGTGCCGGACCCGCCGACCAGCGTGACCGCGCAGGAGCAGAAGAACGGGTCGGTGGTCGTGCACTGGCCGGCCGCCAACGGCCAGGGCCACAAGATCGTGCAGTACTCGATCGCCACGGTCTCCGGTGGTGCCGCCGTGGACCCGATGACCAGCGGGTCGACCACGCTGACCATTCCGGCCGGCAAGCTCGCCTACGGCACCCAGTACGCGTTCACCGTCACCGCGGTCAACGACAGGGGCGCCAGTTCCAAGGCGTCCCCGACGAGCAACTCCGTGGTGCCCTACACCGTGCCCACCGCACCCAAGGGGCTCAGTGCGCAGACCGTCGACGCCAAGGGCGCGATCAGCGTGTCCTGGCAGCCGGCGCTCGACAACGGGCGGCAGATCACCAAGTACGTGGTCAGCGCCGGCGGCAAGAGCCAGGACGTGACCGGGGCCACCTCGGTGACCCTGAGCGGCTTCGCCGACGGGGCGACCGTGCAGGTCAGCGTCAAGGCGGTCAACCTGGCCGGCGACGGTCCGGCCGCGACCGCGACCGCGAAGACCATCAACGTACCGGTGATCACGCACGGTGCCGCGTCGGCCAGCGGCTTCAACGCGATCAACGTGCCGTTCACGGTCAACGGCAACGGCAGCGCGACCTCCTGCACGATCGCGCTCAACGGCGGGGCGCCGGGCTCGTTCCCCTGTACCGGCGGCAAGCACACCGGGCTGTTGCCGGCCACCACCTACAACTTCACGGTCACCGCGTCCAACAAGGCCGGTTCGGCGAGCTTCTCCGGCGCCGCGACGACCCCCACGATCTCGGGCACCGTGGTCTGCACCGACGACAGCTACTGCGGGCACGGGTCGAGCACCGGGGGCATCTGGGTGTACAAGACCCCGAACCAGACCAAGGGCAACGAGGTCGGCGCGAAGTTCGCCCCGGCGGTGGTGCAGGTGCAGTGCTACACGACGGGAGAGACGGTCGACGCCGGGCCCTACGGTGGCCGGACGACCAGCCAGTGGCTGCGGATACCCTTCAACGGCAACAACTACATCCCGTACGCGTGGGTCAACCTCGACAGCGGCGCCACGATCGGGAACCTACCGAAGTGCTAGCACCGCAAGGAGTACCGAGAGTGACGCAGTCCCCACCCATGTACCGCACCGAGGCTCCCAGCAAGGAAGAGGTCGCCAGTTTCGCGGCGTTCGCCAGCCGGCTCGGCTACGCCATCGGGTCGGTGGTGCTGGGCAAGGCGGCGGTGGTGCGTCTGGCGTTGACCGCGTTGCTGGCCGAGGGGCATCTGCTGATCGAGGATGTGCCGGGGGTGGGGAAGACGACCCTGGCCCGGGCGATCGCGGCGGTGGTGCACGGTGACTGGCGGCGTATCCAGTTCACCCCGGACCTGTTGCCCAGTGACGTGACCGGGGTGACGATCTTCAATCAGCAGTCGCGGGGGTTCGAGTTCCATCCGGGTCCGGTGTTCGCGAACATCGTCATCGCTGATGAGATCAACCGGGCGTCGCCGAAGACGCAGTCGGCGTTGCTGGAGGTGATGGAGGAGCGGTATGTGACGGTCGACGGTGTGCGTCATCCGGTACCGCGGCCGTTCCTCGTCGTGGCGACCCAGAACCCGGTGGAGATGGACGGCACGTACCGGCTGCCGGAGGCGCAGCTGGACCGGTTCCTGATGAAGCTGTCGGTCGGCTACCCGGACGAGGCCGTCGAG
>DASXOA010000402.1:0-2499 GCA_036494675.1 Rugosimonospora sp.
CACCGCCGCGGCGTTGGCGGAGGGGGCGATCTCGCCGGAGCATGCCCGGGTGATCAGCTCGACGATCCAGGGGTTGCCGGTGCAGTTGCGGGACGAGGTCTTCGAGGAGGTCGAACCGGAACTGGCTGGGTATGCGCGCCGGTTCGGGCTCGACCAGTTCCGGCTCCTCGCCCGCCACCTCGGCTCAGTGTTGGATCCCGACGGTGTGTTGAAGGACGCGAAGTATCGGGAGCGGCAGCGTGGCCTGTCGTTCCGGCAACGCCCGGACGGGTCTGTCTCCGGGTCGTTCGAGGGCACCGCGGAGTTCGCCGAAGCCTTACTGAGCGTGTTGGACAAGACCGCCGCCCCCAAACCTCAGGCGGACGGGTCGAAGGATCCGCGCAGCCCGGCGCAGCGGCGCCATGACGGGCTGCTCGCCGCGCTGACGATGCTGCTGCGCTCCGAGCGGCTCGGCGACTGCAACGGCGTCACCACCACGATCCTGTACACCCTCACCGCCGAACAACTGCAGACCGGTGCGGGGCTGGCCCGCAGCGGGCACGGCGCGCTCATCCCCGTCCAGCAGGTGCTCGCCGGCATCGGCGACGCCCGGATCTTCCCGGTCATCCTCGACAACGAGACACCCGCCACCGGCCCGGCCGGCAGTGAGCCGCCCACCACCGGACCACCCGACCCGACACCGCCGGCCACCAGACTGTTCCCGACAGTGAAACCCGTCGCCGCCTACGGCACCGCACACCGCATCTTCACCGAAGGCCAACGCCTCGCCATGATCGCTAGGGACAAAGGATGTTCGTTCCCCGGCTGCACCACCGGCCCAGCCTGGTGCCAGGCCAACCACATCACCGAATGGCAACACGGCCGCAGAACCTCCATCGACGACGGCGCACTGCTCTGCGGATTCCACCACCGCGAATTCGACAACCTAGGCGGATTCACGCGGTCGTCGCAACACTTAGCTGGTTAGTGACAGTAGCTCTTGGTTGAGTGCTTCGGCCGGTGTTCGCCAGTTGAGTGTCTTGCGGGGCCTGCCGTTGAGGGCGGCAGCGATCTCGGCGAGATGGTCGGCGCCGTGAGCGGCCAGGTTGGTGCCCTTGGGGAAGTACTGGCGCAGCAGGCCGTTGGTGTTTTCATTCGTGCCGCGCTGCCAGGGGCTGTGTGGGTCGCAGAAGTAGATTTCGACACCGGTGGCGATCTTGAGCTGGGCGTGTTGGTACATCTCCGAGCCCTGGTCCCAGGTCAGTGTTCGTCGCAGTTCACGGGGCAGGGTGGTGATGGTCTCGGCTAATGCATCGCGGACCGCCTCGGCGCCGCGGCCGCTCCAGCCGCGCTCGCCGTGCTCGAGTTCGGTCAGGCGCGGTAGGTGCACCAGCATCACGAATCGGGTCTTGCGTTCGACCAGGGTGCCGATCGCTGACTGGCCGCTCCCGACGATCAGATCGCCTTCCCAGTGGCCGGGCACGGCGCGGTCTTCGACCTCCGGTGGCCGTTCACTGATCATGATCTCGGGTGGGATGGATCGCTTGCCGCGGATGTTGGCGCGTCGTTTCGGCTTGCGCAGCGCGCGCCCAGTGCGCAGGCACTCGGTCAACTCGCGACGCAGCGCACCGCGGCCCTGGACATACAGCGATCGGTAGATCGTCTCGTGCGAGACCCGCATCGACCTATCGTCCGGGAAATCGACCGCGAGCCGCCGGGCGATCTGTTCTGGGCTCCACCGTCCCGGGCCGCTGAGCTTGTCCTGCACGTAATCGTGCAGCCGCTTGTCGCCAGCAAGCTTCGAAGTCTTCGGTCGGGCCAGACGTCGCTCGGCATGCCACTGCGCCACCGAGGCCCGGTAGTCCCAGCGGGCGCTGCGGGTGGCGGCGTTACGACGCAATTCACGCGAGATCGTCGACGGATGTCGTCCCAGCCGGCGAGCGATCTCGCGCACGCCGAGCTGCTGGGCGAACAGAATCGCAATCTCTTCCCGCTCGCGGAAGGACAGATACCGACTCGACAGATCCTGCAATCGCAACGGAGGCACGCCGCCAGCGTCGACGAACCAGCGATTCCCGGCCGGCTGCGACACACCCGCTGCAGCCGAGGCCGCAGCGGTATGCGCCCCGGCACCGATGGCCCGCCAGAACACCCGACGCACGTCGCGACGCACTGGCGGCGGCCCCATCGACCTCAACTTGGGCCGCACCGACTTGTTCCACCTCGTCATGAGCAACACCCCAATCGATCAGGTGTTGCGACGACTCATTGAATCCGGGGCTCATGAGGAATCGTCAGTGGTGGTCGACGGCACGAGGGTTTCGGCCAGGCACGTCAGCCGCGGGCTCAGGCACACGTCGCCGGTGTCGACACTGACGGCGCGCGCCTCTCGTACGAGGTTCGCCGCGCGCTCTGGATCGCCGTTCACGGCGTGGGCCTCCGCGCGCAGCAGCAGGTAGAGCGGGAGATACATCCGGATACCCGTCGCCACGTAGTCGGCGTACGCCGCGTCGGCTTGTT
>DASXOA010000403.1:0-3271 GCA_036494675.1 Rugosimonospora sp.
GGCGAGTTCGGTCAGGGTGAACGGCGTTCCGCCCAGCTCGTAGGTCGCTCCGAGGTGCCCGTCTTGCGTCAGCACCGCGGCGGCGGCGGCCGCGTAGTCGCGTCGGCTGGCCGCGCTGACGAGACCGTCGTGCGCGCTGCCCAGCAATGCGTGGTACTGGCTGATCATCGGGAGCTGGTCGGTGTAATTCTCCAAGTACCATCCGTTGCGCAGGATGACGAACGCCGAACCGCTGTCACGCAGGTAGTCCTCGGTGCGGCGATGTTCGTCAGCGAGCGTCATCTGCGCGGTCGAGGCGTTGACGATGCTGGTGTACACGATCTGGGACATACCCGCCCGGGCCGCCGCGTCGATGGCGTTGCGGGCGTTGTCGAACCGCTCCCCGACCGTCGTCGTGGAGACCAGCACCATCGCGTCGGCGCCTGCGAACGCCTCGTCGAGCGTGCCCGGGTCGGCGAAGTCCGCGCGCCGCACCGTGACCCCGTTCTGTGCGAGGTCGGTGAGTTTGTCAACATCACGGCCGGTGGCCACGATCTGCGCCGGCGGCGTTCCGGCGGCGAGGAGTTGATCGACGACGAGCCGGCCGAGGTGACCTGATGCTCCGGTGATGACAGTGGACATGGTGTTTCCCTTCGATAGGGGTGCGGTGTGAGTGAAGATCGCCGGTGCCCCGCGGTGGGGTGTTCCCGACATCGTGAGGTGGTAGCGCAGGTCTGCACCCACCCGTCCATCGCCGGAAAATCGTCAGGAACATTTACTAAATTAATCAATGTTGCTGACTAATGTCAAGGCGGAGGCGAAGCTGCCGGTGACCGCTGGCCCCGGCGGCCCGGGGCGAACGGGAATCGGGGGCGGACGGCTCGGCGCGGCCGGGTTTACCGCGCGTAGGGGTCGGTGATCTCGCGGAGTTGATCCAGGATCTGGTGCAACAACGTGAAGTTGCGGGTGCCCAGGTAGGTCTTCCACTCCGAGAGGATCTCGTCGAGTGTCGCCGTGGCCACCTCGACCGCCCGCCGGCCACGGTCCTCGATCACGATCACCCGGGCGCGGCCATCCGTGGGGTCGGGGACCCGGCGGACATAGCCCAAGCGCTCCAGCTGATCGACCAGCACGCTGGCGCTCTGCTTGCTCATTTGCGCCTGGTCAGCGAGGTCCGTGAGGCGCGAACCGTCCGGGGCGATGCGTTGAAACACCCGGCACTGGGCGAGGGTCCAGTCGTCGAACCCGGCATCCTGGAGGGCCCGGAAAATCCGGTCCTCGGTGTACCGGTACGGGATGAACAACGACGTCCCTAGATCAACCCGCTGCTCGTCGTCCATGCCGCCCTCGGCTCCATCGCCCATCTGATCCCACGAGGTTCACACCCTACGTCAACGCTGCCGAGCCAGATCGCCGCCGACCCGACCGCGGCGGCGCGTGCGCAGCGCTCGCTCGCTGCGTTCCGCACGGGCCATCTGCCCCGCAGCGACTTCGCACCAGTTGCTGTTGTCATCGGTGCTGCTGTACGACTACAGTAGTAAACATTCCTGACTAGTTTGGGTGGCGGCTCCGATGGGGGACGGGCGGCCAAGGACTGTTCACATCCAAAGAAGACGGAGAGAGAGCATAGGTGCGCCATGACATCGACATCAAGCCTGGCGGGCAAGCGGGTCCTGGTCACCGGAGGCAGCCGCGGAATCGGAGCCGCGATCGTGCGGCGGCTCGCCTCCCAGGGAGCCACAGTCGCGGTCAACTATCGATCCGATCGGGCCGCCGCCGATGCGCTCGTCGGCGAACTCCGCGACAACGGGTGTGCCGCGTCGGCTTTCCCGGCCGATGCCAGTGACGTGGCGCAGACCCACGAGCTGGTCGGCGCGGTGGTATCCGAGTTCGGCGGCCTGGATCTGCTGGTCAGCAACGCCGGGGTCGAGCACTTCGGAGCGCTGGAAACCATCACCCAGGCCGACTTCGATCGCCTCTTTCAGACCAACGTGGCCGGACAACTGTTCGTCACCCAGGCGGCGGCCGCCGCGATGACCGAGGGCGGCCGGATCGTGCTCAGCTCCTCGGTCAGCGTGCGCCTGGCGGTCTCGTCCCCGTTGAGCGCCACGCGGACGTCCCGGACGAGATCCGCAATGCCTACCTCGCCTCGGTACCCGCCGGGCGGATGGGAACGCCCGGCGACATCGCCCACGCCGTGAGCTTCCTCGCCTCCGAAGACGCCGGATTCATCACCGGCCAGCGCATCGTCGTCGATGGTGGCCGGAGCCTTGGCACCTGACAACCGGCCCCCGCGCACCGTCACCGGTCGCCCTGCCGGCGACCTCCGGAACAGGATCAACGACAAGCACCGCCGATATGCGTTTTCGGGCGAATCCCGCCGGGGCTGCGCCATGCTCGCATACCGGGTTGACCTGCAATGCATCTCGGTCCGGTCGGCCCCGCCCCGGCCACCGGCACCGTCATGACCAGCTCAAGCTGAGCGGCATTGCCCCGGGCCCCCTACGCGGGCTTCGCCCGCGTAGCTCATGCTGTGCTGGCCGGCTAGGACCCGAACGAGACCGTGTCCGACTCGGCGCCGCCCTGGCCCGCCTCGTCCTGGTCCGCCTCGCTGGCCGCCGCGTCCGGGGCCAGCGGCAGCGTGATGCGGAACGTGGCGCCCTGGCCCGGCTCCGACTCCACCGTGGCCGTGCCGCCGTGCGCCGCCACCAGCGCGCTGACGATGGCCAGGCCGAGCCCGCTGCCGCCGCTGTTGCGGTTCCGGTGCGTGTCGGCCCGGTAGAACCGCTCGAACACCCGCTCGGTCTGCTCTGGGGTCAGTCCTGGCCCCTGGTCGGCCACCTCCAGGACCACCGCCGCCACCGACGGGGCCGGACCGCCCGGGAAGGGCGGATGGCCCGGCATCAGACCGGAGCGCAGCCGGACCTCGATCGGGCTGTCGTCCGGGGTGTACTTCAGGGCGTTGCTCATCAAGTTGCCGATGACCTGCCGCAGCCGGGGTTCGTCCCCGTTGATGAGGAACGCCTTGCCCGGCTCCACGTCGAGCGTGACCGGCCGCCCGGGCGCGATCATCCGGCTGTCCTGGACCGCGTCGGCCGCCAGCACGAGCAGGTCGACCGGGCGGTGCTCGATCGGCCGCTGCTGGTCCAGCCGGGCCAGCAGCAGCAGGTCCTCGACCAGCACGCCCATCCGGGCCGCCTCGCCTTCCACCCGCTGCATGATCCGGTCCAGGTCCTCGGGAGCCAGGCTGCCCAGGCTGCCCTCGTCTGGGCTGATGACCCCGCCCCGCTGG
>DASXOA010000404.1:0-3629 GCA_036494675.1 Rugosimonospora sp.
ACCCCGAAGACCCCGACGTCGTCTACCTCGAATCCCACGTCGGCGCCCTCTACCTCGAAGAACCCAACGAAGTCAACGAATACCGCCGCATCTTCACCCTCATCAACAACGACGCCATACCCATCCGCGAATACCGGTAACTGGCCGGAAAGACCGGCGGCCCCCGTGCGCCGCCGGCCCCACCATCCCGCTGACGGCCCGCCCGTACGGCGTCACGCCACATCCCGCCGGACGCTGGTCGACACCGCCACCGTCGCGAAGACGGCGGCATAGCCGGCGAGTAGCAGTCCTCCGCCCCACTGCGGCAGCGCGTCCGTACCGCCCATGGGCAGCCGGCCCAGCGCCGCACCGGCGGTGAACGGCAGCCACCTGCTGGCATCGCCCAGCAACTGACCGACGACCCCCTCGACGAGCGCGATCCAGGCCAGTGCCCCGGCGAGAGCACCGGCCAGATTGCGGATCAGCGCCCCGACGCCGACACCGATCGCGGCGAACAGCGCGTTCGAGGCGATGCCACCGACCAGGGTGTGCCACAGCCGCCCGTCGGACAGATCCAGGGAGCCGCCCCGGGCCGCGAGCCAGATCGCGGCGGTGAGCAGCGCCGTCACCGAGCCCGCGACGCCGAAGCCGGCCCCGGCCACGGTGTAGAGGCCGAGCTTGCTTCCGACGACCCGGCCCCGGCGGGGAGTGCTCAGGTACGTGTCGGTGATGGTCCGGTGCCGGTACTCGCCGGCGACCGCGACGATTCCCAGCGCGAGCGGGAACAGTGAGGTCAGGCCGACATGGGCGACCGCACCCGCCGCGGCGGCGGGATCGTGCACGTCGCCGTTGCGCAGCCGCCCGCTGGCGCCGGCGATGATGACGGCCTGCGCCGCGGCCAGCAGCAGCCACGGACTGCGGATGGTGCGCAGCTTGAGCAGTTCGTTGCCGATCAGGCCGGTCACCGTGCGCTCCTCGTGTCGAGATCGGTGGGGACGGGGCTCTCCTGCGCGGCCGGCTCGGTCAGCCGCAGGAAGGCCGCCTCCAGGGAGGTACCGGTCGCGGTGAGCGTGGACAGCGGGCCGGCGAACCGCAGCCGGCCGGCGTTGAGGATCAGCACCTGGTCGACGGTCTGGGCGAGTTCGGCCAGTACGTGGCTGGAGACCACGATGGCGCACCCGCGGCCGGCCAGGTCGCGCAGCAGCGTACGCAGCCAGGCCATGCCGGCCGGATCGAGCCCGTTGCCCGGCTCGTCGAGCACGAGTACCCGGGGATCGCCGAGCAGCGCGGCGGCCAGGCCCAGCCGTTGCCGCATGCCCAGCGAGTAGCCGCCCACCCGCCGGTCGGCGGCGTCGGAAAGGCCCACCTGGTCCAGTACCTCATCGATCCGGGTACGCGACACGCCGTCGACCTGGCCCACGATGCGCAGATGATCCCGACCGCGGCGACCCGGGTGGAACCCGGTCGCCTCCAGCACCGCCCCGACCGTGCGGCGCGGCGCGGGGAGCCGGTCGTAGCGCCGGCCGTCGATCAGTACCTGCCCGGCGGTCGGCCGGACCAGTCCCACCATCATCCGCAGGGTGGTGGTCTTGCCCGCCCCGTTGGCGCCGAGGAACCCGGTCACCTGCCCCTCCGGTACGTCGAAGGTGAGGTCCTCCACCGCCCGTACCCCGCCGAAGTGTTTTGTCAGTCCGCGCGCCGCGACCACACTCATCGCCGGCCACCGGACGTTGGGTCTGCCATCACGAAATCCTCTCCCGATCATGTCTCGCGGACGCGCCGCGCCCCAGGCACGGCGACGTCCACTGCCTGTTCAACGATGGTCTGGCAGCGCCCGACGGTCGTCCCCCGGCCGCGGCATCTTGGCGGTACCGCGCCCGGGGCGCGGCGCGACGGCCATACCGCGGTCGCGGTACGCCGCCGTTACCGTGTCCGGGCGACGCCATCGCGGCCGCCCGGCGCCTACCGTGGTGGCGTGAGGGCGGACCAGGGTTACCGTGCGGGACTCGGCGCACTGCGCCGGTTGCGCCGCGCGGCTCACCGCCAGCCGCACGCCGACATCGCGATCGCGGCGGTTCTGTTCGCGGTCGTCCTGCTGGCCGCGGTGGCGGGACCGCCGCAGGGGCGGGATCCGGTGGGTGGCACCACCGTCCTCGCGGCGGTGGCCTGCGGTGTGCTGGTGGTGCGGCGCCGGTGGCCGTTCCCGGTGCTCGTGGCCTCGTCCGTCGCCGCCGAGGCGTACCTGGCGCCGATGGCCGGCCACGAGGGCGCGCTGCTGCTGGCCGCTCCGCTGATCGCGCTGTACACGGTCGCGGAGGCCAGTGCCCGGCGCCGTGCGCTGCTCATCGGCGGGCTGGCCGTGCTGGCGCTCGGCGGCGCGCACATCCTGTTCAAGCCGTCCTCCTGGATCGGCGCGGAGAACGTGGCCCTCGCGGCGCTGGGAGGTCTCGCCGTCGCCGCCGGCGACTCTTCCCGCAACCGCCGCGCCTACCTGGCCGAGGTCGAGGAACGGGTGCGGCGCGCTGAGGACGACCGCGAGCGTGAGGCCCGGCGCCAGGTTACCGACGAGCGCCTGCGCATCGCCCGCGACCTGCACGACGTGGTCGGCCACCACCTCGCCCTGATCAACGTGCAGGCCGGGGTGGCCGGCCACGTGCTGGACGAGCAACCGGACCAGGTACGCCAGTCGTTGGTCCACATCCGGCAGGCCAGCCGCACCGCACTGGAGGAGTTGCGCGACACGATCGGACTGCTGCGGGATGCCGACGAGCCGGACGCGCCGACCCGGCCCACCGCCGGCCTGGCCGACCTGGGCGGCCTGGTCGCCTCGTTCCGCGCCTGGGGGCTGCGGGTCGAGGACGAGACCGGGGGCGCGGTACGCCGCCTGCCGCCGGCCACCGACCTGACCGCGTACCGGGTCATCCAGGAGTCCCTGACCAACGTCCGCAAGCACGCGGGCAATGTGACCGCCCGGCTGCGGCTGGACTACCAGCCCACCGCGTTGCGCATCGTGGTGGACAACGACGTGAGCGGCGCCGGCCCCGCCCCCGGCCCGGATCGCATGCGGCGCGACGGACCGGGGCACGGCATCGTCGGGATGCGGGAACGGGTCGCGGCGCTCGGCGGCAGCCTGCACGCCGGCCGGCGCCCCGGCGGTTTCCGGGTCACCGCCACGCTGCCCCTCACCACTCCCCCGGGAGCCGAGCACCCGCCACGTGTTACCGCGGGAGCACAGCCGGAGCCGGGTTGTGGCGCAGGCGAGCATTCCGCGCGCCTTTCCGGTGGTGCGCCGTGACGATCCGGGTTCTGATCGCCGACGATCAGCCGCTGCTGCGCGGCAGCTTCAGGCTCCTCATCGGCACCGCACCCGACCTCGAGGTGGTGGGTGAGGCGTCGACCGGGCGCGAGGCCGTCGACCTGGCCCGCCGGTACCGCGCCGATGTGGTGCTGATGGACATCCGGATGCCAGAGATGGACGGGTTGACCGCCACCCGGCTGATCACCGAGGACGACGACCTCGCCGGGGTACGCGTGCTCATCCTCACCACGTTCGAGATCGACCAGTACGTGTTCCAGGCGCTGCGCCACGGTGCCAGCGGATTCCTCGGCAAGAGCGCCGAGCCCGAGGAGTTGCTGGGCGCGATCCGCGT
>DASXOA010000405.1:0-4442 GCA_036494675.1 Rugosimonospora sp.
CGCCACCACCTCAACAGACCCGCCCGCATCCGCGACCAGTACCCGACCAGCGTCAGCCGACCGCTTCCACCCATTGAACAGGTTGATCAAGTCGAAGGCCGACCACGGCACCACCACCGACACATCACCACCAGCCCGGGCGTCCAACGCGTCCTTCACCAGCCGCAAGCACTGGTTGTAGGCGAACCGGGCCGCACCGGCATGACGCCACAACATCACTACCTGCTCGGGTGAAGGATCCAACGTGAACCGGAAACCCGTATACCTGCCCACGACCGACACCGTGCCACACACCCCCGACACTTTCTCACCGACCAACCCGCGCGCCCAAGGACCCCAAACCCGACTTCGAGACACACCGTAGGGGGCTACCCGCGAGGAGGGAATCGGTGGATCGACGGACTTGCGGATCTCGATACCCAATCTATTGACATTGATCGTTGCGCCGGACGATCATGAGAGCGCTCTCCGATGACCCGCACCGACAGATCCGGAGCCATCATGCCTTCGTCCCGACGCGCCGCCACGGTCGGCGCCGCAGCACTGGCGGTCGCGATCCTGCTCGGGCAGGTCACCGCCGGCACCCAGGCCGCGCATGCCGCGTCCGGCATCTGCAACAGGTACTGCGACGCCCGCGACCCGGCCCTGTCCCCTGGCGACCGGGTACCGGTGAGCGCCACCATCTACTCGCGGCAGATCACCCTGCACATCGACGACGCCGACGCGATGGGCTGGGCCGCCATCGCGGGCGGCAGCCCGACCGACGAAGTCTGGCTCGACCGGTCGTTCGACGGCGGCCGCACCTGGTCATCGGGCAGCAAGCTCGGGGACACCACCATCCCCTCCGGGCAGACCGGGTGGCGCACCCTGATGTACAACGTGGACGACTGGGCCAACCTGGGCGTCGGCGCGCTGCGGGCCTGCGGCAAGGCCGGCAACCGCGCCGAGATCGCCTGTACCGCGTGGGCCCGCGCGACATGGAACGCCGGCAACCGGGCGACCGCGGCGGCCACCGCGCTGATGATGTCGTACAACAACGGGACCGGCCTGTTCGACACGACCGGTTGGTGGAACTCCGCGAACGCGCTCACCGCGATCATCGACAACATCCGGGTCACCGGCATGGGCAGCTACCAGTACGCCGTGGCCAACACGTACAACCGGCAACTGGGATCGATGAACGGCAACTTCACCAACGGGTACCTCGACGACACCGGGTGGTGGGGACTGGCCTGGGTCGACGCGTACGACCTGACCGGCGACACCCGGTACCTGACCACCGCCCGCGCCGACGCCGACTACATGAACCGGTACTGGGACACGGTCTGCGGCGGCGGCATCTGGTGGAGCACCGCGAAGACCTACAAGAACGCCATCGCCAACAGCCTGTTCCTGCAACTCGACGCCGCACTGCACAACCGGATCGCCGGCGACACGGCGTACCTGCAACGGGCCAACGCGGAGTGGGCGTGGTTCGCCGGTACCGGCATGATCAACGGCTCGCACCTCATCAACGACGGCATCGACGGCTCCTGCCACAACAACGGCCAGACCGCCTGGTCGTACAACCAGGGTGTCCCGCTGGCCGGGCTGGCCGAGTTGTACCGCGCGACCGGCAACCAGAGCCTGCTCACCGTCGCGCGGCAACTGGCGGACGCGTCCACGTCCGACCCGACGCTCAACCCGGGCGGAATCCTGCGGGAGCCGTGCGAGACGGCCGGCTGCGGCGCCGACGGCCCGACCTTCAAGGGGGTGTACGTCCGGGGTCTGCGCACCCTGAACGCCCTGGTCTCCGGCCACCCCTACAACGCCTACCTGTCCCGCCAGGCCAACGCCGCGTACGCGGGCGACCGCACCGCACTGGACGCGTACGGGCTGCACTGGGCCGGACCGGTGGACAGCCTCGACGCGGCCCGCCAGCAGAGCGCCGTCGACCTGATGAACTCCGCTCCCTGAGCCTCCCCGCACCGCTCTGACCCCGCACCGCTGCGACGCGTCCGTCGTCGCGGCCTGGCCGCGATGACGGCAGGTGACCCGCGTCGCTACCCCTAAGCCATCCTAGGATGCTGGGTTCCATCCTCACCGGCCCCGGTTTGGGTTCCGGGCAACCGGCAACGGCCGCCTCGGGCCGGCGAACTCGGGGCGGCCGGCGTCACAGACGCACGCCCGGGGCGGCCGGCTCAGAGACGCGGACTCAGGGCTGCGGCGCGTCGATCGGCGGCGGTACCCAGCCGGTGATCCGCCGCATGCCGCGGGCGGCCGCCCCGACCGGAGTGAGCCGGACCGCGAGATCGCGCACGGGGCCGGAGACCGGGCCGTGAGCCTGCCCGAAGCGGCTCATCCGGTGCGACATCCGCACCAGCGACTGCGTACGCGGCCGGCGCTGCCCGTCGTACCGGCGCAGCGCGTCGGGCAGCGCGAGGTCGCCGGCCACCGCCGCGGCGAGAGTGACCGCGTCCTCGATCGCCATGCAGGCACCCTGCCCGAGATCCGGAGTCATCGCGTGGGCCGCGTCCCCGATCAGGGCCACGCGGTGCGTGACGTAGCCGGGCAGCGGCGTACGGAGCTCGTACGTGTCGTGGTGCAGCACGTCCGCGGGATCGGTGCCGGTGATCAGTTCGGGAATCGGTGGATGCCAGCCCGCGAAGCGGCGCAGCAGGTCGGCAGGCTCGTCCGGGTGGCGCTCCCCCGCCGGGGCGGTCGCCGTGGCGAACCAGTACACCCGGCCATCGCCCAGCGGGATCACGCCGAAGCGGCTGCCCCTGCCCCAGGTCTCCCCGCTACCGGCGGCCATCCCGGCCGGCTGCGGGGTGACGCCTCGCCAGGTCGTGTAGCCGGCGTACGCCGGGCCCGGGTGCGCCGGCCAGTGCTCGGCGCGCAGCCGGCTGCGCAGCCCGTCGGCGCCGACCAACAGGTCCGCGTGGAGCCGCTCGTCGCGGCCGCCGGCGCGGTACTCGATGTCGACGCGGTCGGCTCCGGCCCAGGTACGGACGACCTCCGCTCCCGGCGAGAGGACTCCGTCCGGGAGCGCACCGGCCAGGGCGGCGTGCAGGTCCTGCCGGTGCAGCGCGTACATGTCCTGGATCGGCTCCTGGTCGTCGACCCGCACGACCCAGCGTCCGGACGGGTCGCGCATGCCGGCGGGGCCGGCGATCCGCCCGGAGGGCAGCGCGCGGATCCGGTCACCGACCCCGATCGCGTCCAGCCCGCGCAGCGCGTTGGGGAACAGCGTGATGCCGGCGCCGACCTCGCCCGGAAGGTCGGCGCGCTCGAGCACCCGCACCTGCCAGCCCGCCCGGATCAGAGCCAGGGCGCTGGTCAGCCCGCCGATTCCGGCGCCGACGACGACCGCCTGCCGCATACCCGCCTCCTCTACAGTTGTAGAGACAGTACTCTACACACGTAGAGGATTGGAGTGTGAGGTGCCATGGCCGCGACCGCCAGCCGGCGCGAGGCGATCGCCGAGGCGGCGGTGACCGTCATCGCCGATCACGGGATCCGTGGTCTCACGCACCGGGCGGTGGACGAGGCGGCCGGGCTGCCCGTCGGCTCGACGTCGTACTACTTCCGCACCCGGGCGGCGCTGCTGGAGGCGGTGGTGGCGCACCTGGTCGTCGTGGATCAGGCCGCCTTCGCGCAGGCCGAGGCGGGCTCAGCGACGGAGTCGCCAGCCGGCTCAGCCGGGAAACGCGGCCGGAGCCGGGCCGCGGCGCGGGCGAGCACCCCCGACGCACCTGCGGGAGCCGCGACGGACGGGCCGCCGCTGGGGCCCGCCGAACTCGATGCCCTGGCCCGGTCGATGGCCGCCGCGATCGACGCGATGCTGGTCGAGCGCCGCCGCTACGCCCTGGCCCGGTACGCCTGCCTGCTGGAGGCGGCCCGCAGCCCGCACCTGCGCGCCCTGCTCACCGCCGGGGTCCCGTTCCGCGCGATGGCGGCCGATCTGCTGCACCGTGCCGGGGCGGCGCGGCCGCAGGAACAGGCCGCCGACCTGGTCGCCTGCCTGGACGGGCTGCTGTTCGACCGCCTCGCCGGCGCCGGAGCGCAGCTGTCGCCGCCGGCCGGCACCGCCGCCGGGCGCGAGCGATTGCGCGTGACCATTCGCTCCGTGCTGGCCGGCATGACCGGCCGGTGATCCGGCGTCAGGACGCGGCCGTACGTGCCGGTCGGGCGGCGCGGCCGGGGGTTCGGCCGCGCGGGGATGCACCCATCGGCGTTACAACGACACGAACGTGTACCCCTTGGCCAGCAGCGCCGGGATCACGGTCTGCAGTGCGGCGTAGGTCTGCGAGCGATCACCGCCGCCGTCGTGGCAGAGCAGGATCTGCCCGGGTTTGGCGGCGAGCAGATGCGAGACGATCGACCCGACGCCCGGCCGCGACCAGTCCCGCGGATCGTCGCTCCAGTCGATCGGCACCAACCCGGCCCGGGCGGCCTTGGCG
>DASXOA010000406.1:0-51763 GCA_036494675.1 Rugosimonospora sp.
CCGCTCAACAGTGGACGGTGGGTACCGACGGCACCATCCGCGCCCTGGGCAAGTGCCTCGACGTCGCCGCCGCCGGCACCGCCAACGGCACGAAGGTTCAGATCTACGACTGCAACGGCACCGCCGCGCAACAGTGGCAACACAGCGGTACCCAGCTCATCAACACCGGGTCCGGCAAGTGCCTGGACGCCACCGGGCCCAGTTCCGCCGACGGCACCCCGCTACAGATCTGGACCTGCACCGGCGGCGCCAACCAGCAATGGAACACGCCGACCTGAGTCGCGGGCGGGCATGAGCGGATCGGCGGCCGGGCCGGTCCACCCACCGGCGGCCGGCCCATCCATCGAGGGTGGGCCGGCCAGCCGGCCCGTGCCCGCTCGGGCGGGAGTCGTGCCGGAGTGCGTCGGCCGGCCCGACGCACGCTCAGGAGAGGTTGGTGCCGGGGCCGGCCGACCCGTGCCCGCTCAGGCGGGGGTGGTGCTCATGCGAGAGCGTTGCGTGGGCACGTCGGCGCCGGTGTAGGTGGCCACCCCGCGCCGGCCCTCGCGCGCCCGGCCGCCCTCCGCGAGCAACGCCGCCACCGGCAGCGTCGCGGCGCCGAACGCGACCGCGTCCGGACCCAGTTGGCACAGCTCGATGGAGGTCTGGCCGAGCGGATGCCGCAGCGCGTGCGCCTCGGCGGCCTGCCGGATCTGCGGCAGCATCTGGCCACCCAGAGCCAGACCGGCCCAGCCACCCAGCACGATGCGCTCCGGGTTGAACAAGTTGATCAGGTTGGCGATGCCGGCACCCAGGTAGCCGGTGGTCTCGTCGAGCACCTTGGCGGCCGTCTTGGAACGCCCGGCCGCGGCCAGCAGTGCGTCGAGGCTGGACTGTTCGTCGTCGCCCGGTACCGCCCGGCCGGCCCGGGCCTGCCGGTACCGGTCCAGGATGCCCTCCGCGCCGACGTACGCCTCCAGGCAACCGCGCGACCCGCACCGGCACGGCCGGCCGCCGTACATGATGGTGGTGTGCCCCCACTCGCCCGCGCTGCTCGTGGCGCCGCGGTACGTGCTGCCGTGGGTGATGACGGCGGCTCCCACGCCCGAACCGACGAGCACGATCACCGCGTGCCGGGCACCACGGCCGGCGCCGAACCACATCTCGGCCTGTCCCTGGGTCTTCGCCCCGTTCTCGAAGAACAGCGGCAGGTCGATCCCGCTGGCCCGCAGCATCTGCTCCAGGGCGACGGCGTCCCAACCGATCGTCTGCGCGTGCACCAGCACGGTGTGCCCCTGCTCGACGGTGCCCGGGATGCCGATGCCGACCCCGAGGACGCTGCGCTCCTCGATTCCCGCCTGCACGATGACCTCACGCAGGCCGGAGGTGATCTGCGCGACGATGGTGGCCGGATCCGGGCGGGGGCCGGAGAGCGGGTGGTCCACAGTGGCCAGTCGGGTCATGGCGAGGTCGAACAGTTCCACCTTGACGCCGGTCTCGCCGACGTCAATGCCGATGACGTGCCCGTAAGCCGGATCGACGCGAAGCAGGACACGTGGCCGGCCGCCGTCCGACTCGACGAGGCCGGCCTCGACGATCAGCCGCTCCTCGACCAGTTCGGCCGTGACATTGCTCACCGTGGCCGCGCTCAACCCGGTGAGGTGGCTCAGTTCGTGACGGCTGAGCGGACCGTCGAAGAACAGCTTCGACAGCAGCGCGGCCCGGTTGTGGCGGCGCAGGTCGCGGACCGTGGTGCGCTTCGATTCCATCGCCTTCCATCTCTCCGAGGCTCGTCCTCACCAGCACACCTGTGCGTCCGGACGGGGGTCTTGACGACAAGCATGCCTCACGCAGTAAATAAGGATGATAGTTTAAACCATGAATTAGGTAATGTCGCGGGGGTATTTCCCGTCGTCCGGGGCGGGACGTCGCTCACCGTCCACCTGAGACACACCGGCGCGGACGTCGGGAATGGCGCGGGCCGCTCGAAGAGACGCGGCCGGTAGGAGAGTGGAGGCGACCGTCGGCTCCGGCCGGGGCCGCGCGGCGGGATCAGTCGTCGGCGAGGCGGGCCGGGAAGCCGCCCGTCGCGATCGGGCCCCGCTCCTCGATGGTGACCCGAATGAGCGACTTGCCCTGCCGGAGCATCGCCTCGCGGTACTCGTCCCAGTTCGGGTGTTCGCCGGAGATGCACCGGAAGTACTCGACCAGCGGCTCCATCGCCTCGGGCAGGTCGAGCACCTCCGCGCGGCCGTCGACCTGCACCCAGGGCCCGTTCCACTCGTCGGACAGGACACACAGCGACACGCGTGGGTCACGGCGCGCGTTGGTCACCTTGGCCCGTTCCGGATAGGTGGAGATCACGACCCGTCCGGCGGTGTCCACCCCGCAGGAGACCGGCGAGAACTGTGGCCGGCCGTTGGCGCGGGTGGTGGACAGGATCGCCCGGTGCCGGGTGCTGAGGAATTCGACCAGGTGGTCGCGGTCGACACGGTTCGTGGTCGCGATGGTGCGAGGCATACCCCCACTCTACGAACCGGGAGCGGCGGCGTGTCCCTCGACGTCCCGAACGCGAGGCTTGCTAGCGTCTCCGCTAGCAATTCGGCTAGCCGAGGGGTGAGCGTGGGACGGGTAACCGGACCTGAGATGCCGGCGCGACGGTCGCGCTGGTCGAGGGTGCAGCTCAACACGAGGGTACGGGTGGAGGTCGAAGCGCTGCTCCACCGGTTCGTCAACGACAACGACACCACCGTGCAGAGCTCTGTCGACCTGGCGCTGGTGGAGTTCCTGGCAGCCCGGGGCTACCCGCTGCCCGCCGGTCAGGACGCCGTCGGGCAGCACTTGGAGAGGGCACGGTGACCGGGATGTCGAACCACGCGAGCCGGCGGTCCGACCTGCCGGTGGCCGAACTGGAGATGGACGCGCACCTCCAGCGCACGGTCCGGCGCACCTCCGTCATGCGCCAGGGCTTCTACTTCGTCGTCCTGCTGGTCGCGCTGGCCGGGCAGGTGTCCGGAGCCGTGGAGACGCTGCACATCCCGCTGGCCGCCGCCGTGCCGGCGGTCGGCGCACTGGAACTGGGCGGCATCGTGGTGCTCGCCAACGCCGACGTGCGGCGGCGGCTCGGTGAGCGGGCGGTCGCCTCACGGCTGCTGTCCGTGGCCATCGCCGCGGGCGCCGTGGCGTTCAACTGGCTGGCACACGCGAACCACCTCCTCGGCGGGTTCTTCGCCGGCATGTCGGCGCTCGGCTACCTGGTGTGGCTGATGCACACCGAGAACCAGCGCCGCGACCGGCTGCGCGCCAAGGGTGACCTGCCGCCCACCACGCCGGCCTACGAGGTCGTCGGCCACTGGCTGCGCCACCCCTGGCTCACCCACCGCGCGAAAAGCATGGCCAAGGCCGAGCCCGGGCTGGGCCTGTACGACTCGCTGGCGGCGGCCCGCTCCGAGGTCCGCCGGGAACGCCGGCAGGCGGCGATCTCGAAGGTGCTGCACCGCAAGATCCGTGCGGCGGTCGATCCGAACACGGCGGACATCGCCATCGCGGTGTACGACCTCGACGAGATCGCCACCCGGTTGGCCGAGGGCGCGGACTACGACGGGCTGACCGCGCTCATCGCGGCGGACCTGCAGCCCGCCCGGCTGGGTCTGGACTCCGCGCTGGCGGTCTCCGCACCGGTGGTCCCCGCGCCACCGGACCCGGCGCCGGAAGTCGCCGTGAGCCCCCCGGCGCAGGCTGTTGAGGATGTGCCGACCGCCGCGGTGACGCCCGAGGCCGCTCGCGGCATCGACAGCCCCACCATCGAGAGCCCGATCATGCCCACCCCGATCCGGGCCGTCGCTCGGGCCGAGTCGGCGCAGGTCCTCGACCCCTCGTTGCGCCGGAGCCTGGAGGAGCTCGGATTTGTCCGGCCGTCAGAGCCGGCGGCGCCGGGTATCCCCGGCGACGAACCGGCGCGTCGGGAGCGTACCCGCCGGTCGGCGGCCACCCAGCGGGGAACCGCGGCGGTCAGCCCGGCGCCGATCGCCGGCCCGGCGGCCCGCGCCACCGGGCC
Organism: Rugosimonospora sp.; assembly: GCA_036494675.1. Classification (GTDB taxonomy): domain Bacteria; phylum Actinomycetota; class Actinomycetes; order Mycobacteriales; family Micromonosporaceae; genus Rugosimonospora. The sequence continues at coordinate 4,037 of DASXOA010000406.1, forward strand.
GCTCAGCGACACGCTGCCCGCCGCCAGCGCACCACCCATCGGCGGGCGAGGCAGCCGGGAGGAGTCCCTGCGCACCCTGGTACACACGGCACTGGACAGCCACGTGCCGGCCGGGGAGCAGCGGGACGAGACCACGCTCGTGGAGTTGGTGACCGACGTCCTGAACCTCGACGACGTCGACCGGCTGAGCGCGGCCACCTACGTGCGGAGCTGGACGAGCGAGGGCTCGCGGATGGCGGTACCGGCCGGCAACGGCTCCGCCTGACCCGGGTACGCGAGTGACCGCCCGCCGTCTCCAGCGACGGCGGGCGGGGATCGTGGGGCGGTGCTACCGCGGCGTCAGTGCCGGGATATCTGCGGCAGGGTGACCCCGAGCTGCGGTCGCAGGCCGGCCTGGGCATTCACCGAGACCCGGCCGCGCGCGAACGCGTCCAGATGGCCCCAGCGGCCCGGGATGTCGAGCAGTTCCATGTGGCCGATGCCCTCCGGCAGCACCGGCTCGACCACCAGGTGGTCGCCCACCGGCTCCAGGCCGAGCATGACCTGTACGAGCAACATCGGCGCCCCGGTCGACCAGGCCTGTGGGCTGCACGCGGTGGGGTACTGCACCGGGTACATGGTCTCTTCGCGCCGGTACCCGGCGAACGCCTCGGGCAGGCGGCCGTTGAAGAACTCCGCCGCGTCCAGGATGCCGGCCGCCACCCGGGCCGCCTCGTCCTTGAACCCGTACCTGCGCAGTCCCCAGGCGATGAACGAGTTGTCGAACGGCCAGACGGTACCCACGTGGTACCCGATGGGGTTGTACCGCACCTCGCCCTCGGCCAGCGTGCGGATCCCCCAGCCGCAGAACAGCCGCGGACCCATCAGGTGCCTCGCCAGCGCGTTGGCCTTGTCCGGCTCCACGATGCCGCTCCACAGCAGGTGACCGATGTTCGAGGAGAGCGTGTCGACCTTGCGCCCGTCGCCGTCGAGGGCCAGCGCGAAGTACTCCCCGTTCTCCACCCAGAAGTCCTCGTTGAACCGGCGCTTGAGGTCCGCCGCCTCGTTCTCCAGCCGGCTGGCCAGCGCCGGATCGTTCCAGATCTCCCGGGCCAGCCGGGCGCCGCGAATCTTCGCGTCGTACGCGTAGCCCTGCAGCTCGCAGGTGGCCCGCGGGAACTTCGGCAGGGTGCCGTCCCGGAAGGAGATCGCGTCCCAGGAGTCCTTCCAGCACTGGTTCTCCAGGCCGGTGTCCTCGTTGCGACGCTGGTAGGAGATGTAGCCGTTGCCCATGAGGTCGCCGTACTCGTCGATCCAGTTGAGTGCCGCCCGGGCCTCGTACTCCATCCGCTTGACCAGCTTCGCGTCGCCGGTCCACCGCTCGTACTCGTCCATCAGGATCACGAACAGCGGGGTGGCGTCGGCCGTCCCGAAGTACGGGGAATGCGGCCGTTCCTCGAACGCGGTCATCTCCCCGTACCGCAGCTCGTGCGGGATCTTCCCGGGCTCCTCGTCGCGGAAGTCGTCCAGCCGGCTGCCCTGCCACTCGCCGAGCACGGTCAGAGTGGTCGCCGCGAGTTCCGGGGTGAACGCCAGCGTCTGCAGGCTGGTCAGGATGCTGTCCCGGCCGAACATCGTCATGAACCAGGGCAGCCCCGCCGACGGCAGTGCCCGGCTGCGGGCGATGGTGGGGGAGAATCGCAGCGAGGCCAGGTCGATCAGGCTGCGCCGGTAGGTCCGCTTCAACGGGTCCCAGTCACACTCCAGGCGCGGAGCCTTGCCGACCCACGCCTCCAGGTCCTGCACCATCTCGGGCATGCTGCGGCTGCGACCACTGCCCCAGGCATGACCGACGTGCACCTCCCGGCCGGCCAGTCCGCGGATCTCCGCGTCGACCTGGATCTCGGTCTCCCACTTGCCGTCGGGCTCCACCCGGAACTTGAAGGTGATTCCCTGCTTGTCGAGCTTCGCCTTGGTGGAGGTGGAGATGATGGTCTGCCGGTTGTACGTCTGCCGCTCGTACCCGAGGACCAGCCGGTCCGACTCGACCGTGGCGCTGTACTTACCCTTCTTTTCCAGCGAGTCCTTCACCTCGAACAGGTCGGCGAAGTCGGAGCCGACCTCCAGGTGGATGGTGAGTTCGGCCGCTTCGTCGCCGTGGTTGAAGACGGTCAGCACCTCGTGGAAGCCCTCGCACACGGTGCGCTTGCGAACCACGGACAGCTTGTTGTCCGAGTACACCGTCCCGGGCCCGGGGACGAGGAAGAAACGGGTCTGGAAGTAGTGCAGGTCGTCGATGGACAGCGGACTGAGTCGGTCGCCGTTGATAGTCATCACCCAGGTCGACAGGAAGCGGGTGTCGTAGGAGAACATGCCGGTCGGCTCCGCCGGCGAGGCCTCGATGTCGCCGCTGCTGTCGCTGACCACGAAGGTGTTGCCGTCGAGGATGTTCACCGTCGATTCCATGGCCTACCTCCGCTCCGCAGCGCGGGCCGCCGTCGAGTCGACGGTCAGTTCGGTCGAGATCGGATACCCGGCGCTGATCCGGGGAGCGCCCCGCCGCACGAGGTCGGGATTCGCCGCGGCGCTGTGGGCGAGTCTGCAGGGGCCGGTCGACGTCGGCGGGCCGGGCAGCAGTCGCTGGAGCAGAACGGCCAGTTCCAGATCGCCGGTGGTCGCCGCCTCGCCGCGCAGCATCGCCGCCATCGCGTTCATCTCGCCGGTCGCCATCTTCTCGAACACCGCCGCCGGCGCGTAGAAGATGGTGCTCGGTTCCCCGCCCTCGCGCGCGACACTGACGTCGCCCTCCTTGATGGTGATGAACCAGTGGTCGACCCTCTTGCCGTGGTCCAGGTCGACCCGCAGGCACCCGCTCACCTTCTCCAGGAGCGGCTCGTGCCGGCGATTGGCCAGGCCGTCGAAGAACGCCTCGGTCGCACTCGTCATCAGGTCGCCCCATCCCGTGCCGCGGAAGCCATCGCTTCACCATCGCTGGCGGGCGAGTGAGCGGGCCTCATACCCGGAGGGTGAACTCCGCCCCCGTACCGGCGGGAGGTCTTTGGGCAGGCCGACTGCCTGACGGATCCGTCGGCGGGTACGGGTCGGGTTCGTCGCCGTCCGGCCCCACGGGTGCCCCGATGAGGCCATTACGAGGAACACGGCGTAAGCGAACGGAGTCCACTGTTACGCTCAGTGTTGATTCATAAACCGTGTGTACACGAATTGGCGTCTCGTACAGCGTCGTCGGGGGGTGGCCAGAAATGGTCCGCAAGATCCTGACCTGGCTCTTTGTAGGCTTTCTGATCTTTTTCGTAGCCAAGCGGCCGGCCGCTGCCGCCGTCTGCGCCCGGTGGATCATGGGCTTGTTGGGCGGCATCGCGACCGGTGGGAGCGACTTCATCTCCAACCTGATCCACTGACCGGCCCGGTGTCTGCCGGGGCCTCGAGCCGCGCGCGCAGGATCGGCCGGGAACTGGGCAGATGGGCCGGGTTGTTGGCCGGGCTGGCCGGTAGAACCGGCGCCGGGCACGGCGAGGGGCCGATCACCCACGGGGGAAGGCGGTCGGCCCCTGCTACTCGCCACGGTACTTGACCACGCAACAATTTGTCGACACCCAAATTGCGGGAAAACTAACTGCGTCCGAACGGCCACCTTCCGTAGACGATCGACGCAGCTCCGGCGACCGACCCGCCCAGCGTGGCATAGGGTGCCGCCATGGCCAGCCGCAAGGAAGTCCTGGAGGTCGCCGGCCGGGAGGTCACGGTCACCAACCCGGACAAGGTGTTCTTCCCGCAGTCCGGCCGGACGAAGCTCGACCTGGTCCGGTACTACCTGTCGGTCGCCGACGGCGCGCTGCGCGGTGTGAGCGACCGGCCGATGGCGCTCAAGCGCTACGTCAACGGCATCGACGGCGAGGCGTTCTACCAGAAGCGCGCGCCGCAGTCCCGGCCCGACTGGATCGGGACGACCGAGCTGCGCTTCCCGTCCGGCCGCACGGCACACGAGATCGTGGTCACCGACGCGGCACAGTTGGCCTGGGTCGTCAATCTCGGCTGCGTCGACCTGCATCCGCACCCGGTGCGCTCCGCGGACCTCCAACACCCCGACGAGTTGCGGGTCGACCTCGACCCCGTTCCGGGAGTGTCGTGGTCGGACGTGCGCGAGGTCGCGCTCACGGTCCGCGAGACGCTCACCGACTTCGGGCTCACCGGTTGGCCGAAGACCTCGGGCTCGCGCGGCTTCCACGTGTACTGCCGCATCGAGCCGCGGTGGACCTTCCCGGAAGTACGCCGCGCCGCGGTCGCGCTGGCCCGTGAGGTCGAGCAGCGGGTACCGCAGTTGGCCACCAGCCGGTGGTGGAAAGAGGAGCGGCACGGCGTCTTCGTGGACTACAACCAGAACGCCAAGGACCGCACGACCGCGTCGGCGTACGCGGTGCGGCCGACCGCCGATGCGCGGGTGTCCACGCCGCTGCGTTGGGACGAGGTGCCGGACTGCGTACCGGAGGACTTCACAATGGACAGCGTGCCGGCCCGGTTCGCTCGGTCGGGCGATCCGTGGGAGGGCATCGACGGCGTGGCCGGCTCACTGGTCCCGCTGCTCGAACTGGCGGAACGGCACCAGGATGCCGGGCTGACCGACGCGCCGTGGCCGCCGCACTTCGCCAAGCAGGCCGACGAGCCGACCCGGGCGCAGCCGTCGAGAAGGCGGGAGTCCGGCGCGGGCACGGTACCGGCTCCGGCGCCGGGAAAGTCGAGCGGGCCGACCGGACGCCGGCGCAGCACCATGCCGCTGATCGAAATCGCGAGAGCGGCGCACAAGGACGAGGCGATGGCGGGGCTGGAGCGCTGGAAGGCGCGGTACCCGCAGGTGTGGGACTACCTCGAACCGGCCGACGTACTGGTGGACTCGATGCGCGGGCGCAGCAGTACCTGGACCCGGATCCGGCTCAACCTGCACAACGTGCCGGAGGACCAGCGTCCGGCACAGGAAGCCCTTGAGGTCGACTTCGACCCGTGGGGCGGGCGTCCACCGACGGCGAACCCGTAGCGCCGGGTTCCCGCGGTACCCGTTTCGGGGCCGTTCCGGACCCGACCCCGGCGCTCCGGCGCACCCTCCACAGTCGACTATCGGGCCTCCGGCGAGGCCGCGGCACCCTCCGAACCCCCTCGGAAGGCGTGTCGCGCAGAAAAAAGTTGTTGGCGACCGTCGACCTCGATTGACGACAGGTCGATGTGGACATTGACTGCGGAATCCTTTATCGCGCAACGGTTTTATGCGCTTTCGAATCGGGTACGGATAGCGTCGGAAGGCAGTGCGCAGATACGTCTACTGTGGAGAACGCTCGACTTTCTGCGCGAATCGGTAGCGCTTAGGAGTTTCGCGGTGCACAGTAATGACATGAGTAACAGCGGGTCCGCCACCAGGTACTTCTGGTGTCTCCGGCATAACCGCGTCGAGACGAGCGGCAACGCGTGCGCGGAGCGCTATCGGCTCGGGCCGTATGGCACCGAGGCCGAGGCGCAACACGCACTCGACAAGGTCGCCGAGCGAAACGCGGAGTGGGACGCGGAGGATGCCCGCTGGTCAGGGGAGAGGCTGTGAACGAGCCGGCACAAGCCAGCCCGATCCACGGCGATCTCAATCGGTTCTCTGAAGGAGAGAGACACTATGGCCGTAGCGAATAAGGCCACGACCACACCGGCCGCGAAGCGCGCGGCTGCGAGGAAGACCGTAGCGGCCGCCGGTTCCACCGCGCGGAAGACCGCCACCAAGACCACCGCGGCCAAGCGTACGACCGCTGCCAAGAGCACCACCCCGAGGAAGACGACCGCCACGAAGGCGCCAGCGAAGCGGGCCGCCGCGAAGAAGACGGCCAAGAAGGCGGCACCGGCGAAGCGGACCACCGCCCGCAAGACCGCGCCGGCCAAGAAGGCCACAACGGCGAAGCGGACCACCGCCCGCAAGACCACCGCGGCGAAGAAGGCCACACCGGCCAAGCGGACCACCGCGAAGGCGACCGCCACCAAGCGGACCGGCGCGAAGAAGACGACTGCCGCGAAGAAGACGACCGCGGCGAAGCGGACCACCGCGCGTAAGACCACCACCGCCAAGGCCACCACGGCCAAGCGGGCCACTCCGGCCAAGCGCACCGCAAAGAAGGCGGCGCCGGCGAAGCGGGCCACAGCCGCCAAGCGCACTACGGCCACCAAGCGCACCACGGCTGCCAAACGGACGAGCGCTGCCAGTTCGTCCACCCGTCGCACCGCCACGGCAAAGGCGACGCCGAGGTCCGCGACGGGTACCCGGCGCACGGCTGCTACCCGGCGCACGGCCGCGCCGGCGAAGTAAGGACTCCGCCGGCGGCGGAGATACAACAACAATCCATCAACGCGACGCCGGTGAGGCCGGCGCGTGCCACGCGCCGTCGCACCCGTCGCCATTCACAGTGCCCTGCGCCGCGAGTGCGGGCTGCCTTCGCAGTCCCGCTCGCGGCGCAGGCCGTTTTCTCGCCGCAGGCCGTTTTCTCGGCGCAGGCCCTTTTCCGGCGTCAAATGCGATGCCGCATCCGTTTCCAGCGTGACCAAGGTCGCGATCGGGAGGCCCTCCGATTCTGTCAGGATGGAGGTATGCCACTCGATCTGAGCAACCTACCCGACGTCACGCACCTGTCCGTGGGGATTCTCGGCGGCACCGGAGACCAGGGTCGTGGACTGGCGTACCGGTTCGCCCGCGCCGGTCAACAGGTCCGGATCGGTTCCCGCTCGTCCGCCCGGGGCGCCAGCGTCGCCGGGGAACTCGCCGCGCTGCCCCGCGTGGCCGAAGGGCTGCTCACCGGTGGCGACAACGTCTACGCCTGCGGGGCGGACATCGTGATCATCGCGGTTCCGTGGGAGGGCCACGGCGAATTGGTCGCGTCCCTGCGCGAGTTCCTGGCCGGCAAGGTGGTCGTCGACTGCGTCAATCCGCTCGGGTTCGACAAGCAGGGCCCGTACCCGCTGGATGTCGCCGAGGGAAGCGCCGCGCAGCAGGCGGCCGGGCTGCTTCCGTCCTCGACCGTGTGCGCCGCATTCCATCACGTCAGCGCCGTGCTGCTCGCCGATCCCGAGGTTGGCTCCATCGAACTGGATGTGCTGGTGCTCGGCGAGGACCGGGCGGCGGTGGGGCTGGTACAGGCGCTGGCGGGGCGCATCGACGGGATGCGTGGCGTGTACGCCGGCCGGCTGCGCAACGCCGGCCAGATCGAGGCGTTCACGGCGAACCTCATCGCCATCAACAAGCGCTACAAGGCGCACGCCGGGATCCGGCTGACCGACGTGTGAGCACCGACGGGTGAGCACCGCGCCGACGGGTGAGCACCGACGGGTGAGGACGCCGCACCCCGACCTGGTCGGGGTGGCGGCGACGGTGGATGGAAGGCTGTCGCCGGGTTCAGAACGTGTGTTCCGGCCCCGGGAACACGCCGTCGCGGACCTCCTCCGCGTACCGGGTGGTCGCCTCGGTCAGCACGCCGGCCAGATCCGCGTACCGCTTCACGAAGCGCGGCTGGTGCCCGCCGGCGCGCAGGCCGGCCATGTCCTGCCAGACGAGCACCTGAGCGTCGGTGTGCGGCCCGGCCCCGATGCCGATGGTCGGGACCGGTACGTCGTGGGTGATCCGCTTGGCGACGTCGCCGGGCACCATCTCCAGTACCACCGCGAAGGCACCCGCCTGTACGACGGCGGTCGCGTCCGCGAGCACCTCGTCGGCCGCGTCACCCCGGCCCTGCACCCGGTACCCGCCGAACGCATGCTCGCTCTGCGGCGTAAAGCCGATGTGCGCCATCACCGGGATGCCGGCCGCGGTCATCGCCTCGATGGCCGGTGCGGTGCGCCTGCCGCCCTCCAGCTTCACCGCGTGGCTTCCGCCCTCCTTCATGAACCGCACGGCCGTGCGCAGCGCCTGGGTCGGCCCCTCCTCGTACGAGCCGAACGGCAGGTCGGCCACGACCAGCGCCCGCGAGGTACCCCCGACGACCGCCCGGACCAACGGGATCAGCTCGTCGACGGTGACCGGCAGGGTGGTCGGGTAGCCGAACACGTTGTTCGCGGCCGAGTCGCCGACCAGCAGCACCGGGATGCCGGCCGCGTCGAAGATGCCGGCAGAGTATTGGTCGTAGCTGGTGAGCATGGCCCACTTCTCGCCACGCTCCTTGGCCAGGTGCAGATCTCGGGTGCGCAACCGACGGGTGGCGGGTCCGCCGTACAACGACGGCACGGAATCCTGGGACATCGATGTCTCCTCTGATCCTCGAGGCCGCCTATGCGGTCCCCGGGTATACCGCCGATCGTCGCATCCGTCCCCGCTACGCCGTCAGGTTTGAGTGGAGGATTTCACAGGATCGTGTGCCGGTGTGGTGATCGGCACGGCAGCCTCCCGGTACCGGTTGGTGATGGGCAGCCTCCGGTCGCGGCCGAACGCCTTGACCGAGATCTTGGTGCCGGGGGCGGACTGCCTCCGCTTGTACTCGGCCAGGTCGACCAGGCGCAGTACCCGGTCGACCAGCGCCGGGTCGTGTCCGGCCAGGATCAGCTCGTCGCGGCCGAGGTCACCGTCGACGTAGCCGATCAGGATCGGGTCGAGTTGTGTGTAGTCGGGCAGCGAGTCGGTGTCCAGCTGTCCGGGGCGCAGCTCCGCGCTGGGCGGCTTGCTGATCGTGTTCTCCGGGATCGGCGGCTGCTCGCCGCGCCGGACCGCCTCCTCGTTGCGCCAGGTGGCCAGCCGCCACACCATCGTCTTGAAGACGTCCTTCAGCGGATTGAACCCGCCGACCGAGTCGCCGTACAGCGTGGAGTAGCCGACCGCCAGCTCGCTCTTGTTCCCGGTGGTGAGCACGAGGTGACCCTCCTGATTGGACAGTGCCATCAGGACGACGCCGCGCACCCGCGCCTGGAGGTTCTCCACGGCGAGTCCGGACAGCGGGTTGCCGGACTCCGCCATGTTGGTCAGGAACGCGTCCACCATCGGCTGGATCGCCTGTACCCGGTAGTCCAGGCCGGTCCGCTTCGCCAGGTCGGCCGCGTCGTCCTTGGAGTGCTCTGACGAGTACGAGCTGGGCATCGACACGCCGACCACTTTGGACGGTCCGATCGCGTCGCAGGCGATCGCGGCCACGACCGCCGAGTCGATGCCGCCGGAGACGGCCACCACCACCGAGGGGAATTTGTTCTTGTGGACGTAGTCGCGCAGCCCGTGCACCAGCGCCTGCCACACCTCGGCCTCGTCGGCGACCCGGTCGGCCATGCCGCCCTCCCGCCGCCCGCCTGCGCCGCCGTGCTCCGGCTGTGCCGCGTCCGGGAGAGGCTGTGCCGCGTCCGGGACCGGCGGCAGCGCGCTGGACACGAGTACCCGCTCGATGCGCATCGCGTCGCGCACCCCGGCGGCGCGCCGCCGGCCGACCGCGGCCGTCGAGTCGCTGTCCACCTCGTCGTCGAACGTGTCGGTCGGACCCGCCGCCTTACCGTCCACAGTGGATTTAGGCAGCTCCAGGTCGTGTACCAGCAGGTGCTCGGAGAACTGCGTCGCGCGGGCCAGCAGGTTGCCGTCGGCGTCGACGATCAGCGAGTCCCCGTCGAACACGAGTTCGTCCTGGCCGCCGATCAGGTTCACGTAGGCGACCGCGGCACCGGCCTCCCGTGCCCGCCGGGCGACCAGCGACAGCCGCACGTCGTCCTTGTTCAACTCGTACGGCGAGGCGTTGATGTTCACCACCAGCCCGACGCCAGCCTGCCGGGCCACCGCGAACGGCCCGCCGGCCTGCCAGATGTCCTCGCAAACGGTCAGCGCCACGTCCACGCCGCCGATCCGGGCGACGGTCAGCGTGTCGCCCGGGACGAAGTAGCGGTCCTCGTCGAAAACTCCGTAGTTGGGCAGGTGGTGCTTGAAGTAGGTGGCCACCACCCGGCCGCCGTACAGCAGCGCCAGTGCGTCGCGGGGGCCGCGGTCGGCCGGCGACGGTACGTCCTCGGGCGGGCCGGCGATCGTCACCGTGGCGCCGAGCCGGGCCGGGCCGTCCGCGTCCAGGTACCCGACGACGGTCGGCAGGTCGCCCAGGCCGTCGTCGGCGAGGTCGGCGGCGAGCCGGCGCAGCGCCTCGCGGGACGCGGCCACGAAGGACTCCCGGAACACCAGATCCTCGACCGGGTATCCGGTGAGCATCATTTCCGGGAACGCGACCAGGTGCGCGCCGGCATCGGCGGCGCGCCGGGTCCAGTCGCGGATGACCGCGGCATTGCCGGGGATGTCGCCGACCACGGAGTCGACCTGGGCCAGAGCGATACGCATAGTCGCCATGCCTCCATCTTCTCTCAGCGGGCCGCCTCGGTCGCGAGGTGGGGACCGGTGCCGGCGGGGATAGCGTGGGCGCCTCCGGGCCGCTGGCGACCGTGGATAGATGGCGTAACGTCGGCGTAACGAGACCGGGAGAGACTTGCCCGGTTGGGACCTTTTTCAATCGGGCCCACGGCGTCGAGGGGTTGAGGTGGACCGTCAGCAGGAGTTCGTGCTCCGGACCTTGGAAGAGCGTGACATCCGGTTTGTCCGGTTGTGGTTCACCGACGTGCTCGGCACCCTGAAGTCCGTCAGCGTCGCGCCCGCCGAACTGGAGGCCGCCTTCGAGGAGGGCATCGGCTTCGACGGTTCGGCGATCGAGGGCTTCGCCCGGGTCCACGAGTCGGACATGGTGGCCATGCCCGACCCGACCACCTTCCAGGTGTTCCCGTTCGAGGGCGGCGGCAGCGGCGAGAGCGCCCGGATGTTCTGCGACGTCCTGCTGCCCGACGGCTCGCCGTCCTGGGCGGACCCGCGCCACGTGCTGCGCCGGATGCTGTCCCGGGCGGCGGAGAAGGGCTTCACCTTCTACACCCACCCGGAGATCGAGTTCTTCCTGCTGGAGTCCCTGTCGCCGGACGGCGCCGCGCCGGTGCCGGTCGACGCCGGCGGGTACTTCGACCACACCACCCACTCGGTGGCCCGCGACTTCCGCCGCCAGGCGGTGCTGGCGCTGGAACGGATCGGCATCTCGGTGGAGTTCAGCCACCACGAGGTCGCCCCGGGGCAGCAGGAGATCGACCTGCGCTACGCCGACGCGCTGACCACCGCGGACAACATCATGACCTTCCGGCACGTGGTCAAGGAGGTCGCGCTGACCCAGTCGGTCGAGGCCTCGTTCATGCCCAAGCCGTTCACCGACCAGCCGGGCAGCGGCATGCACACCCACCTGTCGCTGTTCGAGGGCGAGCGCAACGTGTTCCACGACGGCGGCGACCCGATGAAGCTGTCCAAGGTGGCCCGCGCGTTCATCGCCGGCCTGCTGGTCCACGCCCGGGAATACACCGCGGTCACCAACCAGTGGGTCAACTCCTACAAGCGGCTGTTCCCCCAGGCCCTGCCCGACCGGATCACCGAGTCGCCGGCCTATGTGTGCTGGGGGCACCTCAACCGCTCCGCGCTGGTGCGGGTGCCTGCCTACGGCAAGCCCAACTCGGCCCGGGTGGAGGTGCGCTCGATCGACTCGGCGTGCAACCCGTACCTGACCTTCGCCGTCCTGCTCGGTGCCGGCCTGAAAGGCATCGAGGAGGGGTACGAGCTGCCGCCGGGCGCCGAGGACGACGTGTGGGCGCTGTCCAACGCCGAGCGCAAGGCGATGGGGTACGAGGCACTGCCGCAGGACCTGTCCGAGGCGATCGACGTGCTGGCCGGCTCCGAACTGGTGGCTGAGGTGCTCGGCGAGCACGTGTTCGACTACTTCCTGCGCAACAAGCGGCAGGAGTGGGAGCAGTTCCGCCACCAGGTCACGCCGTACGAGCGGCAGCGGTACCTCGGCCTGATGTAATTCCGGTTGCCCACCGGTGTCCCGGCAGCAGGATCTGCCGGTGGCCACTCGTGCTCTGACCGCTGGCGACGCCCCGGCCTGTGATGCCATCATCGCCGGGCTGCCGTACTTCTTCGGCATCGACGCAGGGGTGTCCGAGTGCGCGCGTGCGGTGCGCGGCCAGCGAGGCTTCGTGGTCGAGGAGGCCGGCCGGGTTCGGGGATTCCTGACCGTGGACCGGCCGCCGAGCGCCCCACCGGAGGTCGCTGTGCCCGAGATCACATGGATGGCGGTGGACGCCACCCGGCGCCGCGGCGGGCTCGGTGGCGCGCTGGTCGAGGCCGTCGCCGGCGAGCTGTCCGCGGAGGGAGAGCGGGCGCTGTCGGTACTGACGCAGGCCGCCGCGGTACCGGAGACCGGCCCGGACACGTACGCCGGGACCCGGGCCTTCTACCGCAAGGCGGGGTTCATTCCGATCCGGGAGATCCACCCTCCCGGCTGGGACGTCGCGGCCCTGCTGCTGGTCCGGCCGCTGCCCGGCCGGGGTTAGCCGCGGTCGGTGGCGGTCGGCGGCCGGGGCGGGGCGGCGCCGAACAGTCGGCCACCGCCCGGACGTATCGCGGGGATGTCGTACCCAGCCCCTAGTCTCCGACCGTGAACCGCACGGATCGGCTCTACGCGATGGTCGAGGAGCTGCGTGCGGTCGCGCCCCGGCCGCGCAGCGCCACCTGGCTGGCCCGGCGTTTCGAGGTGTCCTCCCGCACGGTCGAGCGGGACATCAGCGCGTTGCAGCAGGCCGGCGTGCCGGTCTACGCGGAGCCCGGCCGCACCGGGGGCTACACGCTGGACAAGAGCCGCACGCTGCCACCGGTCAATATCAGCCCGGGGGAGGCGGTGGCGATCGCGGTGGCGCTGGAGACGTTGCACGGCACGCCGTTCCACGACGCGGCGCGTTCGGCGCTGCGCAAGCTGGTCGCCGTGATGCCGGCATCCGGTGCCGCCGAGGCGCACGAGCTCGCCGGGCGGATCAAGTTGATCGGGCCGGCTGACCTTCAGACGCCGCCGGCCGAGGTTCCGGCCGTCATCGCCCAGGCACTGTCCGCTCGCCAGGTGCTCCGGTTCGGGTATGTCGACCGGCGCGGCGAGCCGACCACGCGAGAGATCGAGCCGATCGCGTACCTGGGTGGTGGCGGCCCGCACTGGTACCTGCTGGGTTGGTGCCGGATGCGCGAGGCGCTGCGAGCGTTCCGGCTCGACCGGATCACTGATCCGGTCGCGACCGAGGAGGTCGCCCCGCCCCGCCGCCTCGATCCCGCGGATCTGGGCGGCATCCCGGCCCGGCTGCGTGAGCCGACGCTGCACTGAGCCGGAAACGGCGCGGCTGCGTGAGCCGACGCCGCACTGAGCCGGAAACACCGACATACCGTTGTCGCGACGCCTCGCGAAACTGGCCGGGAGTTCACGACCCTGAGGAACGAGAGGCGACAACGATGCCCACGATGACCAACGCGGTCACCTGGTTCGAGATCGGCACGAGCGACCCGGCGGCGACGACCCGGTTCTATGGCGACCTGTTCGGCTGGACCTTCTCGACGGACAAGGCGTACCGCGAGATCAGCCCGCCGGCCGAGGGAGCCATCGGTGGCGGGGTCGCCCCGCTCCACGGGGACAAGCCCGGGTACGCCATCTTCTACGTCCAGGTCGAGGACGTGGCCGCCACGGTCGCCGCGGCCGAGGCGGCCGGCGGGAAGGTGCTGGTACCGCCGATGGGAGACCCGGACGGCCTGACCTTCGCGCACCTGCTCGACCCGGCGGGTACGCACTTCGGCGTGTTCAGCCCACCGCCCGCGCAGTCCTGATCCGTACGCAGGTCAGTCCCGCTCGCGTACGGCGGGGGAGACGGTCAGCGTACCGGCGGCCACGTTCAGGGTGGCCGGTACGCCGACCGGTACGCTGCGCGCCGCCGCCCCGTGGCCGACGGGCAGGCCGCCCAGCACCGGTACCCCCAGGTCGCCCAGCCGGTCCGCCAGAACGTCCACAATGGACATCGGCCAGTCGTCGACGCACCGGGTGAACTGGCCGAGCGCGATGCCGGCCAGCCCCCGCAGCATCCCGGACCGGCGCAGTTGGGTGAGCATCCGGTCGACCTTGTACGGCGGCTCCTCGACCTCCTCGATCATGAGGATCGCGCCGTCCAGGGCCGGGAAGTCCGGCGTACCCAGGGACGCGCTGAGCAGGCACAGGTTCCCGCCGAGGAGGGTACCGGTGACCGCCGGCCCCGGTACCGTGACCGGCCCGGTCTCCGCCTCGGGGTCGCGGGTCAGCACCACCGGTTCACCGCTCATGATCGCGCTGCGTAGGGACGCCAGCGACGCGGCCGGGAACTCGTCGGTCAACTGGGTGAGCACCGGCCCGTGCACGCTGGCCAGCCGGGCGCCCCGCCAGAGGGCCAGGTGCAGGGCGGTGATGTCGGAGAAGCCGATCACCAGCTTGGGGTCGCGGCCGATCGCGGCCATGTCCAGCCCGTCGACGATGCGCTGCGCGCCGTACCCGCCCCGGGCGCAGACCACCCCGCGTACCCCGGGATGGGTCAGCGCCGCGGTCAGCGAGGCTCCCCGGCGCTCGTCGGTGCCGGCCAGGTACCCGTGGCGGGCGTACACGTCGGCGCCGAGTACCACCTCCAGCCCCCAGCCGGACAGCAGCGCGAGGCCCTCGGCGATTCGCTCCTCGCGCACCGGCCCGGACGGCGCGACGACCGCGACGGTGTCGCCCTCCCGCAGCGCGGGTGGGCGCCGGATGGCGAGCCTCGACATGACAGGCGAGAGTAGCCGGATAATCTCGACTGCGTGGCCAACAACCGGACTCTGGTGATCGAGAACGACCCGTCCGACGACATCCGGCGGCTGGGCGGGTGGCTCACCGGCGCCGGACTGGCGCTGGAGACCGTCCGGCCGCATGCCGGAGACCCCCTGCCGGACACGCTCGACGGCTATGCCGCGCTGGTCGTGATGGGTGGTGACCAGCAGGCGTACCCGGGGCCCGACGGGCGGCCGGCCGAGCCGTGGTTCCCCGCGCTGGAGGGGCTGCTGCGCAAGGCGGTCCGGTACGAGGTGGCCACGCTGGCGGTGTGTCTCGGCGCACAGGTGCTGGCCGCCGCGCACGGCGGGTTGGTGGAGCGCAGCCCGTCCGGCCCGGAGATCGGTCCGGCCCTGGTCGCCAAGCGTGACGCCGCCGACCGGGACCCGCTGTGGGCTCCGGTGCCGATGGCGCCCGACGTCCTGCAGTGGCACCAGGACGAGATCACCGAGCTGCCTCTCGGGGCCACCCTGCTGGCCGCCTCGACGCGGTACCCGCACCAGGCCTTCCGGGTCGGCGGACGGGCCTGGGGCATCCAGTTCCACATCGAGTGCGACGACGCCATGATCGCCGACTGGGTGGTCAGCGACCGGGCACTGATCGACGACCTCGGTTACGACCCCGAGGTGGTGGTCGACGCCTGCAACCTGATCATGGTTGACATCGAAGAGGCCTGGCAGCCGTTCGCCGAGCGGTTCGCCGCCGCCGCCAAGGGCGAGCTGGCCACGCCGCCTCCCGGCCCGCCCGGCCGCCAACTGCCGCTGCTCGGCTCCTGATCATGGTTGACCTCGGACGGTCCGGCCGGCCGGCGAGCACTGCCGGTCGTCTTTCCCGGTACGGGCTCGTCGACGTGGACCGGGCCCGGACGATGCTCGGCGCCGACCAGTTGCGGCTGTGGGACGAGGAGCGGCAGCGGCCGGCCGACGAGGGCGCGGACGCGGTGCTGGACACGCTGTCCCGGGCGGCAGATCCCGACCTGGCCCTGCGTCAACTCTGCCGGGTCGCGGAGGCTGAGCGGGCCGTGCCCCACGCCCCCGGCGCCGGCCCGGCGGGCGGGACCGGTGCGCCGAGCAAGCCGAGCAACCAGGGGGTCGGGCTGCTCGGGGCACTGCGGACCAACGCCAGCCTCCGTGCCCGGCTGATCGCCGTGCTCGGCGCCAGCGACACGCTGGGCGACCACCTGGTGGCCAACCCGGGGGAGTGGCGGACGCTGAAGGCACCCAGCGGGTACGCGCTGAGCTTCCAGGGCGACACCGTGGCCCGGCTGCGCATGGCGTACCGGCGTAGCCTGCTGCGCATCGCGGCGGGCGACCTGACCGGCGCGCTGGACCTCGAACAGACCATGACCGCGCTGTCCACGCTGGCCGATGCCACCCTGTCGGCGGCTTTCACGCTGGCCGGCGGCGACGTCGCCACCCCGCTCGCGGTGGTCGTGATGGGCAAGTGCGGCGGCCGGGAACTGAACTATGTCTCCGACGTCGACGTCATCTTCGTGACCGCGAGCGACGAGGATCTGGCCTCCACGACGGCCATTGCCGCCCGGCTCATCGAGATCTGCGGACAGGTGGCCTGGCCGGTCGACGCCGCGCTGCGTCCGGAGGGAAACCACGGGCCGCTGGTGCGTACGCTGGCCAGCCACCTGAACTACTACCGCAAGTGGGCGCGCACCTGGGAATTCCAGGCGCTGCTCAAGGCCCGGCCGGCGGCCGGGGACCTGGCGCTGGGCGCGCGGTGGCTCGATGAACTGCAGCCGCTGATCTGGCGCGCCGCCGAGCGACCCGAGGCGGTACCCGACATCCGGTCGATGCGCCGGCGGATCACCGACGCGATACCGGCCGCGGAACGGGACCGGGAGATCAAACGCGGCCCCGGTGGGCTCCGGGACATCGAGTTCGCCGTGCAGTTGCTGCAACTCGTACACGGCCGGGCCGACGAGACCTTGCGCTCATCGTCCACATTGGACGGACTACGTGAGCTGACCAACGGCGGGTACGTGGGGCGGTCCGACGGTGAGGCGCTGGACCGGGCGTACCAGTTCCTGCGTACCGTCGAGCACCGGTTGCAGCTTCAGAAACTGCGGCGCACCCATACGGTACCGGCGGATCCGGACGCGCTGCGCTGGCTCGCGCACGCGATGGGGTACCACGGCAGCAAGGGCCGCGACGCGGTCGAGTCGTTCCGGACCGACTGGGTGGCGCACGCGGCCGAGGTGCGCCGGCTGCACGCCAAGCTGCTGTACCGGCCGCTGCTGGAGGCCGTGGCGCGGGTACCCACCGACGACCTGAGGCTCACTCCGGACGCGGCCCGGGCACGCCTGGAGGCTCTCGGCTTCGCCGAGCCGGCCGGCGCGCTGCGCCACATCCAGGCGCTCACCGGTGGCGTGTCCCGCACCGCGGCCATCCAGCGGCAACTGCTGCCGGTACTGCTGTCCGCGTTCGCCGACGCGCCGGAACCCGATCGCGGCCTGCTGGCGTACCGGCAGGTGTCCGAGAAGCTCGGCGCCACCCCCTGGTACCTGCGGCTGCTGCGCGACGAAGGCCCGGTCGCGATGCGGCTGGCCCGGCTGCTCGGCCTGTCCCGCTACGTGACCGATCTGCTGCGCCGCGATCCCGAGGCGTTGCGGCTGCTCGCCGTCGACGCGGAGTTGACGCCGCGCGACCGGGACCGGCTGCTGGAGGGTTTCGTGTCGGCGGGCACCCGGCACGGGGACCCGCTCGCCGCGATCGCGGCGGTCCGCGCACTGCGCCGCCGTGAGCTGTTCCGCATCGCCTGCGCCGACCTGCTCGGCCGGCTGGACGTGGACGCCGTCGGCGCAGCGCTGGGCGACGTGACCGACGCGACGCTGACCGCGGCGCTGGCCATCACCAACCGGGCCGGACTGCGGTTCGCCATCATCGGAATGGGGCGGCTGGGCGGGTACGAGATGAGCTACCCGTCCGACGCCGACGTGCTGTTCGTCTACGAGCCGCCGGAGGGCATGCGCGACGACGAGGCCAGCGGCCTGGCCCGCGGGATCGCCGAGGAGTTGCGCGCCCTGCTCTCCGCGCCCGCGCCGGACCCACCGCTGGGCGTCGACGCCGACCTGCGCCCCGAGGGGCGCCAGGGTCCGCTGGTGCGCAGCCTGGCGGCGTACACCCAGTACTACGCCCGCTGGTCGCGGGTCTGGGAGGCGCAGGCCCTGCTGCGGGCCAGGTTCGTGGCCGGCGACGCCGAACTCGGTGACCGGTTCCTCGCGCTGGCCGACCAGATCCGGTACCCGGCCGGCGGCCTGTCCCGCGAACAGGTGGTGGAGATCCGCCGCATCAAGGCCCGGGTCGACAGCGAGCGGTTGCCGCGCGGCTCGGATCCGGCCACCCACGCGAAGCTCGGCCGGGGCGGGTTGGCCGACGTCGAGTGGACGGTCCAGCTGATCCAGCTGCGGTACGGCAGCGAGGTGGCGGAGCTGCGCACCACGCGTACCCTGCCCGCTCTGGAGGCGGCCCGTCGGTCGGGGTTCATCGACGGCGCGGACGCCACGGCACTGTCCGTCGCATGGCGCTCCGCCTCGCGGGTGCGCAACGCGCTGATGCTCGTCCGGGGCCGGCCGTCCGACCAGTTGCCGCGCCACGGCCCGGAGCTGGCCGGGGTGGTCGCCACGCTCGGCGGCGGCGACGCCGGTGAGTTCGTCGACGACTACCTGCGTACCGCGCGCCGGGCCCGGCAGGTCTTCGAACGGGTGTTCAACGGCTGAGCCGGTCACGCTGCGACCGGTCACGGCGCGATCGTCAGGGTGTCCACCGAGGACGCCCTGATGCCCGACTCGGTCCAGGGCATCGGCAGCGTCTTGCCGGTGCGCCACAGGTCGAACTGGTCGTGGTAGTGGTCGCTGAACGCGTGACCGGACTCGCCGGTCAACTGGATCCAGCGCGAACCGTCCAGATTGGACATGTCGACGATCATCCGCATGGACGGTACGGCGTTCACCTCGTACCCCACCGAGGGATTCCAGCCGGTGGCGTCGACGATGTTGCTGCCCCCGGACACTCCCACCGGTCCGTAGTTGAACAGCCACTCGATCGGGCCGATGCCGGACGTGCCGAACGACTGGTTCTGCACGTACAGCGTGTGGATCGAACCCCACCGCCAGGCCGCCGGGTCCGCGCCCAGTTTCTTCGTCAGCTCGGCGGTGGCCGCCGTCATCGCCTCGGCCAGGATGTCGTCGCGGGTCTCCACCTTCGGCGTGGACTCCACGTCCCACCACGGCGAGTCCGGTTGGCTCAACAGGTTCGTGACCACCAGCCACCACCGGTCGCCGCCGTTCGGCTTCCGTCCGGCGGGCAGCTCGTCGAAGGTCCTGTTCAGCAGCTGGCTCCAGACCGTGTTGAAGTACGCGGCGGCGGCCGAGTCGCGCCCCTGCGCACTGTCCGCGTCACCGTCCGCCGGTTCCTGGAAATCCCAGCCGCGCAACAGGTTCTGCGCCCTGGCGCCGGCACCCCGCTGCGGTACGGCCAGAAGGGCGGGCACGAGAGCGGGTGCCAGGCCGTTGCGGTTGTCGAACTGCATGCGCTGGACGTCGGCGACGGAAACCTTGGCGCCACTTGAGATGGTCGAGGAGATCATGTCCTTGATGCGCTGGCTGCGGTACCCGTATGTCCAGTCGTCCGTGAGGAAGTGCGGATAGTCCGCCGGGTCGATGACGGCCTGGTTGCCGGTCGCGATGAAGCCCTGCGGCGGGTTGAGCTGCGAGGGCAGCTCGTCGAAGGGCAGGTACCCGGTCCAGTCGTACGCCGAGTCCCAACCCGGTGCCGGCCAGCGCCCGTCGCCTTTGCCCCGTACCGGAATCCGACCCGGAGACTGGTACCCGATGTTGCCGTCGACGTCCGCGTACACGATGTTCTGCGCGGGTACCTCGAACTGCGCGGCAGCGGCGCGGAACTGGTCCCAGTTCCCGGCGGAGTTCAGCGCGAACAACGCGTCCATCGTGTGCCCCGGGTCCAGTGCCGTCCAGCGCAACGCGACCGCGTAGCCGGCGCTGCCCGCGTCCGCGGCCGGTGCTGCCGTCTGTGCCGGTGTTCCGTCCGGGTCCACGTCCGGCTTCGCCCCGATCGTGCGTAGCTCCGCCGAGGCGTCCGAGAGCAGCGGGCCGTTGTCGGTGGTGCGGATGGTCAGCGTCACCGGTTTACCCCCGGCAACCTTGATGGTCTCCTTGCGTACCGTCAGATCCCGCCACTGACCGTCCACTTCGTACTGGTCGCCCCGCACCCGCTCCAGGTACAGGTCGGTCACGTCGGGGTCCAGATTCGTGAAGCCCCAGGCGATCCGGGCATCGTGCCCGATGACCACTCCCGGTACGCCGGAGAAGGTGAACCCCTCGACGTTGAACTGGCACGTGCAGTGCAACCCCATCTGGTACCAGATGCCGGGCATCGACGGTTCGAGGTGCGGATCGTTGGCGAGGATCGGCTTGCCGGTGGTGGTGTGCGCGCCCGAGATGACCCAGGAGTTGGAACCGATCCCGGGCAGGTCGTCGTCGACGAGGTCGGGCAGGTCCTGCACCGCCCGGTCGACGTCCGCCAGTGCCGGTGCGGCCGCGGTGAGCGCACCGACCGGTACCGCGGCCACGGCGGCCCGGTCGGCCGCCTTGTCGGCTGCGGCCGTGGTCGCCGGTGCCGGCCCGCTCACGATCGGGCTGTGCTGGTCGTACGGGTACGCCGGGTAGAGCTGCTCGACCTGGGTACGGGACAGGCCGCCGGCGAGCAGGCTGGCCCGTTCGATCTCGTCTCCCATGTTGCCGCGCAGATCCCAGGCGAGCGCCTTGAGCCAGGCGAGCGAGTCGATCGGATCCCATGGCGCTATCTGGTATCCGGGATCGCTCAGCTTCAGCACGCTGTACTCCAGGCTCACCGAACTCGCTGAGTGCGTGCGCAGGTACGCGTTCACGCCGTTGGCGTAGTCCCGCAGGTACTCGCGGCTCTGCGGGCTGATGAGGTTCCACTCCTGCTCGGCCACCCGGCGCCACCCCATGGTGCGCAGGTACGCGTCCGTCTCCACCTCGGCGGAGCCGAACAACTCGGCGAGCCGGCCACTCGTCAGGTGCCGGCGGAAATCCATTTCCCAGAACCGTTCCTGCGCGTGCAGGTACCCCTGGGCGGTGAACAGGTCGGCGGCGTTGGTGGCGTACACCTGCGGAATGGCGTGGGAGTCGTGGTACACGGTCACGGGTGCGCGCAGCCCGGCGATGTGCAGTTCGCCGCCGTACTGCGGGAACGCCGTGCGTACCGCCCACACGCCGCCGAGGGTCGCGGTCACCATCAGTACCAGCAACACGATGAGCGACCACCGCGCAACCCGCAGCCACCGCCTGCGGGCGCGCGGTTGCGGCCGCGCCACTTCCTCGATGGGTGTCGGCTCGTCGGTGTCGGTGCGCGGACCAGGTACGGCCTCGGGGGAGGGGCCGACAACGTTGTCGCTCACGCCGAGCGATATTAGTCCGGACCCGCCGACGGACCATATGGACCGTACAGACCGCAAGCTCGACCCGTGCGTCAGCCGCGACCTCCGCTGTCAGGATCGCGGGGCGTACAACCATCGACCGGGTACGTGAGAATTGGCGCATGACTCAGTCCAGCGAGCCGGCAGCGGGGTCGGACGAACCCGGCCCCGCTCAGGGATACCCCCCGCCCGGCCAGCCCGTGTCCGCGACCCCCGGCACCCTCCCGCCTGGACCGCCCCAGCCCGGTTTCCCCCCGCCCGGCTCCGCACCGCCTCCGGTGCCCCCGGTGCCCCCGTTCGGCTACCGACCGGTGCCGCTCCAGCCGGGCTACCCGCCGCCGGGGTACCCGTTGGCCGGCTACGGGCCGATGGTGCCGCTCGGTATCGCGCCGAACGGCCAGCCTCTCGCGAACTTCGTCGACCGCCTGCTCGCGTACCTGATCGACAGCGCGATCCTGTTCGGTGTCGCTCTCGTCGTCGAAATCCCCGTGATCATCATTGCCGTGCTGTCGCTGGTCCATTCGCAGGCCGTCGACGCCGACGGCACGGTCAACGATGCGAGCCCGGCTTTCTTCCTCGCGGTCCTGGCGGTCGCGGGTGGGTTGATGATCGTCAATATCGCGGTGACCTACGTGTACCACGTGGAGATGATGTACCGCAGCGGTCAGACCGTCGGCAAGCGCGCGATGAAGCTGCGGATCGTGTGCCTCGATCCCGGTACGCCGATGACCCGCGCAACGGCGGCGAAGCGATGGCTGATCGGCCAGGTCGCCACCGCCATCGTCGGCATCGCCGGTTTGATCGACGGGCTCTGGCAGTTGTGGGATCAGCCGTACCGGCAATGCCTGCACGACAAGGTCGCGCGGACCGTGGTGGTCAAACAGGCGACCTGACGCACTTCTCCGTTCGCGCGTGGTTGTGCCGTCAACCTGTGCGCTCGGAGTTGCCGATGTCGTACCTGTAATCGAAGCGCAGGCCAGCCTCGGCACCGTCGGGAAGATCCTCGGCCAAGGCGACGGCCTCGCGCACTGATCGGTCCAGGCTGGACAGGTTGCGTGCCCAGGTGTGCACCCCTCGGAGGTCCGGAACGTCGGCCAGCCAGGCGTCATCTTCGCGCGCCACGCTCACCTGGTAGATCTTGTTGCTCACCTCAGCCACCCCGTTCCGAAACACCGAAACGGAGGCTACCTGGGTGGAGACCTTCGGGGGCGGTGTTCGGCGCTAGCCTGCGGGTGGCCGCCGCGCAGGTTGACCTCGGGTTGGCGCTGGTCGCGGCGGACCGGCCCGATGAGGCGGCCGGCGTCACGCAGGCGGCGATCGTGTCCGGGCGCATCGTGCCGTCGAACCACTGGCGGGCGTTGGAGGTCGTCACGGCGCTGGAGGCGATCGGCCTCCTCGAGGCGCCGCAACTGCGCGAGGCATACGAGGCGCTACGCCGGGGCGAGCTGGCGTCCGTCGAGAACAGTCCACAGTCAAAAAGTAGGGGCCATTCCGCATGAGTTCGCCGGGAATGCCTCTTCAAGGATTGAGCCGCTCAAGATTGGGCCCTGAGAAGTTGGCCTTCAAACCTTGACCGTCTCAAGACGTGTATGACTACGCTATACACGTAGCCGGTCCTTCTGCGGATGAGGCCGGAAGTGGAGCCGAGGCCCCCGGGGGTATACCCGGACCTCGGCTCGGCGCTTTCTGGAGCACCTAACGCAGCGTGACTTCGCACTCGGTGAGAATCGACCGCAGCGGCCTCACGAACTGTTCGTCTCCGTCGCCCCGGGCCGAGCTGACTGCCCCAGCCACTACGTCTGGTAGCCAGACTAGGGGCTCTACAGACGGCAGGGCGAAGTCGACCCGCATAGTTGATCTCAGTACCCGCCTGGCCCGTAGCGCGGCGACTGCGGCTAGATCATCGGCGTTTTGGCGAGCCTTCCGTGCTTCGAACCACACCGTGGATACGCCACAGCGGTCCAGCTCCCACAGGAGGCGCTCGATGCATTGGCGGCGGGCTCGTTCCTGGCGGGGATTGTCCAGGCCGACGCCGACCGCGACGAGGTGGAGCGCGTCGAGAGTGGCCACCTTCGCGACCGCCTTCCGGCGATCCGCGGCCATGGCGTCACGCCAATGGAAGCGCCGCTTGCCCTGGCCGAGCGTCCGGGCAGTCTCTCGGACGTCGGCGACGTGGGCCTCGTCGAGCATGGCCGCGGCGAGCACGTAGATGCCCGAGCCGTCGCGGCGTTGCCGCATTGACTCGTCCACGTAGGCCACCCAGGTCATCGAGATAGCTTGGCATAGGGGTGCGACGGTAGATTGGTCCGCCCGTCAGTCAGTCGTCTCCCCCCAGCGCGCTGGTACCTGCCCAAGCGAGGCCCCGATGACGAATGAACGCCAGTAAGCGGTACGGCCGTGGCAAACGTCGGAGGGTCCGGTTCATCGACAACACTGGGAAGCCGCGTCAGGCACTCTTCTGGCCACCTGATGCTCTATCCCGAGGACAACACGAGACGGGCCGCCGACCGCGCCTTCAGTAGCGCGGCCGACGGCCCGTCGTGCATCTGCTCCGGGTGGCTGACTGAGTTGCGTCTCAGCAGGTCAGCCTGTTGCCATCTCAGACGTCGTAGTACATCGCGAACTCGTGCGGGGTCGGGCGCAGCCGGACCGGGTCGATCTCGTTGGTCCGCTTGTAGTCGACCCAGGTCGAGATCAGGTCGGCGGTGAACACGCCGCCCTCCTGCAGGTACCCGTTGTCGGCCTCCAGCGACTCCAGGACCTTCTCCAGCGAGCCCGGCACCTGGGTGACGTTCGCGAACTCGTCCGGCGGCAGGTCGTACAGGTCCTTGTCGATCGGCTCCGGCGGCTCGATCTTGTTCTTGATGCCGTCGAGGCCGGCCATGAGCATCGCCGAGAAGGCCAGGTACACGTTGCAGGACGGGTCCGGCACCCGGAACTCGATCCGCTTGGCCTTCGCGTTCGTGCCGGTGACCGGGATACGGGTGCAGGCCGAACGGTTGCGCTGCGAGTAGACCAGGTTGACCGGCGCCTCGAAGCCGGGCACCAGCCGCCGGTACGAGTTGATGGTCGGGTTGGTGAACGCCAGCAGCGACGGGGCGTGGTGCAGCAGCCCGCCGATGTACCAGCGGGCCGTGTCCGACAGACCGCCGTACCCGGTCTCGTCGTAGAACAGCGGCTCACCGCCGGCCCAGAGGCTCTGGTGGGTGTGCATGCCGGAGCCGTTGTCGCCGAACAGCGGCTTGGGCATGAACGTCGCCGTCTTGCCCGCGGCCCAGGCGGTGTTCTTCACGATGTACTTGAACAGCTGCAGCTGGTCGCCCGCGTGCAGCAGCGTGGAGAACTTGTAGTTGATTTCGGCCTGGCCGGCGGTGCCCACCTCGTGGTGCGAGCGCTCCACGGTGAACCCGGCACCGATCAGGTGCTGGACGATCGAGTCGCGCAGGTCGGCGTAGTGATCCACCGGCGGCACCGGGAAGTAGCCGCCCTTGTACGCCGTCTTGTAGCCGCGGTTGCCGCCCTGCTCCTCGGCCCCGGTGTTCCACCAACCCTCGATCGAGTCGATGTAGTAGAAGCCGCGCTGCGCCGACGTCTCGTGCCGGATCGAGTCGAAGATGTAGAACTCGGCCTCCGGTCCGAAGTACGCGGTGTCCGCGATTCCGCTTGCGGCGAGGTAGGTCTCCGCCTTCTTCGCGACGTTGCGCGGATCGCGGCTGTACGTCTCGCGGGTGAACGGGTCGTGGATGAAGAAGTTCAGCGCGACCGTCTTTTCGGTGCGGAACGGGTCGACGAATGCGCTGGCGACGTCGGGCAGGAGCAGCATGTCGGACTCGTGGATCTGCTGGAACCCGCGGATGGACGAGCCGTCGAAGGCAAGGCCGTCAGAGAAAACCTTGTCGTCAAAGGATTCGACCGGCACATTGAAATGCTGCATGACACCAGGCAGATCGCAGAACCGGACATCGACAAACTTCACGCCTTCGTCTCTGATGTACCGAAGGAGTTCCTCGGAATTGGCGAACAACACGTCCTCCTGGTTATCCACAGGTGGGTCAGCAGCGGTGCTGGATAGTTGCCGCGACGCTATGACTACGGGATTGCCCGAGCATGTCTCAAATGTTTCCACCATGTTACGGCGTCGCAGGTGTGGCACGCGCCATCCCACGCCGATCCGCAGATCGGGGCGACTACGCTTCGAACATGGCCGAACGCTCCACAAAACCAGCTTCGTACCCTAGCGCGCCGCCCGACGCTGGACCTTCCGGTGCGGTCGCGGAGCCGGCCAGCCTGGGCCGGCGTTTCGTCGCACTGATGATCGACTGGATTCTGTGCCTGCTCGTCTCGCGACTGTTCGTCGGCTCGATCAGCGAGGGTTGGGCCCCGCTCGTGGTCCTGGTCGTCGAGTACACGTTCTTCGTCGGGCTCTTCGCGCAGACGCCCGGCATGAAGCTGGCCCGGGTCCGCTGCGAGTCGGTCGCCACCGGCGGGGCGCCCGGAATCCCCCGTACGCTGCTGCGGTCGGTGCTGCTCGCGCTGTTCATCCCGGCGCTCATCATGGACGGCCAGCGGCGTGGCCTGCACGACCGGGCTGCCGGCACGATCGTGACCGAGCCACCGGCACCGCAGAGCTGAGGTCTTCCGCGGCGGGCCGGGGTCCGAGTCCTGAGTCCCCCAGTCTGGATTCCTAGCGGGTTCGGCCGCCGCGCGGCATGTTCTGCGGCCGCATGTTCTTCGGGATCGCGCCCCGGGGCATCTGCGGCCGGGCGGACAGCGCCTTGAGCCGAGTCTCCAGCGCGTTGACCTCCTTGCCGGTGATCGTACGAGGCAGCTTCATCAGGGTGGTCCGCAGCTTGGCGATCGGGATCTCACCCTCACCGTTGCCGATCACGAAGTCGCGCAGATCGGTCGTGCCGATGACCTTCGAGAGTCGGCGCTTCTCCTGGCCGAGCAGGCTGCGCACCCGGGACGGGTTCCCCTCGGCGAGCAGGATCACGCCGGCCCGGCCGATCACCAGGTGGACGAAGTCGAACTGGGTGGTCGACGCGAGCGCCGGGGTCACCCGCCAGTCGCCGCGCATTGTCTCCACGATCTGCGCCGCCGCCCCGGGTTGCCCCTCCGCCTCGGTCATCATCGCCTTGTTCGACCGGAAGTTCAGCACCACCAGCACGGCGAGCAGCGCCACCAGCACGCCGAGTGCCAGATAGATCCAGCTGAAACCCAGCGCGATCAGGACGCCCACGACGGCCAGCGGCACAACCACGGCAACCGCTACCAGCGGGACAAACAGCTTGTCGCGCTTGGCGGTGAACGAAAAGACCATCCCGATCTGCCGGAGTCGCTGGAAGAACCCAACCTTCTCCGGCTCTGCTGCCTTCGCCATGGCGCAGAGTCTAGTGGTCCGGGCCCACCCGGGGCCGCCGGGACGGTAGACCCTCGGGATTCACCTCTGGACCGCCGCAACGGCAAGCCGAGCGGGTGCTCGCCTCCGCCACAACCCGGCTCCGGCCGCGCTCCGGGATCAAGCGCCGCCCCGGGCGTCAGCTCGCCGCGGACCGGGCCTCGATGGCCTGCTGGTACAGCCGGCCGGCGCGGTACGAGGAGCGGACCAGCGGGCCGGACATCACGCCGGCGAAGCCGATCGCGAGCGCCTCCTCGCGCAACTCCACGAACTCCTCCGGCTTGACCCAGCGCACCACCGGGTGGTGCCGGGGGGTGGGGCGCAGGTACTGGGTGATCGTCAACAGCTCGCACCCGGCCTCGTACAGGTCGTGCAGCGCCTGCGACACCTCGGCCCGCTCCTCGCCCATGCCGAGGATCAGGTTCGACTTGGTCACCAGCCCGGCCGCCCGGGCCTCGGTGATGACGTCCAGTGACCGCTCGTAGCGGAAGGCGGGGCGGATCCGGCGGAAGATCCGGGGCACAGTCTCCACATTGTGGGCCAGCACCTCGGGCCGGGCGCCGAACACCTCGGCGAGTTGGTCGGGTACCCCGTTGAAGTCCGGGATCAGCAGTTCCACGCCGCAGCCGGGCAGCAGGGCGTGGATCTGGCGCACGGTCTCGGCGTACAGCCAGGCGCCGCCGTCGGGCAGGTCGTCGCGGGCGACTCCGGTCACTGTCGCGTACCGCAGGCCCATCGTGGCCACCGACTCGGCCACCCGGCGCGGCTCGTCCGCGTCGAACTCCGCCGGCTTGCCGGTGTCGATCTGGCAGAAGTCACAGCGCCGGGTGCACTGATCTCCACCGATGAGGAAGGTCGCCTCGCGATCCTCCCAGCACTCGTAGATGTTCGGGCAGCCCGCCTCCTGGCAGACCGTGTGCAGGCCCTCACGCTGCACCAGCCCGCGAAGCTGGGTGAACTGCGGTCCCATGCTCGCTTTGACCTTGATCCACGACGGCTTGCGCTCGATGGGAGTCTCGGCGTTTCGGGCCTCGATCCGCAGCAGGCGGCGGCCCTCGGGAGCGACAGTGGTCACGCTGCCGAGCGTACGCCCGTAGACCCTTCGAGGAGCCCGCCAAGGGGCCCGACGCGACGGAGGTCACGTCCCCCGCCGATCGGCGACGGCGAATTTCGGGTGCGTCGCCGAGGGGCGTACGGCTACCGTGCTGCGCAACGGTGATGACGGAACCGAGTACCGCACCGATCCGCCAGCACAGAGAGCCGCCGGTAGCTGGGAAGGCGGCGTGGCACCGGTGCGCGAAGACACTCCCGAGCCGTAGCTGGACCAACGAGGCCGCCGGTCCGTCCGGTGGCGAAGGTGTGGTGGCACCGCGAGGCACCCTTCTCGCCCACACCCCCAAGGGAAGCCGAGGGAGGTGTCAGATGCAACGAATCCTGTCCGACCAACTGCCGCGCAGGGCCGGCCATCCGGTCGTCCTGTCCGGCTGGATCCACCGGCGCCGGCTGCTGAAGTCGGTGGCGTTCCTCATCCTGCGGGACCGGGCCGGCCTGGCCCAGGTGGTCGTCGCCGAGCCGGAGGCCCGCGCCGTGCTCGACCGGCTCGGTGAGGAGACCGTGGTCCGGGTCACCGGGCACGTACGGGAAAACCCGGCAGCACCCGCCGGGTTCGAGGTGGTACAGCCGCTGATCGAGCCACTGTCCGACCCGATCGGGCCGCTACCCGTGGAACTGCACCGGCCGCAGTTGAGCGCCGGCCTGCCGACGCTGCTCGACCATGCTCCGCTGGCCCTGCGCCATCCCGGTTGGCGGCGGGTGTTCGAGGTCTCCGCCGTTGCGGTGGAAGGCTTCCGTCGCGCGCTGGCCGGCTCCGGGTTCACCGAGATCCATACCCCGAAGCTGGTCGCGTCCGCGACCGAGTCCGGTGCCGACGTCTTCGCGCTCGACTACTTCGGTACCCGCGCCTATCTGGCCCAGAGCCCGCAGCTGTACAAGCAGATGATGGTCGGCGTGTTCGAGCGGGTCTTCGAGGTGGGGCCGGTGTTCCGGGCCGAGCCGCACGACACCTCGCGGCATCTGGCGCAGTACACGTCGCTGGACGCCGAGCTGGGGTTCATCGCCGACCACCGCGACGTGATGGCGGTCGTTCACACGGCGGTCGGCGGCATGCTGTCCGCTGCATCCACAGTGGACACGAGCGAGCTGCCGGAGGCGATCGGTACTCCCCTCGGGAAAGCCGCACCGGTCGCCGTGCCGGAAGCGATTCCGGAGGTGCACTTCGCCGACGCGGTACGGATGGTCGGCGCCGCGCTCGGCGAGGACCTGACCGGCGAACCCGACCTGGCGCCGGCACACGAACGCTGGCTGGGGGAGTGGGCGGCCCGGGAGCACGGCAGCGAGTTCCTGTTCGTCACCGGGTACCCGCTGGCGAAGCGGCCGTTCTACACCCATCCCGAACCCGGGCGCGAGGGCCACACCAACAGCTTCGATCTGCTGTTCCGTGGCGTGGAGGTGGTCACCGGCGGGCAGCGGCTGCACCGGTACGGCGACTATGCCGCCGCGCTGACCGCCCGCGGCGAGCCGACCGCCCCGTACGAGCCGTACCTGCAGGCGTTCCGGTACGGCATGCCGCCGCACGGCGGGTTCGCGATCGGGCTGGAACGGTTCGTGGCCCGGCTGCTCGGGCTGCCGAACGTGCGGCAGGCCGCGCTGTTCCCCCGGGACCTGCACCGGCTCACGCCGTAGCCCCCGGCTCCGGCCTGGCTCCGGCCTGGGACCCGGCCCCGGCCTGGGACCCGGCCGCCATGCGGCGGCCGGCGACGGCGGGGGAGTGATCGTCAACTTGGGGTTGACGGGCGTCATGCGTCAAGTCAGACTTGACGCATGACGCCACTCAACGTGAACCTGCGGCACCTGATCGAACAACTCGACACGGATCTCGCCGACGCCGACGCGCTGGCCAAGGTCACCGAGGCGCAGCAGCGCGCCCGGAGCCTGAGCGGCATCGGTGACCAGCTCATCGATCACTTCGTCACGCAGGCCCGGGAGGGCGGCACCTCGTGGAGCCAGCTCGGTGAGGCGCTCGGCGTCTCCAAGCAGGCCGCGCAGCAGCGCTGGGTGCCCGGCAACGTCCGGCAGCCGGTCAACTTCAGCCGGTTCACCGACCGGGCCCGGCACGTCATGGTGCTCGCCCAGGAACGGGCCCGCGACCTGCGCCACGGCCACGTGGACACCGAGCACCTCCTGCTCGGCCTGCTCGGCGAGGAGGAGGGCCTGGGCGGCAGGGTCGTGATCGCGGTGGCCGGTTCCCGCGAGGCGGCCGAGCGGACCATTACCGCCGCGGTGACGCCCGGCTCGGAGAATCCGCCGACGCACATCCCGTTCACCGACGGGTGCAAGACCGTGCTGATCCGGACGCTCAACGAGGCGCTCCAGTTGGGCCACAACTACATCGGCACCGAGCACATCCTGCTCGGCATGCTACGGGTGCCCGACAGCAGGGCAGCGCAGCTCCTGGCGCAGATCGGCGTCACCTACGAGGACGCGTACGCGCGGCTGGTGCAGTTGTTGGAGGGGATCGTGGCGGCCCGGCAGGCCGACGCCGAGAAGGGCGGGGACGGTCAGAAGGGCGAGGACAGTCAGAAGGGCGGAGGCGGTCAGAAGACCGAGGGCTCCGCGGAGTGAGCGGTGAGCAGGTCGAGGTGCCGCTCGACGATCGGTAGCACCTCGGCCACGCTGACGTCGCGACCCAGTTCGGCGGAGAGCGACGTGCTCCCGACGTCCCGCAGGCCGCACGGCACGATCCGGTCGTACGCGGTCAGGTCGCAGTCGCAGTTGAGCGCGAACCCGTGCAGGGTGACCCCGCGGGCGACCCGGATGCCGATCGCGCCGACCTTGCGGTCCGGCCCCCGGTGGTCCGCGGTCACCCAGACGCCGCTGCGTCCCTCGACCCGGGATGTGGCCAGGCCCAGTTCCGCGCAGACCGTGATCAGCATCTGCTCGACCCGGCGGACGTACGCCACCACGTCGATCGGGTCGGGGAGGGTCATGATCGGGTACCCGACGAGCTGTCCCGGCCCGTGCCAGGTGATCTTGCCGCCGCGGTCGACGTCCACCACCGGCGTGCCGTCCATCGGCCGGTCGAGCGGCTCGGTGCGCTTGCCGGCCGTGTACACGCTCGGGTGCTCCAGCAGCAGCACCGTGTCCGGGATCTGGCCGGCAACGACGGCCTCGTGCAGCCGGCGCTGCTCGTCCCAGGCCTCTTGGTAATCGACGAGTCCGGCGCGCACGACCGCGAGTGCGGGAGCGGCGGGCGTGGCGGCCTGGACAGCGGTACTGGACATACCGCGAGCGTAGTCCGGTTCGCGGGGGTGCGCGCCGGTCGGTGCGCCGGCTCACAGGCCGGTCAGGGTCACGCCGCCGGCCCCGCCACATCGACCTTCTCCGGCACGCCGACCTTTTCGGGCACAACGGCCCTTTTCGGCATGGCGTACCCGGTCCTGGGTAGCCGACGGGGGAATCAGGCGATCGGGGCGTCGAGGGGGCGGCGATGGGCGGGCACCGTGCCGAGCATCACCGGCGGCCGTTGCGCTGGCTGCTGCCCATCCTCGCGGTGATCGCCTGGGTGATCGTCGGCGGCCTGCTCGGCCCGCTGTTCAGCAAGACCACGAGCGTACAGAAGAACAACAACTCGTCATTCCTGCCGAGCGACGCCGAGTCCACCAAGGTCCAGGCTCTGGACAAGAACTTCACCCCGACCGAGACGACGCCCGCGATCGTCGTCTACTTCCGGCCCAGCGGAATCACCCCCGCGGACAAAGCCAAGATCCAATCGGATGTATCGCAGATGGGCCGGCACTTCGCGGGACAGATCGCCGGGCCGCCACTCGGACCGGTGATCTCCCAGGACGGCCAGGCGGCGGAGGTCACCCTCGAGTTCACCAGTTCCGATCAGAACACGCTCAAGAACGCGATCCCGTTCGTGCGCTCCCTGGCCGGGACCACACCCGGGCTCAGCGCCCACGTGACCGGGCCGGCCGGCATCCTGGCCGACCTGGTCGACTCGTTCGGGGGGATCGACGGGATCCTGCTCTACCTCACCGGACTCATCGTGCTGGTGATCCTGATCCTGGTGTACCGCAGCCCCATCCTGCCCGTCCTCGTGCTCGCCTCGGCGGTGCTGGCGCTGACCCTGGCCAACGGACTGGTGTACCTGCTCGCCAAGAACGACGTGATCACGCTCAACGGGCAGAGCAACGGCATCCTGGACGTGTTGGTGCTCGGCGCCGCCACCGACTACGCGCTCCTGCTGGTTTCCCGGTTCCGCGAGGAGTGCCGGGTGCACCTGAGCCGGTTCGACGCGATCCGGGCGGCGCTGCGCGGTGCCATCCAACCGATCGGCGCCAGCGGCATCACGGTGGCCATCGCGCTGCTGTGCCTGCTGCTGTCCAACCTGTCGTCCAACCGGAGCCTGGGTCCGGTCGGTGCTATCGGCATCGGCTGCTCGCTGCTGGCCATGCTGACCCTGCTGCCGGCCGTGCTGGCGCTGTTCGGCCGGGCCGCGTTCTGGCCGTTCCGGCCGCATCACGAGTCGCATCCGGTCGAGCAGCACGGGATCTGGTCCCGGATCGCTCAATGGGTCGGCCGCCACCGCCGGCCGGTCTGGATCGTCACCACGCTGGTGCTGCTCGGGATCGGGGGCGGCATCTCGCAGTTGAACGCCAACGGCGTCCCCGAGGACAAGTCGTTCTCGAAGAACGTGGACTCCAAGATTGGCTCGGAGGTGCTCGCCGCCCACTTTCCGGCCGGTGCCGGGTCGCCGGCCGAAGTGATCTTCAAAGCCGACAAACTCCAGCCGGTACTGGCGGCGGTGCGGCGGGTACCCGGCGTGGTCCAGGCGGTGCCGTTCACCGGGCAGAGTACCGAGCCGGACACTCCGGGGGCCCCGCCGAAGGTAGTGAACGGACTCGCCCGGGTCGATGCCACGCTGGCTTTCGACCCGGACTCGACGCGCGCCTACGACGCCCTGCGCCACATCCGCACCGGCGTCCACGCCGTACCCGGCGCGCAGGCCGAGGTCGGCGGGTTCACCGCGACCAACCTGGACGTCGAGGACACCGCGAAGCGGGACCGCAACGTGATCATCCCGATCGTCCTGGTGGTGGTCTTCGTGATCCTCGTGCTGCTGCTGCGCTGCCTCGTCGCCCCGCTGGTCCTGGTGGTGACCGTGGTGCTGTCGTTCGTCGGCACCCTGGGCGTGTCCGGGTACGTGTTCCACAACCTGTTCAAGTTCGCCGGGGCGGACGCGGCGTTCCCG
Source organism: Rugosimonospora sp. (assembly GCA_036494675.1). GTDB lineage: Bacteria > Actinomycetota > Actinomycetes > Mycobacteriales > Micromonosporaceae > Rugosimonospora. Next base: position 36,906 of record DASXOA010000406.1, read on the forward strand.
CTGTTCGCGTTCGTGTTCCTGGTGGCCCTCGGGGTGGACTACAACATCTTCCTGATCTCCCGGGTGCGCGAGGAGGTGTGCAAGGTCGGGCACCGGGCCGGCGTGCTGTCCGGCCTGACCGTCACCGGCGGTGTGATCACGTCGGCCGGTCTCGTGCTCGCCGCGACGTTCGCCGCGCTGACCGTGATCCCGCTGGTGTTCCTCACCGAGATCGCCTTCACGGTCGCCTTCGGCGTGCTGCTGGACACGCTGGTGGTGCGCTCGTTGCTGGTACCGGCGGTACTGGTGGACATCGGTCGCCCGGCATGGTGGCCGAGCCCGCTCTGGCGCCGGGGCCCGTGACCGGTCGGATCCGACCGGCCGGCCCCGACCGGATCCGGACGGGATCCGCTACGGCACCCGCCACAGCCAGACGTCGTCCACGTGTTGCGGCGTGCCGAACAGTTCGGTCGCGGTTGTGCGCAGTTGGCCGGCGTTGGCCGCCCACTTGTCGCCGGCCCCGGGAGCGGACAGCACGATCAGCTTGGCGTGCCAGTACGCCAGGTCCTGCTGGGCGTGCAGCCGGTCAAGGTCGGTGATCTGGACGTCGGCGCCGGTCAGCGCGACCGTGGTGAGCAGGTCGTACGTCGGCCGGGGCACCGGACCGATGCGGCTGCGCCCATCCGGGCCGCCCGGGCCGAGGAAGAACCCGGCCGGGATGGCGAAGCCGAAGTCCGTCGCGGTCTGCCAGCGCTGCCCGTTCGGGAGCAGGTCGGACGGTGGCGGTACCGGCACCAGTGTCTGTCCACTGTGGATGTATTGCCGCCACGTGCCGTCGGTGAAGAAGTTCGGGACCGGATCGCGGTGGGCGGCCGGGATCGGCAGCGGCACGATCGGCAGCAGTGCGACGGTGAAGCCGGCGAACCACACGTTGCGCCGACGTGCCGGCAGCAGCAGGGCCCGATCCAGGGCGAACGCGAGCAGGAGCCCGATGATCGGGATCAGGATGAGGTCGATCCGGGCCGGCAGGGCGGAGTTGAAGACCGGCAGGGGGGCCAGGGCCGCGTACGGCAGCGGTACCGGCGGCCGCCACGACCCGATGTGCAGCCGCGGCCCGAGCGCCAGCACCGCGAGTACCAGTCCGGTGATGGCCATCGCGCGCACCACCGGGCGGCGCCACAGCAGCACCACGCAGGCCACCGCGAGGATCAGCAGCAGCGGCCCGAAGAACGTGGTCTCCTCGGTGAAGTTGGGCGCCAGGTTCCACCATAGGCCGGCGAGCCGGGCCAGCGACAGGTACGGGAACGCCACGTACGAGGCCAGGTTCTCGCTGTGTATCCGCTGGTCGAACCCGATCCCGTGGTAGCGCTGCGGCCCGGCGAACTCCATGTACAGCGGGTACGCCAGCAGGACCAGGCTGACCACGCCGGCGGCGGCGAGCCCGCGCACGAAGTTCGGCGCCGCGGCGCGAGCCTCGGTACGGCGCATCCATGCCCACAGCGCCACGAACAGGCCCAGCCCCAGCGCCACGAAGAACAGCATCTCCGCGCCGATGGAGAACTCCAGCACCACCAGCACGCCGAGCGTCACCCCGGTACGGACCGGCGCTCGGCCCTCGCCCAACCGCAGCACGCACAGCACGATGAACGGCACCAGGAACTGGCCGGTGAAGTTCAGGTGGGCGTTGGCGTGCGAGACCATCCCGGGCGCGAAGCCGCAGAAGAGGCCGCCGAGCACCGCCGCCGCCCGGGTCCGGGTGACGTGCCGGGACAGCACGTAGTACCAGGCATACGGCGTGAGGATCAGGTTCAGTGTCAGGACGACCAGGAACGCCACCGGCGCTCCGAGGGTCAGCGTGATCGGGGCGACCAGGCCGCCGACCACGACCATCGACGTGTTGACCGCGAGGTTGACCCCGATCGGCGCGTTGAGCAGCGTGGTCCAGAACGGGTTGTCCAGGTGGGTCACCGAGTGCGCCGCGTAGGTCAGCAGCCACTCGAACAGGGACTGGTCGCCCCGGTTGTTCAGGACCACCCGCCGGTTCGGGTCGACCCACATCTGCCAGGTCAGATAGAACGCGCCGGCCATGCAGGCGGCCAGGACGGCCAGGTCGTACCGGCGGCCCGCCCTCCGGCCGGCGGCCGGTTGCCGGGACACGGTACTGGATTCGGCGGCCTCTTCGACCGCAGCCGTCACTTGCCCACCACCCATCGCAGCGCGGACCTCAGGTCCTGATGTTCGTACCGGAACGTCGACGCGGTCAGCACGCCCGGCAGGACACGCTGGCTGATCACCGCCTCGTGCGCGAACTCGCCGGCCGCCACCCGAAGGACCGGCGTCGGTACCGGAAACAGAGCCGGCCGGCCGAGCACCCCTGCGAGGGTACGGGCGAACTCCGCGTTGCGCACCGGCGCCACCCCGGTCAGGTTGACCGCGCCGGCGACGTCGGACCGCAGCAGGAACTCGATCGCGGACAGCTCATCGGTGAGGGAGATCCACGGCATCCACTGCCGGCCCGAGCCCAACCTGCCGCCCAGCCCGTACCGGAACAGCGGCAGCATGGGCTTGAGGTAGCCGCCTCCGGGTCCGAAGATCAGGCCGCTGCGCACGTGGACCACCCGGACCCCGACCCGCTCCGCGGGCGCGGACGCGGCCTCCCACGCCTGGCAGAGGTCGGGCAGGAAACCGGTACCGGCAGGACCGCTCTCGTCGACCTCCTGCTCGCCCGTGTCCCCGTAGTACCCGACGGCGGACGCGTTGATCAGCACCCGGGGCGGGGACTTGGCCGCCGCGGCGGTCTTCGCGATGGTCGAGGTGGCGTTGATCCGGCTGGACCGCAGCAGCTTCTTGAACTCCTCGTTCCAGCGCTGGTCGCCGACCCCGACGCCGGCCAGGTTGATCACCGCATCGGCGCCGTCGAGCACGGCCACGTCGAGCTCGCCCTGGTTGGGCCGCCACGTGATTTCGTCGGGGCCGCGCGAGTCTCGCCGGACCAGCCGCACCACGTCGTGCCCGGAGTCACGCAGCCGCTGGACCAGGGGCCTGCCGATGAATCCGGACGCTCCGCCGATGATGATCCGCATGCCGTCCATCCTCGCCGAGAATGCGCCGCGGCGCCCGCGCCTACCGCGCGGGCGCCACCGATGGCGTACTAGAGACCGAGCTCGGCCTCGAAGTTGCCGCCCTCCAGCCGCTCCTTGACCGTACCCAGGAACCGGACCGCGTCCGCGCCGTCGACCAGGCGGTGGTCGTAGGACAGGGCCAGGTAGACCATCGACCGGGGCGTGATCACTTCGCCCAGATCCGGGTCGTTGACCACGACGGCGCGGCGCACCACGGCGCCGGTACCCAGGATGCCGACCTGCGGCTGGTTGATGATCGGGGTGTCGAACAGCGCGCCCCGGCTGCCGGTGTTGGTCAGCGTGAACGTGCCGCCGGACAGATCGTCCGGGCTGATCTTGTTGTTGCGGGTGCGGTCGGCGACATCGGCGATCCGCCGGGCCAGCCCGGCCAGGTTGAGGTCGCCCGCGTTGCGGATCACCGGTACGACCAGGCCACGCTCGGTGTCCACGGCCATGCCCAGGTGCTCGGCGTCGTGGTACGTGACGGTGCCGGCCTCCAGGTCGAGCGAGGCGTTGACGTTCGGGTGTACCCGCAGCGCCTCGACCGTCGCCAGCGCGAAGAACGGCAGGAACGACAGCTTGACGCCCTCCCGCCGCTGGAAGTCCGCCTTCACCTGGTCGCGCAGCCGGGCGATCCGGGTGACGTCGACCTCCACGACCGTGGTCAGTTGCGCGGAGACCTGCAGCGACTCGACCATCCGCTTGGCGATCACGGTGCGCATCCGGGACAGCTTCTCGGTGCGGCCACGCAACGGGCTCGGCTCGGGCTTGGCGACCGGGGCGCTCGCTGCCTTGGCCGCGGGCGCTGCGGCGGCGGCCGCCTCGGCCGCGCGGCGGGCCTCGGCCGCGTCCAGCACGTCCTGCTTGCGGATCCGGCCACCGACGCCGGTGCCGCGCAGTGCGCCCAGGTCGACGCCGTGCTCGGCGGCCAGCTTGCGCACCAGCGGGGTCACGTAGCCGCCCTCGTCACCGCCGTTGACCGGAGCGGTCTGGTGGACGGTCGGGGTCGCGGCGGGCGCGTTGGTCTGGTCGGCGGCGGGCGGCTGGGCTGCCCGTGCCTGGGCCTGTGCGACCGGTTCGGGCTGCGCGGGGCGGGCCGCCTGCGCCGGGGCCGCCGGGCGCTGCGGTGCCGGAGTTGCCTGGGGCGCCGGGGCGGCCTGTGGTGCCGCGGCCTGTGGTGCCGGAGTTGCCTTCGGTGCGGGTGCGGCCTGCGCGGCGTCGCCGGAACCGATCACGGCGAGCTTGGCGCCGACCTCGACAGTCTCGTCCTGGTTGACGGTGATCTCCAGCAGGGTACCGGCGGCCGGTGCCGGGATCTCGGTGTCCACCTTGTCGGTGGAGACCTCCAGCAGCGGCTCGTCGGCCTCGACCTGGTCGCCGACCTGCTTGAGCCAGCGCGTGACGGTGCCTTCGGTGACCGACTCGCCGAGGGCCGGCATGGTGACGACGGTGCCCTGGGCATCCGCCGCCGGCTGTGCGGCCGGCTGGGCCGCCTGCCCCGTCGGCGCCTGCTCGGCCGGGGCCTCGGTCTCCGCGGGCTTCTCCGTCGACGGCTCGTCGACGGCGGCGGCCGGCTGCTCGTCCGGCACGGTCTGCGGGGCGGTGTCCTCGCCCTCTCCGGCGATCACCGCCAGCTCGCTGCCGACCGGTGCGGTCTCGTCCTGCTGCACGACAATCTGGGTCAGCACGCCGGCGGCCGGTGCCGGGATCTCGGTGTCCACCTTGTCGGTGGAGACCTCCAGCAGCGGTTCGTCGGCCTCGACCTTGTCGCCGACCTGCTTGAGCCAGCGGGTGACGGTGCCCTCGGTGACGCTCTCCCCCAGCTGCGGCATGGTGACCGATACCGGCATGTCGTGTGACTCCTTGATTCTGTCTATGTGTTTCGGATCGGTCCCGGGCGCGGCTCAGCCGTGGACGTGCAGCGGCTTGCCGGCCAGCGCCAGGTGCGCCTCGCCGAGGCCCTCGCTCTGTGTCGGGTGGGGGTGGATGAGCTGGGCGACCTCGGCCGGGAACGCCTCCCAGTTGTAGATCAGCTGCGCCTCGGAGCTCAGCTCGCTGATCCGGTCACCGACCATGTGCACGCCCACCACCGGACCCTCGGGAGCCCGCACCAGCTTGACGAAGCCGGAGGTCTTGAGGATCTGGCTCTTGCCGTTGCCGGCCAGGTCGTAGGTGAGCGTCTGCACGCCGTCACCGTACAGCTCACGGGCACGCGCCTCGGTGAGGCCGACCGAGGACACCTCCGGTGAGGTGTAGGTGATGCGGGGGATGCCGTTCTCGTCGACCGGTGCCGGGTTCAGCCCGGCGATGTCCTCGGCCACGAAGATGCCGTGGCCGAAGCCGCGGTGCGCCAGCTGGAGGCCGGGAACGATGTCGCCGACCGCGTACACGTCGGGCAGGTTGGTGCGCAGCCGGTCATCGGTCAGGACGAAGCCGCGTTCCATCGTGAGGCCCTGCTCCTCGTACCCGAGGTTGGCGGTGGTCGGGCCGCGCCCCACGGCGACCAGCAGCAGTTCGGCCTCGAAGGTCTCGCCGCCCTGGATGGTGACCTTGATCCCGTTCTCGGTGCGCTCCACCGTCTCGAACGGCTTGCCGGTCTTGAACGCGATGCCGCGCTTGCGGAACGCGCGCTCCAGCGCCTTGGAACTCTGCTCGTCCTCGGGGGGAAGCAGCCGCGGCAGCGCCTCGATGATGGTCACATCGACGCCGAACGACTTCCACGCGCTGGCGAACTCGCAACCGATCACGCCGCCGCCGAGGATGACCACGGACGTGGGCACGTGGTCCAGCGACAGCGCGTGCTCGGAGGTGATCACCCGCTCGCCGTCGATCTCCAGGCCGGGCAGGCTCTTGGAGTACGAACCGGTGGCCAGGATCAGCTTGCGACCGGTGATCCGCTGGCCGTTCACCTCGACCGTGGTCGGGCCGACCAGCCGTCCCTCGCCCTCGAACACGGTGACCTTGTTGGCCTTGAACAGGCCCTGCAGCCCCCGGTAGAGCCGGGACACCACGCCGTCCTTGTAGGCGTTGACGCCCTTCATGTCGATGCCGTTGAAGCCCACCTGCACACCGAACTGCTCGCCCTCACGGGCCAGGTCGGCGACCTCGCCGGCGTGCAGCAGTGCCTTGGTGGGGATGCAGCCTCGGTGCAGGCAGGTGCCGCCCAGCTTGTCCTTTTCCACGAGCGCGACGGACAGACCCAGCTCCGTCGCTCGGAAGGCCGCCGCGTAACCGCCGCTCCCACCGCCCAGAATGACGACGTCGTAACCGCTGTTCTCGTCGCTCACGTGCTCTCCCAGACAAGCGCATCATTGCGGGTATGGAGAGGGTCGCCCCGCGCGCGGGGCAACCACCTCGGCCATCTTGTCACTACCCTGATACGGCTGCGACGTGAGGTGCGCAACGACACGTTTGGGCGGCGTACCCTTTGCCCAAAGGCCGGGGAGGAGAACACGGGTGGCCTGGTTCCGACGCCGGGGAGGATCGGCAATGGCGTCCGCCGACAGGGCGGCGCATCGTGCTGATCTTGAATACCTTGAGCAGTTTGTCCGGTCCAAGCGCGGCGTTGAAGCCTTTCTGGAGCCGCGCACGACCGTCACCGAAAACACCGTGATTTTGATCGCGCACGACGGGGAATGGACCAGGCGGCGGGTGCCCGATCCCACGGTCGCGCGGCAGTTCGCCGCCCGCATGAGCATCCCGGTCTACGACGTCGGGTTGGTCGGATACCCGCAGCGGATGCGCGACTACAACCAGCGCCGCAAGAAGGCAGGCGAAAACTAGCGCCGATGCCGTGGCGGCGGCCGTCCCGCGCGGACCGCGGGGGACGCCGGCGCCACCGCGCGCCTACTGCGCCGCGAACCGGTCGATGAGCTCCAGCAGGGTACGGACGGGAACACCGGTACCACCCTTGGACAGGTACCCGGCGGGCTCGCCGGAGTTGTAACTCGGCCCGGCGATGTCGATGTGGGCCCAGTCCACGCCGTCGGCCACGAACTCGGACAGGAACACGCCGCCCTGAAGCATGTGGCCGGCCCGGTCCATCGCGCTGTTGACCTGCGAGATGTCGGCGACCTCGGAGTCCATGCCCTTGCGCACGTCGTCGGGCAGCGGCATCGGCCAGCCCGGCTCGCCCACCGCGTCACCGGCCTCCTGCACCAGGGCGCACAGCGACGCGGTCCCCATGATCCCGGAGACCCGCTTGCCCAGCGCGATCACCTGGCCGCCGGTCAGCGTGGACGTCTCCAGCAGGTAGTCCGGCTCGTCCTCGCAGGCCCGGGCGATCGCGTCCGCCAGGATCATCCGGCCCTCGGCGTCGGTGTTGAGTACCTCGACCTTCTTGCCGCTGTACATGGCCACCACGTCGCCCGGCCGGTACGCCGAGCCGGACACCATGTTCTCGGCCATCGGCAGGTAGCCGGTGACCGTGACCTTGGGCTTGAGCTCGGCCACCGCCAGCAGGGTGGCCGCGACGGCCGCCGCTCCGGCCATGTCCGACTTCATCTCCCACATGCCCTGTGCGGGCTTGATCGAGACCCCGCCGCTGTCGAACGTGATGCCCTTGCCGACGAGGGCCACCTTCTTCCGGGAGCCGCGGGCCGGCGTGTACGAGATCCGGACGAGCCGGGGCGGCGCCTCGGAGCCCTGGCCGACCGCGATGATCCCGCCGTACCCGGCCTTCTTGAGCGCCTTCTCGTCCAGCACCTCGACGGTCAGCCCGGCACGCCGGGCGGCTTCCGCGACAGCGGTGGCGAAGGCGGGCGGGCGCAGGTCGTTGGGGGCGGTGTTGACCCAGTCCCGGGTCTGCGCCACCACCCGGGCCACCGTGGCGGCGCGCTTGATCTCGGCGCGGAACGTCTTGTCCGCGGCGTCCGGTACGTGCACCGACACCGCCGGTACCGGAGCCAGCCGGGCCGGGTTCGACTTGTACCCGGCAAACCGGTACCCGCCGAGCAGCGCACCCTCGGCCAGCGCGCGCAACGCGGCGGTCTCCCCGTCCGGCTCCTCGGAGACGGGCAGCGCCAGGGCGACCTTCGCGGTACCGGCCAGGGCCCGGACGGCGTTGCCGGCCGCCCGGCGCAGCGTCTCGGTGGCCGGCAACGCCCCTGCCGGCTCCGGGCCCAGCCCGACCGCGAGCACCAGCGGCGCGCTGATCGTGCCGAGGGTGGCCATCTTGGTCACCTCGCCGGTCGCGCCGGTCGCGCCGAGCAGGACGAGCGTGTCCACCAGCTTCCCGTCGAACGCGACGGCGATGCTCTCCGCTCCCGAGGCGAGCAGTAGCGGCGCCGGGGCGTCGGGATCCTGGCTGTAGACGCCGATCACGATGGCCCCGACCGTCAATTCGGCCGGATCGGTATCGATGAGGTCAAGCGTCGCGATGCTGGTAGTCACGCGTTATCTCCAGAATGTCGGTGCAGGGCTTGCGTCGATGCTAGCCATCGTGGCCGGTGACATGCGCCGGACCGGCCGACGGTGCCCTTTCCGGGATCGCTCCTGACCCTTCCCGCGCCGCCCGGGAACCCTTCCCCGACCGTCCGGGACCCCTTCCCGGGCGGCCCCGGACGGTGGCACCGCGGGGCGCGATAGGTTGCCACGCATGTCCTCTGAACAGCGGCCGCTCGACCGCGGCGCCTCGTCCCTCGGCGACGCCGGCGACCGCGTGCCCGGTGCCCACGAAACACTGCTCCAATCTCCGCTGCATGAGCGGCATGTCGCCCTCGGTGCGAAGTTCGCCGCCTTCGGCGGCTGGAACATGCCGCTGGAGTACGCCGGTGGTGGCGTGTTGAAGGAGCACGCCGCCGTACGGGAGGCGGTCGGTGTGTTCGACGTCTCACACCTGGGCAAGGCCCGGGTCGCCGGGCCGGGAGCCGCGGCCTTCCTCAACGACTGCCTGAGCAACGACCTGGGCCGGATAAAGCCGGGTCAGGCTCAGTACACCCTGTGCTGCGACGACCGGAGCGGCGGCGTTGTCGACGACCTGATCGCCTACCTGCACGGCGCCGACGAGGTGTTCCTGATCCCGAACGCGGCCAACACGGCCGAGGTGGTGCGCCGGCTGGTCGCCGCCGCCCCGGCCGGGATCGAGGTGACCGACCGGCATCGCGACTTCGCGGTACTGGCCGTGCAGGGGCCGCGCTCCGCCGCCGTACTGGACGGGCTCGGCCTGCCCTCGGCGCACGGGTACATGAGTTTCGAGACCGCGCGGCTGGAAGGCGCCGAGCTGACCGTGTGCCGGACGGGCTACACCGGGGAGCACGGGTACGAGCTGGTCGTGCCGTGGGAACGGGCCGTGGCGGTGTGGGACGCGCTGCTGGCGGCGGGGCAGCCGTACGGCATCCGGGCCGCCGGCCTGGCTGCCCGGGACACGCTGCGCACCGAGATGGGGTACCCGCTGCACGGCCAGGACCTGTCGCCGTCCATCACGCCTTCCCAGGCGCGGGCCGGTTGGGCGGTCGGCTGGAAGAAGCCGGCGTTCTGGGGCCGGGACGCACTGCTGGCCGAGCGTGAGGCCGGACCGCGCCGGGTACTGCACGGGTTGGTCTCGCTCGACCGCGGCATTCCACGCCCGCACATGGCGGTGCTGCGCGGCGACGACCGGGTCGGCGAGGTCACCAGCGGCACCTTCTCGCCCACCAGGCGGGTCGGCATCGCGCTGGCCCTGCTGGACTCCTCCGCCGGGCTGGCCGAGGGGGACGAGGTCGAGGTGGACGTGCGTGGCCGGCGCTCCCGGTGCCAGGTCGTCAAGCCCCCCTTCGTCACACCGTCGGTGCGATGATGGCCGGATGGTGACCCTCGATCAGGTGGCCACGATGGCGTTGGCACTGCCGGAGACCACCGAGGTGCCGGCGTGGGAGGGCGAGCGCACCTGGCGCACCCGCAACAAGATCTTCGTGATGGGCTCGCCCGAGTCTCCGAGCATCACGGTGAAGACGTCCGCCGAGGAGCAGACCGAGTTGATCGCGGCCGACCCGGACACCTACGCCTACGCGGCCTACGTGGGCCGGTTCGGCTGGACTCGGATCCAGCGCTCCAGCGTGGACGCCGATGAGCTGCGCGAGCTGATCATCGAGGCGTGGCGGCGCACCGCGACCAAGGCGGTGGTCCGGCGCTACGACGCGGGCCACGCCGACGACTCAGCCTAGGACCAGCACCAGGTACGTCGCGCACGTCGCGACCTCGACCAGGGCGCCGAGCACGTCGCCGGTGATCCCGCCGAGGCGCCGTACCGAATGGTGGGCCACCAGCGCGCTGGCACCGACCCCGAGGGCCACCGCGAGCGGTCCCTGCCAGGGCCGGCCGGGCACCGCGAACGCGGCCAGGACGGCGACCGCGATCGTGCCGCCGGCCAGCGCGGGGACTCCGACGGTACCGGCGACCAGCGCGCCGAGTCCGTTCGGCCGGGCCGCCGGTACCCCCCGCCGGCAGGCCCAGGAGACGGCCAGCCGCCCGGTGGCGGCGGCCGTCGCGACGCCCACCAGCAGTGCCGTCGCCGGCCTGCCGGCCAGGGCGGCCACGCTGGCGGCCTGGACGAGCAGGCTCACCACGATCGCGGCCACCCCGAACGGCCCGACCTCCGGGCTCTTCATGATCTCCAGAGCCCGGTCCCGGCCGGCGTACGAGCCGAGCCCGTCCACGGTGTCGGCCAGCCCGTCGACGTGCAGGCCCCGGGTCAGCGCCAGGCCGAGCGCGACGGTCACCGCGCCGAGTACCAGCGACGGAGCCCCCAACTCGCGAAGCCCCACCGCCACACCCGCCAGTACGGCGCCGAGGAGCCCGCCGACGAGCGGCGCCACGGACATCGCCACCCCAGCGGCGGCGCGGTCCACCCGCCCGGCCCGCAGCGGCGCCACGCTGAACGTGGTCAGCGCCAGGCGAACCCCGGAAACGAGGGGGCCGGGATCAGACACTGTCCACTATGGACAGCGTGGACTGGATCAGCGGGAGCGCGGCCAGTGCCGCCACGCCCTCGCCGAGCCCGAACCGCAGGTCCAGCAGTGGCGTGGCGCCCAGCATGTCCGCGCCGGCCTTCACCGTCGGGTGGTCGCCGTGCTCGGCGAGCAGCGTCCAGTGCCGGGTCACCGCGGAGATGTCCCGGGCGGTCACCGCCGCCGCGATACCGACCGGCCCGTCGATCATGACGGGTACCCGCCGGACGGACGCCGCGACCAGCACCCCGACCGCCACCGCGATGTCCTCGCCGGCAAGCGCGGACAGCACCGAGCGGGCATCCCGGGACCGGCCCCGCAGACCGCGCAGCGCATCCCGGACCGCGCCGCACCGGACCATCCACGCCTCATCGTCGATCTTCCCGCCCGGCTGGTACACCCGGGGGAGCAGGGCCGCGGGCCCGGTCGTCGTACCGGCGGCCACGACCGCGGCCGCGGCGGCGGCCTGCCCGGCTCCGGCGGCAGCCAGCACCAGCAGGTCGGTACCCTCGTCGATCGCCGCGTCGGCCAGCCGCAGGCCCCGCCGCAGCGCAGCGTCCACCCGTTCCGGTGTCACCGCCGCGCCGGACTCGATCGGTGCGGCCACACCACCCAGGTCGACCACCTGGAGCCGCGCGCCGGCCCGGTCGGCCAGCAGGCCCAGCGGCCCGCCGCCCTCCTGCGACTGCCGGACCCGGTCGGCCCATACCTCCGGACTGTCGCCGGCCGCCACCCCGCCGGCATGGTCGCCGTGCAGCAGCAGCACCCGTACCGAGCCGAACGGCCGAGGGTAGGCGGTGCCCTGAGCGCCGGCCGCGAACGTCACCGCCCGGGCCAGGTTGCCCAGCGCGGGGCCGGCGACGTTGAGCGAGGCGATGCGCTCCTCGGCGGCGGTACTCGCCTCCTCGTCGGGCAGCGGCAGCGTCATTTCCAACTCGACGATCGGTCCCTCGGGCATGTCCCTGAGGGAGAGGATCGACCCGGCCAGCGCCTCGGACGCGGGTCCCCCGGCTACCGCTTCTCCGGTCGCCGCTTCTCCGGTTACCGCTTCTCCGGTCACCGACTGTCCCGTCGCTCCGGCCGGCTCGGGCACCACCGGCTCGGACGTCCCGGGCTCGGTCGGGCCGGCGGGCGCGAGCGGCGCTACGAGCGGCTCCGCCGGCGGTACCGTCCCGACCGGCGATACCGTCCCGGCCCGAGGCGTCGCCCCGACCGGCAACCCCGCCCCGGCCGGCGACATGGTCTCGGCCGGAGACACCGTCTCGACCGGCAGCGCCGGCGGTACCGCCCCGGCCGGTGACACCGTCCCCGCCGGAGACACCGTCCCCGCCGGAGGCATCGCCCCGGCCGTCAATCCCGTCCCGGCCGGCTTGAGCCAGCCGGGCTGGCCGGCGACGACCAGCACCACCGCGTCGCACGCCTCGGCCAGCGCGCGGTTCGCGCTGCCCACCGCGTCGGCGAAGGCGCGCCCCGACTCCGTCGCCGGAATCACGGACATCCCCACCTCGGGGCTCACGATCACCACTCGACCGGTGCAGTCGCGCACCGCGGCGACCAGATCGGCGACCGCCCCCCGTTCGGCGCCGGGCGACCAACCGCCCGCCTCCAGCAGGGCCGTCAGCCAGCTACCAAGATCGTCGATCAGCAGTGTCTGGTCCGGCTTCGCGTCCGCGAGCAGGGCGGTCAGCCGGCCCGGAGAGGCTCCGGTCTCCTCGGTGGTCCAGGTCACCGGACGGCGCTGGCGGTGCGCCTCCAGCCGGGCCGCCCACTCCGGATCATCGGTAGCGGGGGTGGCGGTCGCCACATATCTGACGTCAGTGGCGCCGTTGACCAGGGATTCGGCGAACTCGGACTTTCCGGACCGGATCCCGCCGAGCACGAGAATGGAGTGGTACCTGTCGAGCGACATGCTCGTACCCTATGTTCCTCGTACGCGCAGGACCCGCCCGGCTCCACCGACAGCACTAAGCTTGCGATCGCGGCCGGCACCGGTCGTGCGCGGTGCCGGCCAGACCGCCGACGAGCGGGTCGGCGCGTGACGAAGGGGAGAGCCGAGGATGTCCTGGACCTGGCGGTATGAGGACGGCGACGGTCAGCCGGTCGACGGTCCCGGTGAGGCGTTCACCAGCCAGGCTGACGCGGAGTCGTGGATCGGCCAGAGCTGGCGCGAGTTGGTCGCGGGCGGCACGACGACGGCGATCCTGGTGGAGGATGGCCGGGTGGAGTACAGGATGAGCCTCCTTCCGGCCGGCGAGTGAGGTTCCGATGAGCTACCGCTCGGGCAGGCGACTGGCGATCGGGGTGCCCCGGGGGGCACTGCGGCCCAGCCCGATCTTCCTGTGCATCCTGGCTCTGTTCGCGGTCAGTGGCTGGATGACCTGGGCCCGGTTCGGCTCGGTACGGCTGGACGTCTTTCTGTTCGTTGTCGCCGGCTGGGTGCTGTCGCTGTGCCTGCACGAGTTCGCTCACGCGTTCACCGCGTACCGGGCCGGTGACACCGGCGTGGTCGAAAAGGGCTACCTGACCCTCAACCCGCTGAAGTACACGCACACTCTGCTGTCCGTGGTTCTCCCGCTGGTCTTTCTGGTCCTGGGCGGCATCGGGCTGCCCGGCGGCGCGGTGTGGATCGATCACGCCTACATCCGCGGCCGGATCAAGGACACCTTGATCAGCCTCGCCGGCCCGGGGATGAACGTGCTGTTCACCGCCGTGCTGGTCACGCCGTTCGCGTTCGGGGTCGAGACCTTCCAGCACCCCGATTTCTGGTCGGCCTGGGCGTTCCTCACGTTCCTGCAACTGACGGCGAGCGTGCTCAACCTGATGCCGATCCCCGGCGTCGACGGCGGCAATGCCCTGCGGCCCTGGCTGTCCCACGACTGGCGGCGCGGCTTCGACGCGGTGGCGCCGTACGGCATGCTGGTCTTCTTCGCACTGCTCTGGCAGCCGAGCGTCAACCGGATCTTCTTCGACGTGATCGATTGGCTGGCCGACCTGATCGGCCTGCCGCTGGGGCTGGCCGAAGCCGGCCAGGCGCTGTTCATGTTCTGGCGGGGCTGACCGCCCAGCAACCGTTCGGCCCGTCAATGGCGCCGACCGGCAATGGCGCCGACCGGCAATGGCGCCGACCGGCAATGGCCCGGCAGTGGCGCCGCCCGGCCGAGGGGCCGGGGCGGCGCCGTGCGGTGTGTCAGGGGCGCTCTGCGGGACTCACGGTCTTGGCCGGGTCGCGCTCGACCACCGGGTCGAGCACCTCGTCGATCGCCTTCAGCATGGCCGGGTCCAGCTTGACGCCCGAGGCCTTCGCGTTGTCCTGCAACTGTTCCGGCCGGGTAGCGCCGACGATCGCCGAGGACACGTTCGGGTTCTGCAGTACCCAGGCCACCGCCAGCTGCGCCAGGGTGAGCCCGGCCTGCTCGGCGATCGGCGTCAGCTGCTGGACCCGGGACAGCACGTCATCGTTCAGGAACCGGCGGATGAAATTCGCGCCGGACTTCTCGTCGGTGGCCCGGGAGCCCTCCGGCGCCGGCTGTCCCGGCCGGTACTTGCCGGTCAGCACGCCCTGCGCGATCGGGGAGAAGACGACCTGCCCGATGCCCAGTTCCTCCGAGGTGGGGACGACCTCGGCCTCGATGACCCGCCACAGCATGCTGTACTGCGGCTGGTTCGACACGAGCTGGATCTTCAGCTCGCCGGCCAGGTCGTACGCGGCCCGGATCTCGCTCGCCCGCCACTCCGAGACGCCGATGTAGAGCGCCTTGCCGGAGTGCACGACGTCGGCGAAGGCCTGCATCGTCTCTTCCAGCGGCGTCGAGTAGTCGTGCCGGTGCGCCTG
>DASXOA010000407.1:0-27155 GCA_036494675.1 Rugosimonospora sp.
CGCACCTCCGCCCGTACCGGGACGTCGTCCTCGTTGACCAGGACGCCGACCTCGGCGGCCCGGGCGACCTCGTTGAGGATCGTGGCGACCCCGCCCCGGGTCGCGTCGCGCATCGCCCGCACCCCGGTCGTGGCGGCCATCACGTCGGCCACCAGGCCGTTCAGCGGTGCGGTGTCCGACACCAGGTCGGCCATGATGTCGAGTTCCCCGCGGGCCAGCATGATGGTGATGCCGTGATCACCGATCGGCCCGGAGACCAGGATCACGTCGCCGGGTTTGGCCGTGGCCACGCCCAGCGGCGTCGCGCCGCGCACCGCGCCGATCCCGGCGGTGTTGATGTAGCAGCCGTCGCCCTTGCCGCGCTGCACCACCTTGGTGTCGCCGGTGACGATCTGCACCCCGGCCGCCCGGGCCGCCCCGGCCATCGCGGTGACCACCCTGCTCAGGTCGGCGACCGGGAAGCCCTCCTCGAGGATGAACCCCGCGGACAGCGCCAGCGGTTGCGCACCGGACACCGCCAGGTCGTTGACCGTGCCGTTCACGGCCAGGTCGCCGATGCAGCCGCCGGGGAAGAACAGCGGCGAGACCACGTACGAGTCCGTGGTGAACGCCAGCCGCCCGGCGTCGACCGTCACCAGTGCCGCATCCTCCATCGTCTCCAGCAACGGATTGCGGAACGCGTCCAGGAAGATCGCCTCGATCAGCGAGGCGGTGGCCTTGCCACCGGCCCCGTGCGCAGTGGTGATCCGTTCCTCCCTGACCCGGGCCCGGGCCCGCCGGGCCCGCTCGATCCGGTCGAGCACCTGCTGCTCCCGGGTGAGCAGGGGCTCACCCGGGCGGTGTGCCAGCAGATCGTCGTCCGGCTCGCGGTACGGCTGGATCTGGATCAGCCGTTCGTCGCCGCTCACGCCGGACTCGCCTCCCGTACCCTCGTGCGGCGCAGCCGTCCGAAGTTGTAGTACGCCGCGCAGGCGCCCTCGGGCGACACCATGCACGTACCGATCGGCGTCTCCGGGGTGCACGCGGTGCCGAACACCTTGCACTCCCAGGGCTTCAGCACGCCCTTGAGCACCTCACCGCACTGGCAGGCCTTCGGGTCCGCCACCCGGACACCGGGTACCTCGAAGATCTTCTCGGCGTCGTACCGCGCGTACTCGTCCCGTACCCGCAGTGCCGAGTGCGAGATGAAGCCCAGGCCGCGCCACTCGAAGTAGGGCCGCAACTCCATCGTCTCGTTGATGGCCTTGAGCGCGACCAGGTTGCCGTCCCACGGCACCACGCGGCTGTACTGGTTCTCCACCTCCGACCGGCCCTCGGACAGCTGGAGCATCAGCATGTAGATGGACTGCAGGATGTCCAGCGGCTCGAACCCGGCCACCACGATCGGCTTGCCGTACTCCCGGGCGATGAACTCGTACGGGCTGCACCCGATCACGGTGGACACGTGGCCCGGGCCGATGAAGCCGTCCAGCCGCAGATCGGGCGAGTCCAGGATGGCCTTGATGGCGGGCAGGATCGTGACGTGGTTGCAGAACACCGAGAAGTTGCGCAGGCCCTCGCTCGCCGCGCGCAGCAGGGTCACCGCGGTCGACGGCGCCGTCGTCTCGAACCCGATGGCCATGAACACCACCCGCTGGTCCGGGTTCTGCCGGGCGATCTTCAATGCGTCCAGCGGGGAGTACACCATCCTGATGTTCGTACCCTCGGCGTTCGAGTCGAAGAACGAACCGTTGCCCCCCGGTACCCGCATCATGTCGCCGAAGGACGTCATCAGCACCCCCGGCTGCCGGGCGATGTGGATCGCGTCGTCCACCCGGCCCATCGGGATCACGCACACCGGGCACCCCGGCCCGTGCACCAGCGTCACGCTCTCGGGCAGGTAATCCTCCAGCCCGTGCTTGTAGATCGTGTGCGTGTGACCGCCGCACACCTCCATGAACTTGTACTGCCGGCCGGGCTCACACAGCTGGGTTATCTTCGCGGACAGCGCCCGTGCCTTCTCCGCGTCCCGGAACTCGTCAACGAACCGCACGATCGCACCTCCTCAGTCGATCCGGGACGCCTGCAGCGCGGCTATCTCGTCGGCGTACGCCTGCCCGATGCCCTCCAGGAACTCCAGGGCCGCGGCCGCCTCCGCCTCGTCTATCTTGGAAAGCGCGAAGCCGACGTGGATGAGGATCCACTCCCCCGGCTTCGGCGGATCGTCGGTGAGCAGGCCGATGTTGATCGCCCGCTTCACCCCGCACACATCGACCATCGCAAGGTCCACCCGGTCCGCGAGGATCTCGACGACCTCGCCCGGAATGCCCAGGCACATGGGATCACCCCTCTCTGCCCGTCCGGCGCCGGCGTGTTACATCCGGCGCATCCGTCGGTAACGGATCACGTCGGGGCCGACGGACACGCCGGCGAGTACCGCCAGCGCGACCACGACGACCGCCACGATTCCGAAGATCAACCATCCGTTCATCTCATGCCTCCCACTGCGGGCCGTGTTCGAGCGCGTCCACGGTGAGCTCCCACAGGACGTGGTAGATCGTGGTCTGCGCTTCCTGAATGCGGTGCACCGACGGCGAGGGCACCACGAACAGCTGATCGATCGTTGACAGCTCGGCCATCTTTCCGCCGTCGTACCCGGCGATGCCCACGGTCAGCAGGCCGCGACGGCTGGCCTCGTCGAAGGCGCGCAGCAGGTTGCCGGAGTTGCCACTGGTGGACAGCCCCACCGCGATGTCCTGCCGGCGCCCGAACGCGGCGATCTGCCGGGCGAACGCCACGTCGAAGCCGATGTCGTTGGTCAGCGCGGTGACGACCGCGATGTCGTTGGGCAGTGCGAACGCCGGCAACGCCGGACGCCGCCCGATATCGCGTGACGGGTGCCCGCCTCCGCCATACCCCGGCTCCGGCTCCGCTCCCGGGGAACTGAGGAACAGCCTCGCCAGGTCCTGTGCGTCGGTCGCGCTGCCACCGTTGCCGAACGCCAGCAGTCGTCCCCCGGCCGCGAACCGCGCGGCCATCAGCCGTGCGCATGCCGACAGCCGGTCGCCGTCGCGCTCGGCCACGAGCCGGCGCAGCGCGACGATCTCGTGCGCCTTCTCCGCCGTGGACCGGCGCACCTCGGCGAGTACCGCGCCGAGATCGCCCCGCCCGGCCGACAGGAAGGGGTACAGCGCCGCCGCGGCCGGGTCGCCGCGACCGTTGTCGCCGGCCATCACGTCACCTCCCGAGCGTGGCGATCGCCTCGCGGGCGTGCACCAGAATCCTGTCGCCGACCTCGGCCGGCACCAGGGCGACGCTGACCACCTCCTCGCCGACGCCGGTATCGACGACGGCGAGCCGGTCATCCAGCAGCCTGAGGACGGTCACCTCGACCGCCTGGTCGGAGCACGTGATGCAGACGTCGTCGGAGCACCAGCCGGTGCCCTCCCCGGCCATCACGTCACGGCCGGGAGAGGACGCCGGGCTGTTCGAAGAACACATGCACGAGCTCCCAGAGAACGTGGTAGATCGTCACGTGAACCTCCTTGACCACCTCGGGATCCGAGGACCGCGCGAGCAGGATGTGCTCGGCCGCGCCGGTAGCGGCGATCGCGCCGCCATCGCCGCCGATCAGCGCGACCGTGAGCATGTCCAGCCGGGCCGCGGCGCGAAGCCCGTGCAGCACGTCGGGACAGTTGCCGTCGGCGGAGATGCCGAGCGCGATGTCGGCCGGCTCCGCGAGCGCCCGGATCTGATGGGCGAAGATCTCGGACAGCCCGTCGCGGACAGCCACGCCGGTGACGGTCGCGATGTCCGCCGCCAGCGAGATGGCGGGAAGCGCCCGCTTGCCGACGATCACCGGATGGACGAATTCGACGGCGACGTGCGCGGCGTCGGTGCTGGCCGCGCCGTTGCCGAAGACGATCAGCTTGCCGCCGAGGTGGAACCGTCCCGCGATGGCGTGGCAGGCCTCGGCCACCATCCCCGCATCGTGGGCGAGTGCCTCCAGCGGCGCCGTCCTGCGCTCGAAAAGCTCGACGGCGTTCGTCGGACCATATGGCCGCTGCATCGCGGTTGACCTCCTCAATACGAGGAGTAATGAGACGTTGCCCCCCGCCACGTTATGGCCAAACTTGTCCGGGGCACAAGCGATTCGGAGCGTATAGATGACAGATCTGTCCACCCCGGCACCATGCTCGATCATTTACATTGGTCGATATGATGCATTTATGGGTGTATCGCGGTCGCGACGACGTCGATCAATCGAAGCGGACATCCTCGCTGCCGATCACCATGACCCCGGCCGCCCGCAGTTCGTCCTCGACCCAACGTGAGGCCTCGGCCGCCGGCACGTCGTCGTCATACGTCGCGTGGGCATCGCGCACCAGGGTCACCTCGTGCCCCCGCTCCAGCGCCGCGAGGCAGGTCGCCTGGACGCAGAACTCGCTCTGCATGCCGACCACGATCAGCGGCGAGCCCGCCGGAAGGAGCTTGTCGAGCCCGGTGCCGTCGAACGAGTCGGGCACCCACTTGTCCACCACGGGCTCGCCGTGGCGCACCTCGTGGATGAGCTCCCAACCCTCGCTGCCGGGTGCGTCCGGGTCATCGTCGGAGCCGTTGTTACGCACGTGCACGACCTGGGCTCCGGCGCCGCGGGCCCGGTCGAGCACGTCCCGGATCGCCGCGCCCACCGGCCCGGCGGCCGGCACCGGCAGAGGCGGCTCAAGCATGTTGCGTTGGACGTCGATCATCAGCAGTACGGGTGACATGGCCGGAGGCTACCGCCGGGGTACGACAGGAAACCCCGGGTCACGGTGCCGGCGCTACGTCCGCTGCACCCAGGACACCACCGACATCACCCAGGGCGTCTGGTGCAGGTACTCGACCCCGACCGCCACCAGGTACAGCGCGGTAACCAGGTGGGCCAGCCGCGCGCTACGCCGCCGCCTGCCCATCCAACGTTCCACGACGAGCCGGCCGAGCAGCCTCAGCAGCACGAACAGGCCGGCGCCGACGACCAGCACCAGGGCGAATTCGAGCAGCGGGACGAACACGCTGTGGCCACGGTTGGCGATCGCCCACACGCTCCAGCCGATGAAGGCGACGATCCCACCGAACCACGACCACCCACCGCCGCGCTTGAGCAGCCGCATCTGCTCGTTCATCGGCGTACGGGGCTGCCGGGGCGGATCCCCGGGGAGGTACACGCTGGTGTCGGGTCCGGGCGGCGGCTTCGGTACCACCGAGGCCCGGCCACGGATCGCCTGCTCCGCCGCGCTCGGCTGGCCGTCGCTGCCGGGCCGGTCCCCGAGGGCGGTAGCGGCCTGGGGGGTACCGGGCGCGAGCCGGGTGGGCGCCGGGCCGCCGGACGCAGAAGAGTTGCGCCGCCCGTCACCGCTGGCCTGCGAGTTGTTGACCAGAGTCCGGTTGGCCATGTTCGGGTTGACCATCGTGGGATTGACCATTGTCGGGCTGGCCGGCCCGCCATTGGCCCCGCCGCCGTTGCCCACACCGCCGTCGCCCACACCGGCGCCGGCCGCACCGGCACCGGCCGCGCCGCCACTGCCCGCGCCACCGTGGGCCGCGCCACCGTTGGCCGCGTTCGGGGAGCCGCCCGCGACCGCGCCCGCCGCGACCGGCCGGTCCGGCGACGACGAACCCGGCGACAAAGCGGCCAGGTCGTCCGGCGCCGACTGGGGGGCACGGCCGTTCAGCGGGTGGGCCGCGTACGCCGCCGCCGCCAGCAGCGGGCCGCCCGGCTGGACCCGGTCCCCGTTCAGCGACCCCCGCAACTGGACCAGTTCCCGCTCCAGCCGCTCGATGCGCTGGAACGCGTCGGTCTCGGTACCGGCCACGACCGCCGCCCGGCCGACCGCCCGTACCGTCACCGCCTGCTCCGGCTCCGCCCAGTCCACCCCGGTCTCCGGGACCGAGCCGGCCCGCACCAGCGTCGCCAGCCGGTCCACCCAGGCGCCCAGCTCCAGGGTCGAGGGGCGGTCACCGGGCTTGTCGGCCAGCGGGGCGAGCAGCACGTCGCGCAGCGCCGGGCGGCCCGACAGCACCGGGTTCGCGGCCGGCGGCGGCGCCTCCTGGCCGCGCGGCAGCGCGCCGGTGACCATGAAGTACGCGACAGCACCGAACCCGTGCACGTCGTACGACGGCCCGACCCGGCCGTGCAGCGCCTCCGGCCCGCCCGACTCCGGGGTGTACGCGATCTGGGTGATCTCCTCGGTGCGCCAGTACCGCGCCCCGGTGAAGTCGATCAGCCGCACCTCGCCGTTGGCCAGCACCATCACGTTGGACGGCTTGACGTCCATGTGCAGCACGGGGGTCGCGCCCGGATCACCGGGGTGGTGCAGCTCGCGCAGGACCCCGGCGAGGGTACGCAGCGCCGCCACCGCGTTCAGCTTCGGACCGGGCCCGGCCGCACCGGCCGAGAGCAGGTACACCCGCAGGTTCACCCCGTGCAGGTAGTCGTAGATCTGATAGGGCACCGCGTTGCCGGGCTCGGGAGCCTCCCCGGGACGGTGCGGCGGGGGCCCGTAGAAGCCGTCGGCCCGGCGGCAGATGCCCAGTACCCCCCGGTTGTTGAGGTCCATCAGCGCCGCGTCACCCTTGTCCCAGGAGCGCAGTTCGTCGACCAACGGGCGCTTCGGGTCGATCCGGAACACCTTGACCGTCATCGGCGCGCTGGCCACCCCGCCACAGAGCCGGACAGCGCGGTACACCTCGGCCTGGCCGCCGGAGCCGAGGTGTGCGACGAGCCGGTAGCGCTGGTAGGTCTCCGGCAACGGGCTGGCCGGCCCGCACACCAGATCCAGCACCTCGGCCATATCGGTCACTCCCCCTCGTGTCGCCCCTTCCGAGCGTAGCGACCGCGTAAATAGCTCGCTTTGCCCCACCCATATCAACTACATAAAGGGGATGAGCAGCGATGACTACGTCCTGCGGGCGGGTACTCCCGAGGATTTCGACCGGATCAACAACCTGTTGACGATCGCGTTCCACGAGGAGATCGACGAGGACGCGGTCGAACTGGAACGCAGCGTGTACGAACCGGCACGCGCCGCCCTGGCTTTCCACGGCGACACCCTGGTGGGGGCCTCGGGCTCGTACACCCGGGACCTGATCGTGCCCGGCGGCGTGGTCCCGTCCGCGCACGTGACCATGGTCGGGGTGGACGCCACCCACCAACGCCGAGGGCTGCTGAACCGGATGATGGGCCGGCTGCTGGACGACGCGCGCCGGCTCGGTGAGCCGGTCGCCCACCTGTGGGCCAGCGAGGGGAAGATCTACCAGCGGTACGGCTACGGGCTGGCGGCGCCCCGGCTGAGCTTCGAGGCCGGCCGCGAGGTCCAACTGCGCGAGGTGCCGGCCGATGCCGGCCGGTTGCGCGCCGTCGCGGCCGGGGACGCCACCGCCGACCTGCGCAAGCTGTACGAGCAGGTCCAGCCGTCCCGGCCCGGCTGGTCGAGCCGGGACGACCGCTGGTGGCATCGGATGGTGGCCGACCCGAAGAGCTGGCGCGGTGGCGCGACCGCGATCCGGGTACTGGTCCACGAGGCCGCCGGCGTGATCGACGGGTACGCGCTGTGGCGGGTGCACAACAACTGGCCGGGCGACGATCCGACCGCGGTGGTCGTACGCGAGGTGGTCGCCGCCGACCCGGCCGCGTACCGGGCGCTGTGGCACTTCCTGCTCAACGTGGACCTGACCCGTCGGGTGCGGTTCGTGTTCGCCGCCACCGATGAGCCGCTGCTCTACCTGGTCAACGAGCCGAGGGAGCTGAACGCCAGGCTGGCCGACGCGCTGTGGCTGCGGCTGGTCGACGTACCCGCCGCCCTGGCCGCCCGCCGGTACCCGGTGCCGGTCGACGTGGTGCTGCGCACCGAGGACCCGCTGCTGCCGCACAACTCCGGCAACTGGCACCTGACCGGCGGCCCGGACCGGGCCAGCTGTACCCGCACCGACCGGCCCGCCGACCTGGACTGTGAGCTGGGCGCGCTGGGCGCCGCCTACCTGGGCGGCACCCCGCTGGGTACGCTGGCCGCGGGTGGCCGGGTCCGGGAGCTGACGCCCGGCACGCTGGCCGGGGTCGATGCGGCGTTCCGCTGGTACCGGGCACCCGCCGCGACCGAGGTGTTCTGACCTCCAGGAGGTGCCTGGCATGACCGAGGCTCCACGGCGGCGTCGCCGGGTGCGTACCGAACCGTCCGGCGAGGCACCGGTACCGTCTCCGGCCGACCTGGCCGCCATGACCAGTCCGATCCACGACGAGGAAGCCCCCGGCGCCGACGCTCCAGTGGCCGACGACCGGGAGGCCGAGCGCGGCCTGCGCGGCCTGGTCGGCGGCGGCTCCTCGCAGGTGAGCGTGGCCGCCGCCATGCGGGCCCGGGACGCCACCCGGCCGACCCCGGACGACCTGGCCGCCGCCGAGGCGAACCTGATGATCATCCGGCGCGGCTGGACCCCGCCCGACGCTCGGCGTTAGACCCGACGCCAGGCGTTGGACCGACGCCGGGCGTTTGATCGGCCCGACGCCGGGCGGTAGACCGACCCGGCGCCGGGCGGTGTCCGTGAGGCCGCCGGTCAGTGTCCCCGGTGGGTGCGCTCGTACTCGGCGACCTGATCGATGCGCCGGGCGTGCCGCTCGTTGCCGGAGAACGCGGTGGCCAGGAAGATCTCGACGAACCCGGTGGCCTCGTCCAGCGAGTGCTGCCGGGCGCCGATCGCCACCACGTTCGCGTCGTTGTGCTCGCGGGCCAGCGTGGCGGTCTCCGCGTTCCAGGCCAGGGCCGCCCGTACCCCGGCGACCTTGTTCGCGGCGATCTGCTCGCCGTTGCCGGAGCCGCCGATCACCACGCCCAGGCTGCCCGGGTCGGCGACCACCCGCTCCGCGGTCGCGAAGCAGAAGGCCGGGTAGTCGTCGTTCGGGTCGTAGGTGTACGGGCCGATGTCCACCACCTCGTACCCCTGTCCGGCCAACTGGTCGACCAGGTGCTTCCTCAGTTCATAGCCGGCATGGTCCGAGCCGAGATACACGCGCATACCGCGCAGTCTGTCATCCATCCGGATTCAGGTCCGCGACGACCAGACCCGCACGGGCCTTGGGGGTGAACCAGGTGCTCTTGCGGGGCAGCTTCTGCCGGCTCAGGTTGACCGCCACGAAGTCTTCGACCGTGACCGGGGCGACCAGGATCGCCAGCTCGGCACGGCCCGCGTCGACCTCGCCGGTCAGCCAGGAGGCCGGGTAGTCGCCCCCGACGTACGTGACGCGTTTGTCGCCCGGATCCAGGCCCAGCGCGTCGCGCAGCAGCACCCGTTCGACCAGCGCGTGATCGAGGTTGTCCACCGCCGCGGCGGTCGGGTCGGCCGGCAGGGTGATCGCATAGGAGCGCCCGCCCGCGTACCCGATGACCGTGCCGCGCCCGGTCGGAACCTGCGCCGCGTCCACCGGGGTGAGCGTCGCCCCGGCCGCGCGCAGCCCGTCGAGCAGCCCGTCCACGCCGCCCGGCAGCTCGGAGACCAGCCGGTTGTAGGGCTGGATCGCCACCGACTCCGGTGTGGTCACCACGGCAAGGAAGCGCGGGTACCCGGCGGTCTGTGCGGCCAGGCTGCGGTGGTTGCCGTCGGCCACCACCAGCTCCCCGCCGCCAGCCAGGGCGAGCAGCTCATCCTGCGCCGGGCCGGCCGGCACCGCCCACACCTCGTGGACCCGGCCCGCCTGATCGGTGTCGGTCACGTCCGGCGCTCCGGCGGCCAGAGCCGTCCGGGCGAGCGCCGCCTGCAGTTCGGCGCCGCGCCCGGTCTGCAGCAGCAGTACCGGCGAGAGCAGCCGGCCGACCGCCTGCGCCAGGGCGACCCGCTCGCGCACCTTCTCCAGGAACACGTCCTCGTTGCGGATCACCAGTCCGGGCTCATCGGCGCTGGTGGAGATCTGATCGGTGTCGATCATGGTCCACAGCCCGTACCCGACCCCCTCCGCGCCGCTGATCCGGTACAGCCCCACGATCCGCTCGTGTGGCCGGTAGTGGCCGTCCGCCTGCGCGGCATCGAGCCGGGCCGCGGCCGAGGGCAGCGTCTCCGCGAACGAGCGGCCGACATTCTCCGGCGCCCGGTGCGGCATCTCGACGGCCAGCGCGCTGGCCGGATTCGCGGCGATGATCTCCGTGATCTCTGCGTCGTCGGCGAACTCGTCGTAGTTCTGCGCCCCGGTGCCGCCGGTGGACAGCCAGGCTCGGGCGATGGGATGCGCGATCGTCATGCCCGTGACGCTAGCGACCCCGCCGGGGCACGCCAGCGTCCGGGCCGGCTCGTCCCAGTGAGTCAGACGCCCGACCCCCGGGCCGGGCTCAGACCCTGGTCCGGGCTCAGACACGGGAGGCTCAGACACAGGCCCGGCTCAGACACGGGGCCGAACTCGGACGCGGGGCCCGGCTCAGGCACGGGGCCGGAATCAAAACGCGGGGCCGGGCTCAGACGCGGTGCCGGGCCAGTGCCCGCGGCCGGAGGCCGGCCGGGGCGAGGAATCCGGGCCGGTGCTCGCCGTACCGGGCGGCGGACGCGCACGGATCGGCCGGAGCGGGATACCGCTCCGGCCGGTCCTCCTCGTCGTCTTCGCCGGCCCGGTCGTCGTCCGGCGCCTCGACGGACACCACGATCGGCTCGGCGAGCAGCCCGGCGGCCTCGTCGGACAGGTCCGGCACGAGGGACTTCCACCCGAACTGGGCGACCGACCACCGCGAATCACCCACGCTGACCGCCACACCCGGCTCGGCCACGTCCGGCTCGACCGCCACGTCCGGCTCGACCGGCCCGACCGACTCGATCGGCCCGACCGACTCGATCGGCTCAGGTCCGGATGGTTGCGGGCTCGGCTCCTCGCTGCCCATCGACTCCTCCTCGCGGGGCGGCTCGACGGGCACTACCCGTGCCGTCGCGGCCGATCCCGTAGGAAGAAACGAAGAGGCGCCGAGCCCGTGACGCGTCCGAACGGCGAGTCAGTCGAACACCGGACCCTGGTCGCGGGTCCGCTTGATCTCGTAGAACCCCTCCGTACCGGCGACCAGCAGTACGCCGTCCCACAGCTTGCCGGCCGCCTCGCCCTTGGGCGCCGGCGTCACGACCGGGCCGAAGAACGCGATCTGGGAGCCCTCCGTGGGCCCGGGGGCATGGATCACCGGGGTACCGACGTCGAGCCCCACCGGCTTCATGCCGGCATCGTGGCTCTCCCGCAGGGCCGCGTCGTACTCCGTGGACTCGGCCGCGTCCGCCAGCGCCGGGTCCAGGCCCAGTTCGGTGAGTACGGCGACGTACATCTCCCGGCTGAACTCCTGCTTGCCCGGGTGCCGGCGGGTACCCAATGCGGTGTACAGATCGCGCAGCACACCGTTTCCGTACTTCTGCTCGGCGGCGATGGCGAGCCGTACCGGCCTCCAGCCGGCTTCCATCGCCTGGCGGTAGTTCTCCGGCACGTCGCGACCCGAGTTGAGTACCGACAGGCTCATCACGTGGAAGCGGACGTCGACCGGCCGCACCTTCTCCACTTCGAGCAACCACCGAGAGGTCAACCACGCCCACGGACATAGCGGGTCGAACCACATATCGACTGTCATCCGTTCCACAACCACGATGTCTCCCGAATCAATAGTTAGACTCCCGTCCGAATCGTTTCTCGTCGTGACGACGGGCGCGACCGGACGTCCGGTGACGTAGGCCACTTCTGGTCCAACAGTAAGTCTCCATGCGAGACTCGCGGCGGGCCGCTCACCCGTCACCCGGGTACCGTGCGGCGTAGCCGCGCTGCCAACGAGGACGGCGCGACCAGTTCGGATGGAGACTGAACGAGTGGCTGGAGTACGGAACCTGACCCAGGTCGAAGCGATCGAACGGGCACGCCTGCTCGACGTCGCCGGGTATGACATCACGCTGGACCTCACCGATGGCACCGGCGGCCCCGGCGACCGGCTGTTCCGCGTCACCACCCGGATCGACTTCCAGTGCACCCAGCCGGGCGCCACCACGTTCATCGAGGTCGCCGCCGAACGGATGCACTCGGCGACGCTGAACGGCGAACCGGTGGACACCTCCGGGTGGTCGGCCGAGCGGGGGCTCGTCCTGCCGGGCCTGGCCGCGGACAACCGCCTGGTGGTCGAGGCCGACTTCGCCTACTCCAACAGCGGGCAGGGCCTGCACCGCAGCGTCGACCCGGTGGACAAGGAGGTCTACCTCTACACCCAGTTCGAGACGACCGACGCGCAGCGGACCTACGCCTGCTTCGATCAGCCCGACCTGAAGTCGGTCTTCACCTGGCACGTCACCGTGCCGGCGCACTGGACCGTGGTGTCCAACGCCGAGGTCGCGACGACACAGGGTGCCGGCGATGGCGTGACGACGTGGCACTTCGCCGAGTCGGTACGGATGAGCACGTACATCACCGCGCTGTGCGCCGGGCCCTACTACGAGGTCCGCACCTCTCACGACGGCATCGACCTCGGACTGTTCTGCCGGGCCTCGATGCGCCAGTACCTCGACGCGGACAACATCTTCCAGGTCACCACGCAGGGCTTCGACTTCTTCCACGAGCAGTTCGCCTTCCGGTACCCGCTGCCCAAGTACGACCAGGTGTTCGTACCGGAGTTCAACGCCGGTGCCATGGAGAACTTCGGCTGTGTCGTCCACGCGGAGCAGCACTACATCTTCCGCTCCCAGGTGACGGACTACGAGTACGAGAACCGGGCCAACACCATCACGCACGAGATGGCCCACATGTGGTTCGGCGACCTGGTCACCATGCGCTGGTGGGACGACCTGTGGCTGAACGAGTCGTTCGCGGAGTGGGCCTCACACTGGTGCAACGCCAACGCCAGCCGGTTCACCGACGCGTGGACCACCTTCCTGTCCATCCGGAAGAACTGGGGCTACCGGCAGGATCAGCTCTCCTCGACCCACCCGGTGTACTGCGAGATGCCCGACGTGGCCGCGGTCGAGGTGAACTTCGACGGCATCACGTACGCCAAGGGCGCCAGCGTGATCAAGCAGTTGGTCGCGTACGTCGGCATCGACGCGTTCCGCAAGGGCCTGCAGGACTACTTCGCCCAGCACGCCTGGGGCAACGCCACCTTCGACGATCTGCTCGCCTCGCTGGAGTCGGCCTCCGGCGTGGAACTGCGCGAGTTCTCCGCACAGTGGTTGAAGACGGCTCAGGTCAACACCCTGCAACCGGAGATCTCGATCGGCCCGGACGGCGCGTACGCCTCGGTGGCCGTCCTGCAGCAGGCGCCCGAGCAGTACCCGGCGCTGCGTACCCACCGCATCGGCGTGGGCCTCTACGACCTGGTCGGCTCCGACCTGGTACGCCGCGAACTGGTCGAGGTGACCGTCAGCGGTGCGCGCACCGAACTGGCGCAACTGACCGGCAAGCCGGCCGCCGACGTGCTGCTGCTCAACGACGATGACCTGTCGTACGCCAAGCTTCGGCTCGACGAGCGGTCGATGGACACCGTGGTCAACCACATCGGCGGGCTGGCCAACTCGCTGTCCCGGGCGCTGTGCTGGGGCGCGGCCTGGGACATGGTGCGCGACGGTGAACTGGCCGCCCGCGACTACGTGGCCCTGGTGTGCAACGGGCTGCCGCAGGAGCGCGACATGAGCCTGGTCACCGCGAGCCTGGCCCAGGCGCAGGGCGCGCTGACCTACTACGCGGACCAGAACTGGTCGCCGGTCGGGTGGGCTCTGCTCGCCGCGACCGCGCGCCGGACGATGTCGGACGCGGAGCCGGGCAGCGGCTTCCAGTTGGCCTGGGCCCGCGCGTACGCGTCGGCCGCCCGGTCGGAGTCCGAACTCGACCTGCTGCGCGACTGGCTGAACGGCGACGGCCCGGACGGGTTGGCCATCGACACCGAACTGCGCTGGCGGCTGATCCAGGCCCTGGCCGCCGGGGGCCGGCTCGACGAGCACGAAATCCAGGCCGAACTGGACCGCGACCGCACGGCCAGCGGCGAACGGCAGGCAGCCATCGCCTCGGCGCTGCTGGCCACGCCGAGCGCGAAGGAGATGGTGTGGCGCCGGGTCACCGGACCCGAGGCGCTGCCCAACTGGCTGCAGCGAGCCCTGCTCGTCGGCTTCCAGCACCCGTCGCAGCTCGCGCTCACCGAACCGTACATGTCCCGCTACTTCGAGGCGGTGGACCAGGTCTGGGCCACCCGGGACAGCGAGCCGGCGCAGGAGTTCGTCGAGGCGGCGTACCCGTCGCTACACATCAGCCAGGAGACCGTCGAGGCGACGGACGCGTGGCTGGCCGACCCGGACAAGCCGGCCCCGCTGCGCCGGCTCATCGGCGAGGGTCGCGACGGCATCGTGCGAGCGCTGCGGGCGCGCGCCAGGGACTCGGCCGCCGCCTAGCGGCAGCGCAAGAGGACGGGCCGCCGCCTAGCGGCGGGCCCGTCCGGAACCGGAACCACGACGGCGGCGGCAGACCCGGAAGGGTCGGCCGCCGCTGGCGTACGTGGGTGGGGAGCCGGTCGGCTCAGGACTTGCCGGCCTGCTCCGCAAGCTGGGCGAGCCCGGCGACCGCGCCCCCGGCGAGGTCACCACCGCCGAAAGCGGCGGCCATCGAGAGGGCGGCCAGCTTCGCGGCACGGTCCGGGATGCGCTTGCGCGCCAGGGTACCGGTGACGATCTCCAGCACCCGCTGGTTCGGAGAGATCGCGACCAGCACCGCGCTGTCCGGGTCGGAGAGCTCGCCGTGCAGCTTCTCCGCATGCCCACGGGCCGGCTCGTCCAGGTCGCCGACGTACACGCTGAAGGTCAGTCCGGTGGACCGGTCGGCCAGCCGCAGCGCCTCGTCGAGACGGAGCAGTTGCGGGGTGGTGAACGGGCCGTCCAGCACGCCCGGCCGGTCCGTCAGCCGCGCTGAATCACCAGCTGTCACTTGCGCCTCCAGTCTCACCGTGGGCGGCGGTCACCGCAGGCGGCGCATCCGCGGCCTGCGCCAGCAGTGGGCCGGCGGGCAACGCTGGCCGCGCTGCGGCGGGCAGCGGGGTGGCGCCCGGGCCTTCCCCGGCCACCCGTTCGGGCGCGGCGAGGAACCAGACCGGGGCGAACGTGAACGGCCGTCCCGGCCGGTAACGCTTGCTGCTTCGGCGCGCGCTCGTGCCGTACACGAGTACGAAGACCGCAACGATCACCGCGGCCGGTATGCCGACGAAGACCAGCACCGTCTGTGTGATGGACAAGCTCAACGCCCCCAGGCGTCAGAGGAACCATGGGACGGATCAACGGTAGCGGAAAGCGGTGCGCACCACGCGGCCGGGTGGCGCTCGCCGTGCCACCCACCGCTACGGTGGCGGGATGGTTGATGATCGCGCACGTACCGACCCGGCCCAGGTGGCCGCCGCGGCGCCTGAGGCGCAGGTCGACGGCGCGGTGGCAACCGAGGCAGCGACCGTCGCGACAACCGAGACGACGGCCGGCGACCAGTCGCGGATCCGCGCCGAGCGGTTGGACGCCGAAGACCCGCTCGCCGCGTACCGGAGCCGGTTCGTGATCGCCGACCCGGACGCCGTCTACCTGGACGGCAACTCGCTGGGCCGGCTGCCCGTGGCCACCCGGGACCGGCTGCGGGAGGTGATCGACGTGGAGTGGGGCGTCGACCTGATCCGGGGCTGGGGCCGGTGGATCGAGTTGGGCCGGCGAACCGGCGATGTGATCGCCGAACTGATCGGGGCCGGGCCCGGCGAGGTCACGCTGTCGGACTCGACCAGCGTGAACCTCTACAAGCTGGCCGCGGCCGCCCTGCACGCGCGTCCCGGCCGGCGGGTGGTGCTGACCGACGACGACAACTTCCCGACCGACCAGTACGTGCTGCAGGGGCTCGCCGAGGCGGGCGGCCTCGACCTGCGGGTACTGCACAGCGATCCGGATCGGGGCGTGGGCCTCGACGACGTCCGGGCGGCGCTCGACGGCGACGTCGCGCTGGTCTGCCTGTCCCACGTCGCGTACCGGTCGGGTGCCGTCGCCGACCTGGCCGGCATCACCGCCGCCGCGCATGAGGCCGGCGCGCTCGTGCTCTGGGACCTGTCGCACTCCGCCGGCTCGGTACCCGTCGGGCTCGGCGCGGCCGGCGTGGACCTGGCGACCGGCTGCACGTACAAGCACCTCAACGGCGGGCCGGGCGCACCGGCGTTCCTCTACGTGCGGCGGGATCTCCAGGCGGTGCTCCGCCAGCCGATCTGGGGCTGGTTCGGCCAGGCGGACCAGTTCGGCATGGCCAGCCGGTACCTGCCGGCCGAGGGCATCGAGCGGTTCCTGGTCGGTACCCCTCCGGTGCTCGGCGGGTACGCGGCGCTGGAGGGCGCCCGGCTGTCGGCCGAGGCCGGCATCGAGGCGATCGCGGCGAAGGCCCGGGCACTGACCGGTTACCTGATCGACCTGGCCGACACCTGGCTGGTGCCGCTCGGCTTCCGGCTGGCCTCCCCGCGGGAGGACGCCGGCCGTGGCGCGCACGTCACCCTGTACCACCCCCGGGCGTGGCAGATCTGCCAGGCGCTCATCCGAGCCCGGGTGATTCCGGACTTCCGTACCCCGGATCGGCTCCGGCTCGGGGTGGCGCCGCTGTACACCAGCTTCGGTGAGCTGCACGTGGCGGTGTCCCGGCTACGGGAGATCGTCGAGACGGGGCGGTACGAGGAGTTCCCGACCGAGCGGTCCCGGGTCACCTGAACGGGTGTCCCACCCGGGCGCCACGGGACGCGGGATCAGGCCGCCTTCGGCAGGTCCAGCCAGTCCGCCCAGCGCGGATCGGGGGTACGGTGCCCGAGCACCCGCCAGGCCAGCCCCTTGGGCGCGGCCGGGGTCGCATGAAGACGCCAACCGAGTTCGGCTGGCGTACGGTCCCCTTTGGTGTGGTTGCACCGGGCGCAGGCGGCGACCACGTTTTCCCAGGCGTGCCGGCCTCCCCGGCTGCGTGGCATCACGTGGTCGATGGTCTCCGCGGGGCCTTTGCAGTAGGCGCACCGCCAGCCGTCCCGGGCGAAGATGGCCCGCCGCGACAGCCCGACGTGGGCACGGTAGGGTACCCGGACGTAGCGGGTGAGCCGGATGACCAGCGGCACGGGAAGCTCTTCCCGTGCACTGTGCAGGAAACCGTCTCCGTCCGCGACACACACCGCCTTCGCGGCGAGCAGGAGGATGGCGGCTCGTCGCACCGACACGACACACAGCGGCTCGTACGTCTGGTTGAGGACCAACGCGGTCGAGCTGACTGCGCGTCGTATGTCAGGCATCGGTCTCACCCTCTTCGCCGGACCCGGTACAGTTCCCGTGCGCCAATAGTCCCCGATAGATCGCGCAATTGCACGTATTAATAATGTCTCCACGGTGAAGCTTCGCGGGCCAAGACCAGCCCATACGTGCCAACCTGCGGGAGCTCGTCCGGTTAGTCCGGTTGCCCGGTCGGGTCGGTTTCCACCAACGGGGGATCATGCGGTACTAAGTGGGGCGTGATTCTGTGGCTGTCCCTGCCGGCGCAGGTACCAACCCCGTCCCCGACGCTCGATTGCCCCAACGCGAACGACGTCTGCCACTGGGTCTTCAACACGACCCACAACCAACTGCTGGCCGCGGGCAGCTACGTCTTCCTGGTCAAGCCGGTGTCCATCCTGGTGATCGTCGTCGTCGCCATGATCACCCGGTTCCTGCTGCACCGCGCGATCAGCCGGCTCGTCCGTAGTACGTCCCGCGGCGCGGTGCCCACCATGCTCCGGCCGCTGAAGGACCGGCTGCCCGGCCCGCCCCAGCCCGACGTGCTGCTGTTCCCGGAACGCCGCCGGCAGCGCGCCGAGGCGATCGGCTCGGTGCTGCGCAGCTTCGCCACCGCCGGGGTCTTCTCCATAGCGGCGCTCATGATCCTCAATGAGATCGGCTTCGACCTGGCGCCGCTTCTGGCCAGCGCGGGCATCGCCGGGGTGGCCATCGGTTTCGGCGCGCAGACGCTGGTCAAGGACCTGATCGCCGGGCTGTTCATGCTGCTGGAGGACCAGTACGGCGTCGGCGACGTGATCGATGTCGGGGAGGCCAGCGGCACCGTCGAGTCGGTCGGCCTGCGGATCACGACCATCCGGGACCCGCGAGGGGTGCTGTGGTACATCCGGAACGGCGAGATCATCCGCGTCGGCAACAAGAGCCAGGGCTGGGCCGTCGTCCTGGTGGACGTGACCGTCGACTACGACCGGGTCGACCAGGCGGTGACCCTGCTCCGCTCCGCGGCCGACGGTCTCGGTGAGGACGCGCGGTGGCGGGACAGCCTGATCGAACCCCCCGAGGTGCTCGGTGTCGAGCAGATCACCGTGGACGGCGCGGTCCTGCGCACGAGCGTGAAGACATCGTCGGAGGCGCAGTACCGGGTGGGTCGCGAACTGCGCCGCCGGCTGACCGAGGCACTCGCCGAAGGGGGCATTTCCGGCCAACTGTCGGCGAGCCGACTCTATTTGCGTCCGGCGATCGATAGCCCGACCGGTGACCCCGAGACTACCGACGATGACGGCATCGACGCTGGTAGCGACTCATCGGGCGGGCCGGTGACGTCCGGTACCACCAGTTGACCTGCGTACGAGCGATATCGCCACTCCGCGCCACCCACCCGTCGTGGGTCGCGCAACGAGTGGATGGTCGTATATCGTCCGTTCGTTCAGCTACGTGACGGGCAGGCCATCCGTTCGCCCTAGCATGAACTCGGATGATCGGGCAGAATCCGGAGGCAGACCACCGGCCCGACACCACTGACCCGAGGGGAGGGGCGCCGGTGTCTGATCAGCACGCCGAACGGCCGGCCACCTTCCGCGAGGTCTTCTCCAGCAGCGAATATCGGGCCGTCTTCCCGGCGAGCGCGCTGTCCTGGGTCGGCGATTTCCTGGCAAAGGCCGCGGTCACCGCCATGGTCTACAACCAGACCCGGTCCGTGATCGCCTCATCGGCCACGTTCGCGATCAGCTTCCTGCCGTGGGTGGCGGGCGGCCCGGTGCTCGCCGCGGTGGCCGAGCGCTACCCGCAGCGGACCACGATGATCATCTCGGATCTCTGCCGCATGGTGCTGGTCGCGCTGGTGGCGGTGCCCTGGATGCCGATCCCCGCCATGCTGGCCCTGCTGTTCCTCACCGGGCTGCTCAACCCGCCGTTCGAGGCGGCACGCTCCGCGCTGCTG
The DNA here is from genome assembly GCA_036494675.1 of Rugosimonospora sp. Classification (GTDB taxonomy): domain Bacteria; phylum Actinomycetota; class Actinomycetes; order Mycobacteriales; family Micromonosporaceae; genus Rugosimonospora. The sequence goes on from DASXOA010000407.1 coordinate 19,181, forward strand.
CCCCGCATCCTGACCGGCGACCGCTACGTGGTCGGCCTGTCCCTGCAGAACAGCACCAACCAGGCCGCGCAGTTGGTCGGGTACATGGTGGGTTCCGCCCTGGCGGCCGGGAACCCACGACTGGCGCTGCTCGTCGACGCGGGCACCTTCGCGTTCTCCGCGTTCATGATCTGGTCCGGCGTCCGGCCCCACCCGGCCGTGTACGTCCCGGAGGCCCGCAGCCATCTGCTCCGCGAGACCGCCGAGGGCTTCCGGATCGTCTTCGGCACTCCGACCCTGCGCGCGATCGCCATCCTGGTGCTGGCCGCCCACCTGTTCACGACTCCGCCGGAGGGCCTGGCCGCGGCGTGGGCGTCGTCCCTGGAGTCCAATCCGACCCGCCGGGGCCTGGCGCAGGGCATCATCATGATCGGCAACCCGCTGGGGTTCCTGATCGCCGGCCTGCTCATCGGCAGGCTCGTCCCGCCCGCGATCCGCCGCCGGCTGATCCGCCCGTTCTGTGTCCTCGCCCCGCTGACGCTGGTTCCGTCGCTGCTGCGGCCGAACGCGATAGAGGTGGCCGTCATGGCCGGGCTCTGCGGGGTGTGCCTGGCCGGGATGGTCCCGGCCGCCAACGGGCTGTTCGTGCAGGTGCTTCCGAACAACTACCGGGCCCGCGCCTTCGGCATCATGCAGAGCGGCCTCCAGGTCTTCCAGGGCGCCGGCGTGGTGTTCACCGGGCTGCTCGCGTCGCGCTTCTCGCTGTCCGCGGTGGTCGGCGGCTGGAGCGTGTTCGGCGTGGTGCTGTTGCTCTCCCTCAGCACGCTGTGGCCCTCGCACACGGAGTTCACCAACGCCATCACGCGCACCCGTGCCGGGAATGCCGAGTCCGAGGCCGCGATCGCCGCGGCGGCCGGGCAGTCGCCGCCGCTGGTGGGCCAGCGGCCACCGGGCGGGGAGGCGCACCCCTCCACGCTTCCCCGGCCGGCCGAGTCGATGTGAGCCAGCCCCCATGCTGCCCGGCGGGATCCGCTGGCAGGATTGGCACCATGACCGCGAACCATGAACTCCGGGCGGACCGGCCGTGACACAGCCGAGCTTCTACGATGCCGTCGGCGGCGAGCCGACCTTCCGCAAGCTCGTTGAGGAGTTCTACGCCGGAGTGGCGAACGACCCGTTGCTGCGCCCGATGTACCCCGAGGCGGATCTCGGGCCGGCCGCCGACCGGCTGCGCATGTTCCTCATCCAGTACTGGGGCGGACCCGGAACGTACTCGCAGCAGCGTGGCCATCCCCGGCTGCGGATGAGGCACGCCCCGTTCACGGTCGGGCCTCGCCAACGGGACGCCTGGCTGCACCACATGCGCCACGCGGTGGACACGCTCAACCTGCCGGCCGAGCAGGAGGCGACGCTCTGGGACTACCTGGAGCATGCCGCCATGTTCATGGTCAATTCGATGGAGGAGTAGCGCCGCGACTCCGGCGGCGCCCGGCCGTCAGAGCAGGCCGCCCTCGTCGTGGATCCAGTCGACGAACGCGACCGCGACCGCCGCGGCACAGTCGATCAACTCAACCAGCAGGGCGTCGTGGGCGCCGGAGATCAGCGGGACCTGCATCTCCGCGTAGATCGGCAGCTGCCCGCGCTCGGTCGGGTCCCCCACATAGGCCTTGCAGAAGCGGCGCGAGTGGTTCCATTCGTTGACCACCCGGTAGGCCCGGTCGGCCCAGTCCGGCGGCACGGTCCCGTGCGGGCGGGCACGGATCACCAGGATCTCGTCGTCCGGCCCTTCCAGGGTGAACAGCACGGCATGCCGCTCCCACATGGCCAGCAGACTGCCGTCACCATCGGTCAGGTACCGGATCTCCAGGCGGTCGAGCGCCGCGCCCAACCGCGCCATGTCCACGGCCGCGACCAGTGTCTCGGCGGGCTCGGGCGCGCGCTGGGTCGGCAACTCGATGCGCAGATCGACGTCACCCCCATTCGCCGACGAACCCCCGTCTCCGGCCTGACCTCCCCGCTTCGGCCACCACGGCATGTCCCGAACTCCTCGCTTCGCAAAGTGTCCACGCGCGAGCATGCGCAGACCCAGGGCTCGACGCTACCCGGACGGATGTATCACGGCGAAACCGAATGCTACGCAGGAAACCGTTGGGCCACTAGCCCCTCATCCGTTCGGATAGCGGAAGAGCTTCATCGGACGATGTGAACCGCGAGGTTTGCCCTAGTTTGCTGCCAAGCTTCGCCGTACCTGGTGGCCAAGCCGACCCAATTTCCAACCACACGGATGGTGGTCTCACCACTATCCTCGGTAGTCACGAAGCCCATCCTCAGCACCGCCTGTACCAGCCCCTGGCGCACCTCGACCGGCACCCCGCCGCCGGTGTCCACCGCGATCGCCACGTGGTCCAGCAGGGCGTCCCGCAGGACCCGCTCGCCCACCCGCCCGCGCGTCGAGCGCAGGGTCTCCGCGGCGGCCTCGCCGAGCCGCACCAGTTCGGCGGACGGTACCGACTCCACCGCCTCACCGGCCGCCGGCGGTACCGGCCAGCGCCAGTCGCCGTCCCGCCGGCCGGGCAGGTCGGCCCGGCCGGCCGAGAGCCGGTCCAGGAGGGCGGCGGCCGGCACCGTGAGGTCCTCGGCCGCCGTCCCGCCGACCGTCCGGCCGACCAGCACCTGCCACGGCACCCGGCCCCACAGCGTCACCGTGGCGCCGTGGCCCGGGCGCAGCCGCACCAGCGCCGCCGGTTCGAGCCGGGTCAGGCGGGCGAGGAAGGGGCCCACCTCGGCGAGCAGGAGCCCCGCCACGGGGGCACGCGCGTCACCAGCGGCTCCGAGACCAGCACCGGCCACCGGGTCGGGCTTCTGGGGACCTCCGCGCTCGTCCACGCCGCTCACGACAGCCAGGGCGTCAGAAAGTCCCGCTCGGGCCCGCTCAGCCGGCGGGGCCGCTGGTTGGCGAGGTCGAACGGCACGCACACCGAGCGCGCCCGGCTCGCCACCTGGTCGCCGCCCCACAGCTCGTACCCGATGACGAACCGGCTCGGCCGGATCTCCTCCAGCCACAGCTCGATGCGTACCCGATCGGTGTAGTCCACCGGCCGCAGGTAGTCGACCTCGTGCCGGGAGATGACCACACCCTGCTCCAGCGAGGTGAGCCCCTGCTCGCGGGCGGCGGCGAACATGAGTGCCACCCGGGCCTCCTCGTACAGGGTGAGGAACCTGGCGTTGTTCACGTGGCCGTACACGTCCATATCGGACCAGCGGACCGGGCACTGGTACATGAACCTCACAACGCCGACCAGAACGCTCGCTCGTCGTCGTCCAGCGGGCGCGGCTTCTCGGCCGCGTAGTCGTACGCCACCATGACGCACTCGCAGCGCGCCGCCGGGTCGGGGCCGTCCGCGTACAACTCCTGCCGGAGAGTCCACGACGACGTGCCGATCCGCGCGACGGCGGTGTCGACCCGCAGCATCAGGCCCGGCCGGAAGGTCACCTGCGCGAGGTAGTCCACGGCCACCCGGGCCGCGATGCAGCCCCGGTGGCCGGGTCCGCCCGGAACCCCGGTCGGCGAGAGGCCCAGCAACTCCATCCGGGCGTCCTCGAAGTACGACAGGTAGCGCGCGTGGTTGACATGGCCCATGGTGTCCGGGTCGGACCACCTGACCTGCGCGAGGAAGGTGGTTGGCCCGCCGCGACCCGCTTCGCCGCGGCCGGGCCGCTCCGGATCAGTCACGCGTCAGCTTGCGGTAGGTGACGGCGTGCGGGCGGGCAGCCTCGGCACCCAGCCGCTCGACCTTGTTCTTCTCGTACGAGTCGAAGTTGCCCTCGAACCAGAACCACCTGGACGGATTCTCGTCGTCGCCCTCCCAGGACAGGATGTGAGTGGCGACCCGGTCCAGGAACATCCGGTCGTGCGAGATGACCACCGCGCAGCCCGGGAAGTCCAGCAGGGCGTTCTCCAGGCTGGACAGCGTTTCCACGTCGAGGTCGTTGGTCGGCTCGTCGAGCAGGATGACGTTGCCGCCGATCTTCAGGGTCAGCGCCAGGTTGAGCCGGTTGCGCTCGCCGCCGGACAGCACGCCGACCGGCTTCTGCTGGTCGGGGCCCTTGAATCCGAACGCGGCGACGTAGGCGCGGGACGGCATCTCGACCTTGCCGACCATCAGGTGGTCCAGGCCGTCGGAGATCAGCTCCCAGACCGTCTTCTTCGCGTCCAGGCCGGCCCGGCTCTGGTCCACATAGGACAGCTTGACGGTCTCGCCGATCTTGACAGTGCCGGAGTCCGGCTGTTCGATCCCGACGATCGTATTGAACAGCGTGGTCTTACCGACTCCGTTCGGGCCGATGATGCCCACGATGCCGTTGCGCGGCAGCGAGAAGTTGAGGTGATCGATGAGCACCCGCCCGTCGAAGCCCTTCTTCAGCTCGTTCACCTCGATGACCGTGTTACCCAGCCGGGGGCCCGGCGGGATCTGGATCTCCTCGAAGTCGAGCTTGCGCGTCTTCTCCGCCTCGCTGGCCATCTCGTCGTAGCGCTGCAACCGCGCCTTGGACTTGGCCTGCCGTGCCTTGGGGTTGGACCGCACCCACTCCAGCTCGTCGGTCAGACGCTTCTGCAGCTTCGCGTCCTTGCGGCCCGCGACCGCCAGGCGGGCCGCCTTCTTGTCCAGGTACGTCGAGTAGTTGCCCTCGTACGGGTACGCGTGGCCGCGGTCCAGCTCCAGGATCCACTGGGCGACGTTGTCCAGGAAGTACCGGTCGTGAGTGATCGAGATGACGGTGCCCGGGTACTTGGCGAGGTGCTGCTCCAGCCACTGCACGCTCTCCGCGTCCAGGTGGTTGGTGGGCTCGTCGAGCAGCAGCAGGTCGGGCTGCTCCAGCAGGAGCTTGCACAGCGCCACCCGGCGCCGCTCGCCACCCGAGAGCGTGGTCACGTCGGCATCCGCCGGCGGGCACCGCAGCGCGTCCATGGCCAGCGCGAGCTTGGAGTCGATGTCCCACGCGTCGGCGTGGTCCAACTCCTCCTGGAGCCGGCCCATCTCGTCCATCAGCTCGTCGGAGTAGTCGGTCGCCATCTGCTCGGCGACCTTGTTGAACCGTTCGAGCTTGGCCTTGGTCTCGGCGACGGCCTCCTCGATGTTGCCGAGAACGGTCTTCGCGTCGTTGAGCGGCGGCTCCTGCGCCAGCAGTCCGACCGTGTTGCCGGGCATCAGGCGGGCCTCGCCGTTGCTCGGCTGGTCCAGCCCGGCCATGATCTTGAGCAGGCTGGACTTGCCGGCGCCGTTCGGACCGACCACACCGATCTTGGCGCCGGGCAGGAAGTTGAGCGTCACGTTGTCGAGGACAACCTTGTCGCCATGTGCCCTGCGGGCCTTTTCGAGCGTGTATATGAACTGGGCCACGGTGCGGCCTACCTCCGCCTGATCATGATTGTCGCGCCAGACCTGTCGAGGCCGGCTGCCGTCGGTATCAATACTCCCAGGTTGGCGCCGAACCGCCCACCCCGGGTCGTGCCAGGCGCGCCGCCCAACCGGCCGCCATACCAGGCCGGGCCCGGGCCGGGTCGAGGACGTCCCAGGTCGCGGCGCCGGCGAGTCGGTGCGATCCTCTTCACGGCGGCGGCTCCGAACTGTCACGGAGCGGACGCCACGCCGTCACCCTCTCGAAACGCAGCGCGACAATGCCCGTTCAGAGGCGTCAAGTAGGCTTCGTTATCAAGCCGTGGCATTTCGGCCGGAGGGAACCCGTGGAACGTAGCTCGTTTGTGGTGGTCGCCAACCGCCTGCCGGTCGACGAGGTCACCACCGCTGGCGGGCGCTCCTGGCGTCGCAGCCCCGGCGGCCTGGTCACCGCCCTGCACCCGGTGCTGGCCGCCCAGCACGGCACCTGGGTCGGCTGGCCCGGCAATGCCGCCGCGGCGGACGACCCGACCCCGCAGCCGTTCGAACTGGACGGCATGCGCCTGCGCCCGGTCAACCTGAGCACCGATGAGGTGGAGCGCTACTACGAAGGCTTCTCCAACTCCAGCCTGTGGCCGCTGTATCACGACGCGATCGAGACGCCGGCGTACCGGCGCAGTTGGTGGGAGTCCTACCGCCGGGTCAACCAGAGGTTCGCCGAGGCGACCGCCGACCAGGCGGCCGAGGGCGGCACCGTGTGGGTCCAGGACTACCAGCTCCAGTTGGTGCCGGCGATGCTCCGCGCGCTGCGCCCGGACCTCAAGATCGGGTTCTTCCTGCACATCCCGTTCCCGCCGGTCGAACTGTTCATGCAACTGCCCCGCCGGGCCGAGATCCTGCGCGGGCTGCTCGGCGCCGACCTGGTCGGGTTCCAGCGCCCGCTGGCGGCACAGAACTTCCTGCGCCTGACCCGGCACCTGCTCGGGCTGCGGCCGCGCGGCGCTGGCGTCGAGCTGGACGGCCGGATCGTGCACGCGGCGGCCTTCCCGATCTCGATCGACGTGGCCGAGATCGAGGGGCTGGCGGCCAGCCCGCTGGTCCGCGCGCGGGCCGAGCAGATCCGGGCGGAGCTGGGCGAGCCGAAGACGGTGATCCTCGGCGTCGACCGTTTGGACTACACCAAGGGCATCGAACAGCGCTTCAAGGCGTACCGCGAACTGCTCTCCGAGGACCGCCTCTCGGTGCCGGAAACCGTGATGGTCCAGGTGGCGACGCCGAGCCGGGAACGGGTGGAGCACTATCAGGCGCTGCGGGTCAAAGTCGAGCGCGAAGTTGGTCGGATCAATGGGGACTACGGGCGCGTCGGAGTGCCCGCCGTGCATTACCTTCATCAGTCGTACAGTCGCAGCGAACTGGTTGCGCTCTACTGCGCGGCCGACGTGATGATGGTGACCCCCCTGCGAGATGGCATGAACTTGGTGGCCAAGGAGTACGTTGCCGCCCGAGTGGACCTCGGCGGCGCGTTGGTGCTGTCCGAGTTCGCCGGCGCTGCCGGCGAACTGCGGCAGGCATTTCTGTGCAACCCGCACGACCTGCAGAGCGTAAAGGACTCGCTACTTCGCGCGGTACATGTCGACCAGTCCGAGGCGTCCCGGCGAATGCGCGCGATGCGCCGGCACCTGCGGGCCCACGACGTACGGCACTGGGCCAACTCGTTCCTGTCCGCGCTGGGCGTGCCAACCGCGGCGCTGCCCAACCCGGAAGGAACTGTGTGAACGTCGCATGAATGAGCATCGGAGGCCTGAGCGCGGCCAAGCCGCTCCTCCCGTGAGGATCAGGAATCAGGATTGCAGCGCGGTCACGCCTCGTGCGACCGGCGAGCGGAACGAGGCGGTCGCATGAGTGAGGCGATGCATCCTGATCTGCGTGTGGCGATTGGTCGCATCGCACGCGTGCCGCAGTTGCTCATCGCCTGTGACTACGACGGCACGCTGGCGCCGATCGTCGAGGATCCGTCGCAGGCGGTACCGCTGCCGGAGGCGGTCGCCGCCGTCCGGGCGCTGGCCGCGCTGCCGCAGACCACGGTCGCGGTGGTGTCCGGCCGGGCGTTGCGCGACCTGGCCACGCTGTCCCGGCTGCCCAGCGAGGTGCATCTGATCGGCAGTCACGGCTCGGAGTTCGACATCGGCTTCGTGCAGCGCCTCGCGCCCGACCTGGTCGCGCTGCGCACCCGGCTGCAGAAGGAGATCGAGGGCATCGCCGGGAATCGGCCCGGGGTCCGGCTGGAGCCGAAGCCGGCCAGCATCGCGGTGCACACCCGTACCGCGTCCCCCGAGGACGCGGCGGCGGTCAACGAGGCGGTCCTGGCCGGCCCGGCAACCTGGGAGGGTGTGCACGTCACCCAGGGCAAGCGGGTCATCGAGCTGCTGGTGCTGGCCACCCACAAGGGCACCGCCATCGACCAGTTGCGCATGCAGCTGTCGGCCAGCGCGGTGCTGTTCGTCGGCGACGACGTGACCGACGAGAACGCGTTCCGCCAGTTGCACGGCCCGGACGTGGGCATCAAAATCGGCCCAGGGGACACCAACGCCGGGTAC
>DASXOA010000408.1:0-16594 GCA_036494675.1 Rugosimonospora sp.
GCGCCGATCGCGCGGACCTTGCCGCTGCGGATCAGGTCGGTCAGCGCGGAGAGGGTTTCCTCGATGTCGGTGCGGGGATCGGGGCGGTGAAGTTGATAGAGGTCGATGTGGTCGGTCCGCAAACGGCGCAGTGAGTTTTCCACGGCGGTGACGATCCGGCGCCGTGAGGCGCCCTGGTGGTTGGGGTCCTGCCCGGTCGGGCGGCCGAACTTGGTGGCGAGCACGACGTCGTCGCGGCGCCCTTCCAGGGCCTTGCCGACGACGTCCTCGGAGTCGCCGTAGGCGTCGGCGGTGTCGACGAAGTTGATGCCGGCGTCCAGCGCCTTGTGGATGATGCGGATCGAGTCCGCGGGGGCATTGCCCATGGAGGTGGCGAACATCAGGGTGCCCAGGGCGTAGGGGCTGACCTGGATGCCGGTCCGGCCGAGGGTGCGGTACTGCATGGAATCTCTCCCTGTGGGTGGTCGGCACCGGGTGGATGCCCTACTCTGCGATAAGCGGAAGGTCTTTCCGGTACTATACGGAAAGCTTTTCCGGTTATGCAAGCGGAGGTGATGTGGTGTCTCGGGGCAAGACGCCGGCCGGAGTCTCGTCGCCTGGCTCCGCACAGCCGGGGGCCGGCGAACCGGTGCCGCGCCGGCGCGCCGACGCGCGGCGCAACGTCGATGCGTTGATCGAGGCCGCGAGGACCGTCTTCGCCACCTCCGGCGTGGACGCACCGGCGAAGGAGATCACCGACCTGGCCGGCGTGGGAGTCGGCACGCTGTACCGGCACTTCCCGCAACGCGCCGACCTGGTCAAAGCCGTGGTGGAGAGCGGGATCGACGCCGTCGCCGACGCGGGCCCGGCCCTGACTGCCGGGCACGAGCCGGCGGAAGCGCTCATCAAATGGATCCACCGGTTCACCGAACTGCTCGCGACCAAACGCGGACTCGCCTCGGCGCTGCACTCGGGCGATCCGGCGTTCCAGGGACTGCCCGGCTATTTCCTGCAGCGGCTCGGCCCCACCCTCGCGGCACTGCTCGACGCGGCAGTCGCCGACGGCGCGGTTCGCGATGACATCAGCGCCGAGGACCTCCTGTACGCCATCACTGCGCTCTGCCAGCCTGTACCTGGGCGAGGGCCCGAACACAACCATCGGACCGTCGCCGTGCTTCTCGACGGCCTACGCCGCGGCGCCACGCAGCGTCCCGCCGCACGTTGACTTCGGTGCCGAAGCGACCGTCGCCGGCGCGCCGCTCACCCAGCTTCGCCCAATGCTTCGGGTTTCCGGTCGCCACACCGCGCGCTCGGAGGGACCTCGCCATCGGCGGGACACTGCTGCTGCTCACCCTTCCCGGCTGGATTCTCAACCTGGGCCACCGGCTCCAGGTCGTGTATTTCGTGTGGAGCGGCGAGCCGCCGTACTTCCGCGGCTTCCGACCGTGGGGCGTCACCTTCCGCCACGGGCTGCTCGCCTTCACCGCGATCCTGATCTACCTCGCACCGTCGCTCGTACTCGGCGTGCTCGCCTGGTTGGGCTGGCCGGGCATCCCCGCGAGGATCCTCGCGATCGCGGCCACACTGCTGTTCGGGGTTGGCATCTTCGCACTCCCGGGCGGCATGACGCGCAACGCCGTGGCGCGGGACCTGACCTACCTGGCTCGACCGGATCGCGCGCTGCGCGTGGCGCTCGCCGGCGGTCGCGGATACCTGAAAGCCTGGCTCATCGCCGCGAGCGCGATCGCGTTGTCGTTCCTCGGGCTGGCCGTCTTCGGGATCGGTTTCCTCTACACGAGCGTCTGGGCGTGGAGCGTGACAGGTTTCGCGTTCACTTCGGCCCTGCAGGACGAGCCGGTGGGAAGCAGATGGTGATGTCGAGACCACCCCGGGGTCGGGGGTGGGCGGTGAGGGTGGCGCCGTGGGCGTTGGCGATGGCCGCGACGATGGCCAGGCCGAGTCCGTGCCCGCCGGTGTGCTGGGTGCGGTCGGTGCCGTGTCGCTGGAACGGCTGGAAGAGGCGTTCGATCTCGTGTGGCTGGATCACGGCGCCGGTGTTGCTGATGGAGATGCAGCCAGCGGTGGTGGTACCGATCTCGACGGTGCCGCCGGTGATGTTGTGCCGCAGGGCGTTGTCGACCAGGTTGGTTACCAGGCTGGCGACCAGGTGCGGGTCACCGGTCACCCAGGCCGGGGCGAGTGCGGTCTGTAGGCGGATGTCGCGGTACTGGTCGGGCCCGCTGCGCGCAAGTACCACGGTGCGGGCGAGGTCGGCGAGGTCGATCGGTTCCCACCGGTCGATGCCGCGTTGGCCGTGGGCCAGGGTGAGCAGCGCGTTGATCAGGTGTTCCTGTTCTTCGCCGAGGGCCAGCGCCTGCTGACACGCGGTTCGCAAGGTGTCGGGGCCGGCGTCGGGATCGGCGAGGGTGACCTGCAGCAGGGTTCGCTGCGCGGCCACGGGGGTGCGTAGCTCGTGGGAGGCGTTGGCGACGAAGTGCCGCTGCGCGGCGAACGCTTCGGCGAGTCGCCGGGCAAGGCTGTCGAGGGTGTCGGCAAGTTCGGTGAACTCGCGGTAGGAGGCGTCGACCCGCAGACGGCCGGGGAGGTTGCTGGCGGAGATGGTCCGGGCTGAGGCGGTGAGGATCCGCAGGGGGCGTAGCGCTCGGGTGGCGGTCAGCCAGCCGAACGCGACCGACAGCAGGGCGAGGACGACCAGCGCGACCGCCGAGTAGCGCAGCAACTCGGGCAGGTTGCTGGTGGCCCGCGCGCCGGCCGGCGGCAGCGCCGGCGTCTGTCCGGTTGGTTTCCGGACGGTGTGGCTGGCGGTCAGCAGCGGCATGCCGGCGATGGCCAGCAGGGCGATGCCGGAGGCGAGGAAGAGGCCGGTGTACAGGAGCGCGAGCCGGGTGACCAGCCGGCGTCCGGGTGCGGGCTGGGGTGCTGGGCGGGTCATGGTTCGCCGATGCGGTACCCGCCCTCGCGGACGGTGTGGACGGCCGGCGGGTCGCCGAGCTTGCCACGTAGTCGCCCGATCGTGGTCTTCACCGTGGTGGTGAACGGGTCCGCGGCCTCGTCCCAGATGCGTTCGAGCAGTTCTTCGGCCGGCACCACCCGGCCGGCGTTGGCGAGCAGGTACTCCAGGACGGCGAACTCCTTCGGGCTGAGGTCCAGACGTCGCCCGGCCCGGAACGCGACCCGCCGGTTGGGGTCCAGTCTCAGGTCGCCGTTGTCCAGCACCGGCGGTAGCGCCACCGCGGCGCGGCGGTTCAGCGCGCGGACGCGGGCGGCCAGTTCGGCGAAGTCGAAGGGCTTGGGCAGATAGTCGTCGGCGCCGAGGTCCAGACCGTCGACCCGGTCGCGGACCGTGCCGGCCGCGGTGAGCATCAACACCCGGCTGCCCGAGTCGCTGGCCACGATCCGTCGGCATACCTCGTCACCGTGCACCCGGGGCAGGTCCCGGTCCAACACGACGACGTCATAGCGGGTGACGGTCAGGTGTTCCAGCGCGGCCTGCCCGTCCAACACGACGTCAACGGCCATGCCTTCGCGGCGCAGCCCGGTGGCGATCGCTGCGCTCATCACCGGATGGTCTTCGACAACCAGCACTCTCATGATGGTGATCCTTTCTCCGGCGAGAGCGCCGCAGGGCACCCCGGGCGTGGGCTCCGTCCGCCACTCTGCCAGGTCACAGGTGACAGCCCGGTGACAGCCGGAGGTACCGGGCTGTCACCGGCCGGGGAGTACAACCCCTGGCTATGACTGAAGCCACCATCGAAGTCGCCGGGCTGCGCAAGCGGTACGGGTCGACCGCGGCCCTGGACGGGATGACGTTCACCGTTGGCCCGGGAGGGGTCACCGGTTTCGTTGGCCCCAACGGCGCGGGCAAGTCCACCACCATGCGGATCATTCTCGGCCTGCACACCCCCGATGCGGGCCGGGCGCTGATCGGCGGCCGGCCGTATCGCAGCCTGCGCCGCCCGCTCAGCCGGGTCGGCGCACTGCTGGACGCCTCCGCGGTGCACCCGGCCCGTACCGGCCGCAACCACCTGCTGTGGCTGGCACACTCCCAGGGCCTGGGCCGCCGGCGGGTCGACGAGGTCGGCGGGCAGGTCGGCCTGACCACGGCGATCGGCCGGCGCGCCGGCGGCTACTCGCTGGGTATGCGGCAGCGGCTGGGCATCGCGGCGGCGCTGCTCGGCGACCCACCCGTGCTGATGCTGGACGAACCGTTCAACGGCATGGACCCGGAGGGCATCGTGTGGATGCGCGGCTTCCTGCGGTACCTGGCCGGTCAGGGCCGCGCCGTCCTGGTCTCCAGCCACCTGATGAGCGAACTGCAGGACACCGCCGATCATGTGGTGGTCGTCGGGCGCGGCAGGGTCATCGCCGACACGAGCGTCGCGGACCTGGTCGCCGGCGCCTCCGGAGGCCGGCTCACCGTCCGCACCCTCGCCCCCGACGCGGCCACCCGGGTGCTGACCGCAGCGGGGGCCAGCGTGACCGGCACCGGCGATGGCGCCCTCGCCGTGCACGGGTTGCCCGCCGAGCGCGTGGTGACCGTGCTGACCGCCGGTGCGATCCCGTTCTCCGAGGTCGCACCGCACCGGGCCACCCTCGAAGAGGCCTATCTCCAGCTCACCCGCGAGGCCGTCGAGTTCCGCGCCCCGGAAACGCGGCAGGCAGCCCGATGAGCCCCGGCAACGGGTACGCATTCTGGCGTCTGCTGCACGCGGAGTGGACCAAGTTCAGGTCGGTGCGTGGCTGGCTGATCGGCACCGCGGTCGCGGCGCTGATGATCGTGCTGTTCGCTGTGCTCACCGGCGCCAGCGCCATCGGCCACGACGCCCCGCCGGTACCGATCGGGCCAGCCGGCGAGCCGGTCAGCGACAGCTTCTACTTCCTGCACCAACCGCTGCACGGCGACGGTCGCATCACCGTCGCCGTGACCTCCCTGACCACCACGATCGGCGGAGATCGCGGGCACGACGCGACCGTCCCGTGGGCGAAGGTCGGGTTGATCATCAAAGCAGGTACCGGACCGGGAACGAGCTACGCGGCGGTCATGGTCACCGGCGGGCACGGGGTCCGGATGCAGGACGACTACCTCCACGACTATGCCGGCCAACCCGGACAGGTCTCCGCGGCCGACCCACGCTGGCTGCGCCTCACCCGCTCCGGCGACACGATCACCGGCGAAGCCTCCACCGACGGCACCCACTGGAGCCGGTTGGCCACCGTCCGGCTGGCCGGACTGCCCGCCACCGTACAGGCCGGACTGTTCGTCGCCTGCCCGCCGTCCGTCCAGGGCCGCGGCACCCGGACCGCCGCCGCCACCGCCGTGTTCGGCCACCCAGACCTGCAAGGACAATGGCCGCAAGGCATGTGGAACGGCGAGCAGATCGGCGCCGGCACCGCCACGTTCGGCGGGTACCCACCCCTGCCAACCGGGGGTGCCGCGGATATTCACGGGCAGCGCATGTCCGGTGGGTTCGCCCCGTCCGGGGACGGCTTCACCATGACCGGAGCCGGCGACATCGCACCGGCCACACGCTCCGACCTCCCCGCCGCCGGCGTCATCGGGGACCTGCTGTTCGGCACGTTCCCCGCCCTCATCGCGCTGTGCGTCGTGGGCGCGCTGTTCATCACCACCGAGTACCGCCACACACTGATCGCCACCACCCTGACCGCCAGCCCGCACCGAGCCCGGGTACTGGCCGCCAAGGCGATCGTGCTCGGTTGCGTCACCTCCCTCACGAGCCTGCCGGCCACCGCGCTCGCGCTACCGATCGGCGAGCGGATCGCCCGCGCCCACGGCATCTATCTGTTCCCCGTCAGCACAGCCACCGCTGTACGTGTCGGGCTCGGCACCGCCGCGCTGCTGGCCCTCACCGCCGTACTCGCCCTCGGTGTCGGCACGGTACTGCGGCGGAGCGCAACCGCCGTAACCACGGTCGTCGTGGCGCTCGTCCTGCCCCACCTGCTGGTCCTCACCCCGATCCTGCCCGCATCCGCCCAACGATGGCTGAGTCTCGTCACCCCCGACGCAGCCTTCGCCGTACAACAGACGCTCACCCACTACCCGCAGGCCGACAGCGTCTACACCCCCACCAACGGCTACTACCCACTCGGGCCCTGGACCGGCCTCGCCGTCTTGTGCGGGTACGCCGCGGTCGCCCTCGCGCTGGCCGCGATCCTGCTGCGCCGGAGAGACACATGAGACCCGCACTACACGCCGAATGGACAAAACTGCGCACCACGGCCGGGCCGGCATGGCTGCTGCTCGCCAGCGTCACCGTCACCGTGGCGCTCGGTGCCGCGGTGACCGCGGCGATAACCTGCCCCAACCGCGGCTGCGGCCTCGACCCCACCCGGCTCAGCCTCACCGGCATCTACCTCAGTCAGGCCCCGGTGGCGATCCTGGCAGTCCTCGCCATCAGCGGCGAACACAGCACCGGCCTGATCAGCACCACCCTGACCGCCATACCCCACCGGCCGGCCGTTCTCACCGCCAAGGCGACCATCCTCACCCTGACGGTGGCGGCCTCTGGTGGCGTCGCCTTCCTCGCCTCACTGCTGGTCGCACGAGCGATCCTGCCCGCCAACGGGTTCACGCCGGCCCACGGCTATCCGTCGCTGTCCCTCGCCAACGGGTCAACCCTGCGCGCCTACGCCGGCTCCGTCCTCTACCTCGTCCTCATCGCGCTACTCAGCCTCGGTATCGGCGCCACCGTTCGGGATTCGGCCGCCGCCATCGGGACCGTCCTCGGCCTGCTCTACCTTCCCCCGATCCTCGCCCTGTCCATAGACAACCCGCACTGGCAACGACTCCTCCAGCAGGCCGCACCGATGAGCGCCGGACTCGCCATCCAAACCACCACCGCCCCGAGCACGGCACCCATCGGCCCGTGGGCCGGCCTCGCGGTACTCGCAGCCTGGGCGGCCGGCGCATTCCTCACCGGCACACTCGTACTCCAACGACGCGACACATGAACCCGACCGCGCCAGCCACAACGATCCATCAACACGATGCCCGTGAACAGTGAAGCGGCCCCGTCACCAGCACGGTGACGGGGCCGCGTCTTCCCCGGTCAGAACGGCCAGGCCGCGTCACGGCCCGCCTCGATCAACGGCATCATCCGGAACGTGGCGTCCGTCAGACCACCCAGCTCCACCCGGTTCGGCCGGCTGGTGTCCAGCGCCGCGACCCGGTAGCCACGGAGGTTGAACCCGTACATCATGGTCGACTCCGGTACCGAGGTCGTCACGTCCGGGCCCATGGCCTGCATGTCCGAGACGATCACCACCCGGTCGTGACCCGCGTACGTGGCCCGCACCGACGAGGCGATCTCGGTACCGTGCCCGACTTCACCGGACCGCTTCACGAACCGGTCGACCTCCTGGATGACCGACGCGCCCTTGCCGACCTGGTGCGTGAACACGCCGTCCGCGAACCCGACCAGGTCCACGGCTTCGCCCTTGGCGGCCAGCGCGACACCGAACACGGCGGCCGCCTTGAGCGGGGTGGCCTTCGACCGCGCCTTCCGGCTCACCGTCGTCATCGACGCCGAGGTGTCGACCAGCACCAGGGTCCGGCCCGGCAGCGCCGGCAGGTTCGACAGCGACGCCTGCAACGCCTGGTCCAGGGCGTGAGCCCAGCGCGGTGACGGAGCCGCCTCGTACGCCGACAGCCACCGGAACGGGAACATCCGCGACTTCGCGACCTGCGCCGGGTCCGTGAGCCGGGCGATCACCTGCGCGACCGCCGAGTCCGGCACGCTGGCCTCGTCGAAGTTCCGCAGGTTCCGCGCGAGCGCCATGATGCCCATCGACGGGATCAGTGCCTCCCACAGCTTCGCCTTCGGCAGCTTCGACCCGACGAGGGACAGCACGTCCTCCCACGTCATGCCTGCCGCCCGCAGCCGGTCCGCGTCCAGCATGGCCTGCGGGTCGCCGCCGGCCAGCTCGCGCAGCTCGGTGTTCGCCCGGACCATGGTCAGCGTCTCTGGCGGTGCGGTGTCCCGGCCCCGGCGCCGGTCTATCGCGTACCGGAACAGGTCGTCCTTCCATTGACCGCCCCGGCGGCCGGCGGGGTGCGCCAGGGAGAGCACGTCGGCGAACCGGACGCCCTTGGACCCGGTGTCGTACTTGAGGAGCGGGTACTCCGCGTACAACCGCAGGGCGGCGTCGCCGAGACCACGCTTCACCGGCTTCGGCAAGGCGCGGCCGAACCGACGGTGCCAGTACGCCAGCAGCTCGCCGGGCTCGTCGGCCCGGTTCAGCGCGGCGTCGATCAGCCCACGGTTGTCGCCGACCCGGCCGGCGGCGAGCCGGGCATGGACCGCCTCGGCAGCGGCGACCAGGGGAGCGGAGCGCATGTTGCCCTCGGTCCGCAGCCACGTGACGAACCGGGTCAGCCAGGCGACGTCGTCCATCGCGACGGCGGCGACGAGCTGGGCGAAGCGGTTGTCACGCTGGTCAGCGGACTCGTAGAACGTGTCCTCGCCGACCATGTTGGACACGGCGAGCATGAACAGCTCGCCCTTGACGTCGCGGGCGTGCCCGGGCGCACCCTCGTGGGTGACGTCAGGCCCGGTCGTCGTGATCGGGCCGCGACCGTGCGCTGGCCGGGCCTTGAAGATGTTGAACTTCGACATGACGAAGGGCTCCTTCCCAAGCCGTCGCACGGGGGAGGGGGCCTTCATCCGCAAAGAGTGGCTCCCCGAGAAGTTTGTGCCTGCGGGTTTTCAGGTGTCTCTGCTGATTAAGGCAATTTGAAGTACCCGAAGGCTTCGCACCGAGGAGCTGACGGAGACCCTAGCCGCGCAACGCTCTGCCGTGCAAGGCGATTCGGCTTGGCCAGCGTGTGCCCGACATCTGTGATCGTGACTCTCCATGGGGCAGGATGAGCCTGGGTGCCCTGATGGGACGGGCTCGCACGAGGCGGTGGACGATGGCCCGCACGGAAGAGATGACGCCGGCTGCGGTGGCCGGCACCGGGATCGAACGCAACGGCATCGAGGTCATCGCCGAGAGTGAGCGTTCCGGTCGGCCGCGGTCGCTGTTCTGGCCCTGGTTCGCCTCGAACATCTCGGTGCTCGGGGTCAGCTACGGCGCATTCACGCTGGCCTTCGGGGTCTCGTTCGTGCAGGCGGCGATCGCCGGGATCGTGGGCATCGTGGTCTCGTTCGCGCTGTGCGGCGTGATCGCGCTGGCCGGCAAGCGAGGCTCGGCGCCGACCATGGTGCTGTCCCGGGCCGCCTTCGGCGTCAACGGCAACCGGCTCACCGCTGCGCTGTCCTGGCTGCTCACGGTGGGCTGGGAGACGGTATTGGTCATCCTGGCCACGTTGGCCACCGCGACCGTGTTCACCCGGCTGGGCTGGGGCGGCGGCACCGGTACGAAGGTTGTCGCGCTGATCGTCGTCTCGGCCGTCACCGTGCTGGCAGGCGTGGCCGGCTTCGCCGTGGTGATGCGCCTGCAAACGGTGATCACCGTGCTCACCGCCGTCCTCACGGTGATCTACATGGTGCTGGCTGCCGGGCACATTCACTGGTCGACCGTCTCGTCGCTGCCGGCCGGCTCCACCCAGGAGGTGATCGGCGCACTGGTCTTCCTCATGACCGGCTTCGGCTTGGGCTGGGTCAACGCGGCAGCGGACTACTCGCGCTATCTACCCCGGGCCGCGTCCAGCCGGAGCGTGTTCGGCTGGACCACGTTCGGAGCCGCGCTCGGACCGGTCGTCCTGCTGATCTTCGGGCTGCTCCTGGCCGGTTCCTCCAAGAGCCTGTCCGGCGCGATCGGCGCGGATCCCGTCGGCGCGCTGACCACGCTGCTGCCGACCTGGTTCCTGGTACCGTTCGCGATCGCTGCCGTGGCGGGCCTGATCGGCGGCGCCGTGCTGGACATCTACTCCTCCGGCCTGGCCCTGCTCACCGCCGGCGTCCGCATCCCGCGTTACCTGGCCGCGGGCGTGGACGGCGTCATCATGATCGCCGGAACGATCTACGTGGTCTTCTTCGGCAGCACCTTCGTCGGCGAGTTCCAGGGCTTCCTGATCACGCTGGGCGTCCCGATCGCGGCCTGGTGCGGCGTGATGCTGGCCGACGTGGCGCTGCGCCGCCGCGACTACGCCGAGGACGAGCTGTTCGACCCGCGCGGCCGATACGGAAACGTGCGCCTACTGCCCTTGACGCTGGTCGTCGCGGGCACGGCGATCGGATGGGGTCTGGTCACCAACACGTCCGCGGGCTGGCTGGACTGGCAGGGATACCTGCTCGGTCCGCTCGGGCTCGGCGGCAGGCAGGGCGCCTGGGCCTTCGCCGGGCTGGGCATCCTGGTCGCCCTGGTGATCGGCCTGGTGGGGACGCTGGTCGGCAGCGCCAGCACCGTCCGCCGCCAGGAAGGCCAGTAACAACGCGTGAGCCGCGGTGGCGCGCCTGGAGGCGACGGTGCTGGCGCGGGTCGTTCGTCATCGGTGCGGTGTACGCAGATCTCTCCCAGGGCGGGTGTGCCGGCAGGGGAATCTCGTTCCCTACCGACCCGTGCGCAGCGGTGCGGGAATGAGGTCGCCGTGTGCCTCGAACAGCTCGTCGCACATCTGCCGGATCTGCGCGGTGGTGAGGGTCGCGGCGGTGTTCGGGTCGAGCAGCGCCGCTTGGTGGACGAGGCGTCGGTCGCCGTCGAGCACCGCCCGGACGGTGAGTTCCACGACGTTGAGGAAGGTGCGGTTGAGCGCCACGAGTTGCGGCGGCAGCGCCCCGACGGGCTTGGGGTGCAGGCCGTCGCGGTCGACCAGGGCGGGCACCTCGACGCAGCAGTCCGGCGGGAGGTTGTCGATCAGCCCGTCGTTGCGGATGTTGACGTAGAGCTCCGCCTGCTGGCCGGTCCGGTGCGCGTGGATGAACTCCGAGGCCAGCTCGGAGGTGGGGGACAGGTCCAGTGGCGCGTCGGAGCGCAGGGCGGCGAGCGTACCGTCGAATTCGGCGATGTTCTCCTCGGAGCGCCGGAGGTATTCCCCGACGGGTACCCGGAACTGCTCGATCTGCTCGTCATGGTGCATGAACCACGGGACGTACTCGGCGCTGTGCTCGCTGGATTCGGTGGGGAAGTAGCCGAACTGGCGGAAGATCTCCACCCGCACTCGGCGCTGCAACTCGGGATCGGCCTCGATCAGCTCCCGTAGCCGCGGGTAGAGGTCGACGCCGTCGCGGGCGAACCGCAGCACGAAGGCCTGGTGGTTGAACCCGGCGGTGACCAGGTCGAGCTCGTTGACTGGGTACCCCACCAGGTCGGCGAGGAACCGGTGCGTGTCGCGGACCGAGTGGCACAGGCCGACGACGTTGCGGAACGGGCTGCCGGCGTAGACGGCCCAGGGCAGCATCGCCATCGGGTTGCTGTAGTTGAGCAGCACCGACTCCGGCGCCACTTTCGCCAGGTCCTCGCCGATGCCGATCAGCACCGGAATGGTGCGCAGGCCGCGGAAGATGCCGCCGATGCCGATCGTGTCGGCGATCGTCTGGCGCAGCCCGTAGCGGGCCGGGATGTCGAAGTCGGCGCGCGTCGCGCGGTATCCGCCGACCTGGATCTCGTTGACGACGTAGTCGCAACCCTCGATCGCCTGCAGCCGGTCGACGCTCGCGGTGATGGTGGCGCCGGCTCCGAGCTGCGTGCTGATGCGGCGTGCGAGCGCCTCGGCGTAGCCCAACCGCTCCGCGTCGATGTCGTGCAGCGACAGGTGCAGCTCGCCCTGCAGCTCGGGGAATGAACAGAGGTCGGTGACGACGTTGCGAGTGAACTCGACACTTCCCGCCCCGATGAACCCAATCCTGACCATGCGTCGAAGTCTTGCACTACGCGCAATCTCCGAGCAAGAGGCGGCGCCAAACGCTCAGTATTGGCCGGAAATCCTGCGCGCTACGCTCAGACAGTGAGCACCTGGCAGCCTTGTGCCCGGATGTTCGCGAGCGCGGTGTCGCTCGCCCGGGCATCGGTGACGAGGACGTCGACGTCGGACATCTTGCACACCCGGGCGAGCGCCACCCGCCCGATCTTCGTCGCGTCGGCGAGCACGACGCTGACCCGGGCCTGCTCGCGCAGCACCGCGTTGACCCGGGCGCCCACGGGGTCGTAGTTGGTGCAGCCCGCGGCGGCGTCCACCCCGTCGACGCCGATGAAGGCCACGTCGATGTTGTAGCCGGCCATGAAGGTCTCGGCGGTCGGCCCGACCGTCTCCTGGCTGCTGCTGCGCACCTCGCCGCCGGCCGAAAACACCCGCAGGCGCGGGTTGGCGACGAGGTAGCTCGCCACGTTGAGGGCGTTGGTCACGATGGTGAGCCCGTCGCGGTCCATGAGCAGGCGGGCGAACTCCGACACGGTGGTCCCGCCGGTGGTGCCGATGACCCGGGCACCGTCGAGGAACGTCAACGCCTGCCGCGCGATGTGCCGCTTCTCCAGGGTGTCCTGCTCGGTCTTGTAGCTCAGCGGCAGGTCGTTGAAGGACGCGTGGGTGGTCGCGCCGCCGCGGGTGCGGGTCACCAGCCGCTGCTTCTCCAGAACCTCCAGGTCACGCCGGACGGTCGCGGCGGAGACGGAGAACAGTTCGGCGAGGCCCTCTACCTCGACACCGCCCTGCCCCACGATCGCGGCGACCATCTGGCGCAGGCGCTCCTTCCGATGCACATCGACGACGTTAGCATCCTCGGTGCGCAGTTCGATAGAGCCGTTCTGCGCCTTCGCTCGGCAAAAGCGCGCGTAACGCGCAACTAATCCCGCGAAAAGTGCGCGTGACACAGGTTTTGTGGTGCCACGGATTGACCGTGTGTGCGCACAGTGCAAAACTCGTCCTCACCGCGACCTGGAGTGCGCACAGTGCGCATAGGGGTGGGGCGGGGGCCCGGCATTGTCAGGACGAGAAGGGGCTAGCCCAGATGATTTCGTTGCGACGCAGAACAACAGTGCTGCTGGCCGGTGTCCTCGCGCTCGCGAGCGCCGTCGCGGCGGGCTGCTCGAGCAGCAGCAGCGGCGGCTCGGACAAGACGACGGGTGTGACGATTACGGTGGCGCTGCCCACCGCACCCCCGCCGCAGGCAGCACTGGACGCGTTCACCAAGAGCACCGGCATCACCGTCAGGTGGACGAACCTCGACTGGGACAGCCTGCAGACCAAGATTGCAGCAGCGGCCACAGCCAAGACGTACTTCGCCGACGCGACCGACGTGGACTGGTCCAGGGTCGGCCAGTTGAGCAAGCTCAACTGGTTCGACCCGATGGACAACTACCTGGACACCAAGTCGCTCGCCACCAAAATGCCGCAGATCACCTCGTTCTCCCCGAACGGGCATGTGATCGGCATCCCGTACGACACCTCGTTCCTGGTGACCACGGTCAACAAGACGCTGTTCGCCAAGGCCGGGATCACCACGATGCCGACCACGATGGACCAGTACACCGCCGACCTGCGCCAGATCAAGTCCAAGGGCGTCGTGCAGTACCCGCTGAACATCCCGTTCGCCGCGGCCGAAGGGCTGTCGACGTACTGGTACCAGACCACCGCCGCGTTCGGCGGGACCATCCTGGACGGCAGCGGCAAGCCGCAGTTCACCGACCCCAGTTCGCCGGGCTACAAGGCGGCCCAGTGGATGATCGACGCGATCAAGCAGGGCCTCGTGCCGCCGGGCAACATCAACGTCCCGGACACCCAGTCGCAGCAGACCCTGATGGCCAAGGGCACCGTCGCGAGCACCTTCGCCGACTACTCCGGCAACATCGGCAGCCTCTACAACGTTCCGTCCTCCTCCAGCGTGGTCAACCAGGTCGCCTACCTGCCGACGCCGGGTGTCAGCGGAGTGGGGCCGAACATGAGCAACCCTGACGGCATCGGCATTCCCCGCCAGGCGAAGTACCCGGCCGCGGCCGCCAAGTTCATCGAGTGGTTCACCTCGGCCCAGAACCAGGCCGACTTCGCCGGTGCGAACGGACCGGACAAGGTCATGCCCGGCTACTTCCTGCCCTCCCAGCTGGACGGCATGACGGAGCTGACCGACAAGGGCAAGCTCATCGGCGGCCAGCAGCTGTCCGACCTGCTCAAGAACAGCGCGAAGCCGATCTTCCCGCAGGGCGCCCCGTCCTGGTACCCGGAGTTCTCCAAGGCCGTGTACACGAATCTGCACGCCGCCGCGACGGGGTCGATGAGCGTCGCCGCCGCGATCAAGGCGATCGCCTCGACCGCGAACCAGCTGTCAAGCTGATGACGGTCAACACCGGCAGCGGTACCCGTCGCGGCCTGGGGTCGGCCCGCGACGGGAAGCCGAGCGTGGCCAAACGTCGCGGGCCGCGCTTCGACGCGCTGCCCTACGCCCTGGTGGCCCCGCTCGCGCTGTTCATCGTGGCGCTGGCCCTGGTACCGGCGGCGTGGACGATCATCCAGTCGTTCTTCCGGGTCCAGGAGCTCAACCCGCCCACCGTGTTCGACGGGTTGGGCAACTTCCGCCGGCTGTTCAGCGACTCGACCATCATCGCGAGCATGGGCAACACCGCCCTGTACGTGGTCGTCGGGGTGGTCCTGTCGACAGTGCTGGGCATCGTCATGGCGGTCACGCTGCAGAAGCCCTTCCGCGGCCGGTCCATCCTGATCGCCGTGCTCATCCTGCCGTGGGCGCTGCCCGGCGTGGTCGAGGGCATCGTGTGGACCGGCATCTGGGACAGCAACACGGGTCTGCTCAACAGCGTGCTGAGCTCGCTGCACCTGATCTCGCACTATCAGGTGTTCCTCGGTCAGAACCGGCTGCTGACCATCCTCGCCATCGAGGTGGTGCAGGTCTGGCAGATGACACCGCTGTCGACGTTGCTCGTGCTGGCCTCCCTGCAGAACATCCCGAATGAGCTGTACGAGGCGGCGTACCTGGACGGCAGCACGACCTGGGCGGCGTTCCGGCGCATCACGCTGCCGCTGGCCCGGCCCGGCATCGCGATCGCCATGGTGCAGGCCATCATCGCCACCCTGAACGTCTTCGACCAGCCGTACGTGCTCAACGGCGCGGCGCAGACCGGCGCCTCGCTGACCGAGCAGACCTACTTCGTCAGCTTCCAGAACCTTGACTTCGGCGAGGGCTACGCGCTGTCGCTGCTCATCACGATCGCCACGCTGATCGTCTCGCTCGGCGTGGTGAAGCTCGTCTATCGCCCGGTGGAGTACTGATGCCTCGACGCGGATCGTGGGGCCGTCGCCTCGGAGTGCTGTTCATCCTGCTGTGGTCGCTGGTGCCGCTGTACTGGGCGCTGAACACCAGCCTGCAGACCGACGCGCAGATCAGCTCGAAGCCCGCGCACTACGTGCCGCCGTCACCGAGCCTGCACAACTACCGCTCGCTGCTGTCCGGTGCCGGTGAGATACCAGAGACCATCCGGCAATCGACGCTCAACATCTTCATCGAGTGCACCGCCGCCACCATCATCACGGTGGTGCTGGCCACGCTCGCGGCGTACGCCTTCGCCCGCATGACGTTCCGCGGGCGCAACGTGTTGTTCTACGCGGTACTGGCGACCATGGCGTTTCCCGCCTACACGACGCTGATCCCGCTGTACCGGATCATGAGCGTCTTCGGCCTGGTGAACACGTACACCGGCATCGTGCTGGTCTACGTGTCGGGGTTCCTGCCGCTGGCGACCTGGATCCTGCACAGCTACATGACCTCCCTGCCGGTCTCGATCGAGGAGGCCGGCCAGGTCGACGGCGCAGGCCGCATGCAGGTCCTGTCGCGTATCGTGCTGCCGCTGGCGTGGCCGGGGGTCGTCTCCACGGCCATCATCACGTTCCTGTTCGCCTGGGCGCAGTTCCTGTTCCCGCTGGTGCTCTCCAGCGACAATTCGACCCAGCCGCTCACGGTCGCCATCGCCGCGCTGCAGGGCCGCCACACCGTACCGTTCGGGCTGCTCAGTTCGGCCGGCGTGTTCGCCATCGCGGTACCGGCGGTCATCGCCGTGGCCCTGAACCGGTACATCGTCAACGGCCTGCTCAGCGGGAGCGTCAAGTGACGACGGTCGTCGCGCTCGATGTCGGCGGTACGGCGATGAAGGGTGCCGTGGTGCGCGATGACGGCACCGACGCGGCGTACCACCGGTGGCCGACCCCGCGGTCCGACGGTCCCGACGCGGTGGTCGCGGCGGTGCTCAAGGCGGTCGACGAACTCGTCGCGCTGGCCGGCAGCCCGGCCGCGGTCGGCCTGGTGGTCCCCGGACTCGTCGACGACGACACCGGCGTGGCGATCTACTCGGAGAACATCGGCTGGCACGACGTCGCCTTCCGTGACCTGGTCGAGCACCGCACCGGGCTGCCGGTCGGTTTCGGTCACGACGTCCGGGCCGGCGGCCTCGCCGAACGCGCGCTGGGTGCCGCCGGCGGCTGCGACGACGTACTCTTCATGCCCATCGGTACCGGCATCTCCGGCGCGATGTTCGTGGGCGGCACGCTGGTACGCAACCGGTACGCGGGGGAGATCGGCCACATCGACGTCGGCGCCGACGTCGACTGCGCCTGCGGTGCGCGCGGCTGCCTGGAAGCGGTCGCGTCCGGTGCGGCCATAGCCCGGCAGTACCACCGCGCCGGAGGCGAGCACCT
>DASXOA010000409.1:0-20068 GCA_036494675.1 Rugosimonospora sp.
CTCGTCGCGCGGGGCAGGTCCAATGCCGAGATCGCCGCCATGCTGGTGGTCGCCGAGCAGACCGTGAAGACCCACGTCGGTCGGGTACTGTCCAAATTGGACCTGCGTGACCGCGTGCAGGCGGTGGTGTTCGCGTACGAGTCCGGGCTCATCGTGCCCGGCGAGTAGCGGTCACCCGGTGGCGTCAGCGACGGGTGACACCGGCGGATCGGAACGACGGGGGCTCGGGACTACGGGGGCTCGGGACTACGGGGCTCGACGACCGGTGGCGGCGCACCCGTACGCCGGTATAGTGCGAGCGATGAGGCAACGACGGGCAGGCGGCGGCGATGCCCGCTTCCGCCACGATCCGGCTCCGGCAGCGTGTCACGGGAGCCGGCCGTGACGCTCGGCATCACCATCCCGCTCGGCGTCCCGCTGCCCGAGCACGCGACCGTGCTGCCCCGCCTGGCCAAGGCCGGCTACGAGCACTTCTGGAGCAGCGAAACGGCCGCGTTCGACGCGTTCACCCCGCTGGCCCACGCCGCCGCGCTGCTGCCCACCGCTCAACTGGGCACCGCGATCGCCGGCGTGTTCCAGCGCGGGCCGGCGCTGCTGGCGATGAGCGCCGCCGGGCTGGCCGAGGCCGCGCCGGGCCGGTTCATGCTGGGCGTGGGTGCGGCGTCCCCGGCGATCGTCGAGCAGTGGAACGGCATCCCGTACCGGCAGCCGGTGCGCCGGGTGCGCGAGAGCGTGGAGTTCCTGCGCGCGGCGCTGGCCGGCGAGAAGCTGCCGAACGGATTCCGGCTGGAGCGCCCGCCGGCCACGCCTCCACCGATCCTCGTCGCGGCGCTGCGCCCGGCCATGCTGCGGCTGGCCGGCTCGCTGGGCGATGGTGCGGTGCTCAACTGGCTCTCCGCGGACGATGTCGCCCGGGTGGTGCCGTACGTGCACGAGGGCGGGCCGGACAAGCGGATCGTGGCGCGCATCTTCCTCTGCCCGACCGATGCGCCGGACGCGGTGCGGGCCGCGGCGAAGCGGCTGATCACCGGGTACCTGACGGTGCCGGGGTACGCGGACTTCCAGCGCTGGCTCGGTCGCGGCGAGCGGCTGGAGCCGATGTGGCAGGCGTGGCAACGGGGTGACCGGCGCGCGGCGGTGCACGCGGTGGACGACGCGCTCGTGGACGAACTGTTCGTCATCGGCACCCCGGCCGAGTGCGCGGCACACCTCCACCGGTACGTCCACAGTGGAGTCCACGTGCCGGTACTCGGGTTCGTGCCGCTGGATCCGTCGCGAGACACCGTGGAGGACGCGATCGCGGTCGCGGCGCACTACCGCGCCGTCGAGGACTGATCCCGACCGGGGCTTGACCCGACCCGGTCAGTCCACCCGGACGAGGTGCACCAGCGCGCTGGCGTAGTCGCCGGTCGGCAGCGACGGGACCAGCCCGTGCCCGAGCAGTACGGCGCCGTGATGCACCTCACCGGTCTCCTCGTCCCGGTACCGGCCGGTCGGCTCCAGGCCGCGCAGCCGCAGCGCCGGCACGGTACGGCCGAAATGCGGGGCGGGCAGCCAGCAGAACACGACCGACTCGCGGCCGTCCGGCGCCACGTACTGGATCGCGGAAAGCCCATCACCGACCGGCGGAACCAGCCGGTGCAGCCGGCCGTGCTGCACCACCGGCGCGATCCGCTTGTACTGGGCCACGAGCCGCCCGGCCTCGGCCAGTTCCGGCTCGCTCCACTCCGGGAGGTTGCCGCCGATGGCCAGCACGCCGGCCATCGCGACGTGGAAGCGGAAGCGCAGCGGCACGGTGCGCCCGGTCAGGAAGTTCGGCACGTCGGTGACCCACGCCGCCATGGTGCTCGCCGGGTAGACCTGCCCGTACCCGTGCTGGATCGACAGCCGGTCGTACGCGTCGGTGTTGTCCGAGGTCCACACCTCATCGGTGCGGTGCAGGATGCCCAGGTCCACCCGGCCCCCACCGCCGCAGCACGACTGGATGCGCAGTCCGGGGTGGTCGGCGCGCAGCCGGTCGATGACCCCGTACAGATTGTCCACATAGGACAGCCAGAGCCGGTCGGCGTCCTCGCCGCCGTCGGGCCAGCCGGCCTCGGTGAACGGCCGGTTCATGTCCCACTTCAGGAAGTCGACGCCGTTGTCGCCGACCAGCTTGTCCAGCCAGCCGTGCGCCCACTGCGCCACATCCGGCCTGGCGAAGTTGAGCACGAGTTGCTGGCGCACCTCGGTACGCCGGCGGTGGGGATAGTGCAGCACCCAGTCGGGGTGGGCACGGTAGAGGTCGCTGTCCGGGTTCACCATCTCCGGCTCGACCCAGATGCCGAACTTCATGCCCAGCCGGTGCACCTCATCCACCAGCGGGCCCAGCCCGTCGGGGAACCGCTGCGGGTTCACGGTCCAGTCGCCGAGGCCGGCGTGGTCGTTCACCCGGGCCCCGAACCAGCCGTCGTCCATCACGAACAACTCGACGCCCAGCGCCGCGGCCCGCTGCGCCAGCAGCCGCTGGCCGGCCTCGTCGACGGTGAACCCGGTGGCCTCCCAGGAGTTGTACGTCACCGGCCGCAGCTCCTGCGGAGCCGGCAGTACGTGCCGGCGCACGTACCCGTGCCAGGCGTGGCTGGCGGCCCCGTACCCGCCCGTCGAGTACAGGCCGGCGGAGACCGGAGTGTCCCGGCGCTGCCCGGGCGCCAGCCGAGCGCCCACGCCCTCGTGGCCGGCACCGGCGCTCACCGATACCACGTCGGTGGAACCACGCGTGACCGTCAGCCGCCACGTGCCGCTCCACGCCAGCGCGGTGCTGAACACCTCGCCGTGCTCCTCGCCGGCGTCTGCGGCGTCGATGGTGAGCCACGGGTTCGCGTGATGGCCGGTTGTGCCGCGCCGGCTGGTCAGCACGGTCTCCCCGCGCGGCAGGTTGACCCGCTCCAGTTGCGTCTCGCCGCCCCAGTTGCCGGTCACGTGCCGCAGCACGTAGTCGCGCCGGGCCGGGACCGGCCAGGCGGCCGAGTCCGCGCGCAGCACCTCGACGGGCTCGTCGCCGGTGTTGGCCACCGATGTCCACCGCTCGATGACGTCGCTGTCCGGGTGCACCCGGTAGCACAGCCCGACCTCCACCGGGTAGTGCCGGTCGACCAGCCGGATCTCCAGCGTGCCGCCGTCGATGACGTGGTCGGCGTACGCCAACTCAAGGCCCCGGGTACCGTCGGCGAACCGTACCCGCAGCGCCGCGACGCCGAACCGGGCGCCGCCCTCGGCCGGAAGCTCCTCGATGTCGTACTCGCGTCTCTCGAACTCCGACGGCGTGACAGGCCGGGGCGCGGGGACCGCGGCGGCCTGTTCCAGCGTGAGCGGCGGACCCCAGTACAGGTGACGTAACGTGTCGTCATCACCCAGTCGCATCGAGTAGCCGGTATCCGGGGTGGACAACAGCCAGGTCCGGCTGGCCGCGTCGTACTCGACTCGGGACATCCACGAAGCCTATCGGCCGTCCGCCCGACCACCTGTCCTCCCGGCCAGCGCTCCGGCCGGCTGTCCGGCCGCAGCGACCGCCGGCCGCCTGTCCGGCCGGCTGTCCGGCCGCATCGACCGCCTGCCGGCCCCACCGACCGCCGGCAACAACAATCGGGGAAACCGTGCACCGCCCATGGACAAACGCGGGGCAGTCCCCTTTACTCTCTGGGACATGTTCGAGTTGGGCACCGACGGGCCGAGCGTCATCATGGTCGGTGTCGACGGGTCGGTCACGTCGCTGCGAGCCGGCGCCTACGCGGTCGGCATGGCCCGCCGGCAGCACTCCAAGCTGGTCGTGGTGCACGTGTCCGTGCCGGCCCGCTTCGCCAACATGGCGCCCCAGAGCATGGCGCTCGCCCGGCAGGCGGCCGCCGAGATCAGCGAGGACCTGCGCCGCCAGGTGGCCGATCAGGCGGCCGCGCGCGGGGTGTTCGCGACATTCATCGCGGTGAGCGGCGATCCGTTCACCGAACTGGTGCGCGTCGCCGACCAGGTGCGCGCGGACGGCATCGTGGTCGGCGCCTCCACACAGTTGGGGCACAGGTTCGTGGGGTCGATGGCGGTCCGGCTGGTCCGGGCCGGCCGCTGGCCGGTCACCGTGGTGCCCTGACCGTCCGTCGACAGGTACCGGCCGTCGACAGGCACCGGCCGTCGACAGGCGGGATCCGGCGAGCCGGAAAACATCTGATGCCCCCGAGTTAGCTGCCCCATCACCCGGGGAATCGGGTTCGGGATACAGGAGGCGCAGATGAGTACACCTTCCATGCCCTCGGGCGGCCCGATGTCCACTTTCGCCAACCTCGCGAGCCGGCTCCCACCGGGTCCCGGTGGAGTGCCGTCGATCCCGGCCAACGGGGTACCTACGCCGGGGCCCACCGCCACGGTCGCCTCGTACGAGGACTACGCGGCCGCGCAGCGCTCGGTGGACTTCCTGTCCGACAACGGCTTTCCAGTGCAGCAGAGCAGCATCGTCGGTACCGACCTGAGACTGGTCGAAACCGTGCTGGGCCGGCTGACGACGGGCCGGGCGGCGCTGGCCGGCGCGGCCAGTGGCGCCTGGTTCGGTGTGCTCATCGGTCTGCTGTTGGGCATCTTCACCGTCTCGTCGTGGTGGCAGGTGCTGGTGGCCGCGATCGTCATCGCGACGGCCTGGGGCGCGATATTCGGCGCCATCGCGCACGCGGCGACGGGCGGACGGCGTGACTTCAGCTCGCGTACCTCGCTGCTGGCCAACAACTACGCGGTGACCGTGGGCGCGGACCACGCGGAGGAGGCGAGGCAGCTGCTGACCAGGCTGAACTGGCAGGCCACGACGAGATCCCCGGACGGCGACCAGCGCGCCTGACGGGTGCTCACGGACGGGCATCCCGGCCGGCTCTCAGGCCGGCATCACGGCCGGCCTTCGGAGCCGCTCTCAGGCCGGCTCCCAGGCCGGCTGCCAGAGCGGCCCTCAGAACGGCCCTCAGCTCCCGGCTCCGGCGGCAGGCGACCCGCCGGAGCCGGGTACCCGTGTCACCCGCGACGCGGCCGGCCCGAGGTGCGCAGCGGTGATCGTCCGCCGGCCTACGATGGCCGGGTGACCGCGCCCCGCCCGTACACCGCCGTGCTGGACGCCGTGCTGGAGCGCCTGACGTACGTCAACGAGGAGACCGGGTACACCGTCGCCCGGGTGGCCACCGACTCCGGCAGCGACCTGCTGACCGTCGTCGGGGCTCTGCTCGGCGCCCAGCCCGGCGAGAGCCTGCGGCTGCGCGGGCGCTGGTCCAGCCACCCGAAGTTCGGCCGGCAGTTCGAGGTGGAGTCGTACACCACCGTGCTGCCCGCCACCGTGCAGGGCATCCAGCGCTACCTCGGGTCCGGCCTCATCAAGGGGATCGGGCCACGGTTCGCCGAGCGGATCGTCGAGCGCTTCGGCGTGGACACGCTGACCGTCATCGAGGAGACGCCGGGCCGGCTGATCGAGGTACCGGGGCTCGGGCCCAAGCGCACCGCGAAGATCACCGCCGCCTGGGAGGAGCAGAAGGCCATCAAGGAAGTGATGGTCTTCCTTCAGGGCGTGGGGGTGTCGACGTCGCTGGCGGTGCGCATCTTCAAGAAGTACGCGGACGAGTCGATTGCCGTGGTGCGCAACGAGCCGTACCGGCTGGCCGCCGACGTGTGGGGCATCGGGTTCAAGACCGCGGACACCATCGCTCAGGCGGTCGGCATCCCGCACGACAGCCCGGAACGGGTGAAGGCCGGACTGCAGTACACGCTGTCCGAGGCCACCGACGACGGCCACTGCTACCTTCCACAGGCGCGACTGGTCACCGACGCCGGCAAGATTCTGGGGGTACCGGCCGACCTCATCGACCGCTGCCTCGACGAGCTGGCCGAGGCCGAGGGCGTCGTCCGCGAGGACCTGCCCGGCGACGTCACCGCCGTGTACCTGGTGCCGTTCCACCGCGCCGAAACCTCGCTGGCCGGCAGCCTGATTCGGCAGCTGCGCGAGCGGACCGACCGGATGCCGCACTTCATGGACGTCGACTGGGACAAGGCGCTGGCCTGGCTGCACAGGCGCAC
This sequence comes from Rugosimonospora sp., assembly GCA_036494675.1. Classification (GTDB taxonomy): domain Bacteria; phylum Actinomycetota; class Actinomycetes; order Mycobacteriales; family Micromonosporaceae; genus Rugosimonospora. Next base: position 6,076 of record DASXOA010000409.1, read on the forward strand.
CGGCACCCAGCTCGCACCCGAGCAGGAGCAGGCGGTCCGGCTGGCGCTGACGTCGAAAGTGGCCGTGCTGACCGGCGGACCGGGCTGCGGCAAGAGTTTCACGGTGCGCTCCATCGTGGAGCTGGCCGCGGCCAAGCGGGCCAAGGTGGTACTGGTGGCGCCGACCGGCCGCGCCGCCAAGCGGCTGGCGGAGCTGACCGGGTACCCGGCCGCGACCGTGCACCGCCTGTTGCAACTGCGCCCGGGCGGCGACCCGTCCTTCGACCGGGACCATCCCCTCGACGCCGACCTGCTGGTCGTCGACGAGGCGTCCATGCTGGACCTGATCCTGGCCAACAAACTGGTCAAGGCGATCCCGCCGGGCGCACACGTGCTGCTGGTCGGCGACGTCGACCAGCTCCCCTCGGTCGGCGCCGGCAGGTGCTGCGCGACCTGCTCGCCGCCGAGGCGGTACCCCGGGTCCGGCTGACCCAGATCTTCCGCCAGGCACAGGAGTCCGGCGTGGTCACCAACGCGCACCGGATCAACGCCGGCCGGCCGCCGGTCACCACCGGCCTGCCGGACTTCTTCCTGTTCGCGTGCGAGGACACCGAGGCGACCGCCGAGCTGACCGTCGACGTTGCGTGCACACGCATCGCATCCCGGTTCTCCCTCGACCCGCGCCGCGACGTCCAGGTGCTCGCGCCGATGCACCGCGGCCCGGCGGGTGCGGGCGCGTTGAACACGCTGTTGCAGAAGGCGCTGACCCCCGGTGCCGAGGGACTGCCGGAGCGGCGCGCGGGCGGGCGGGTGTTCCGGATCGGCGACAAGGTGACCCAGATAAGGAACAACTACGACAAGGGCACGGCCGGGGTCTTCAACGGCACCCTGGGCGTGGTGACCGCACTGTCCATCGAGGACCAGGCGCTGACCGTGCGCACCGACGAGGACGAGAGCATCGACTACGACTTCGACGAGCTGGACGAGCTGTCGCACGCGTACGCGATGACGATCCACCGTTCGCAGGGTTCGGAGTACCCGGCCGTGGTCATCCCGCTGACCACCAGTGCGTGGATGATGCTGCAACGCAACCTGCTCTACACCGCGGTCACCCGGGCGAAGAAACTGGTGGTACTCGTCGGTTCGCGCCGGGCGCTGGCGGCGGCGGTCCGCACGGTCGGCGCGGGACGCCGGCACACCGCGCTGACCTACCGGCTCGATGGATCGGAGGGCGTACGCCCATGAATGTGATCGTGTTCGGCGCCACCGGCATGCTCGGGCAGGGCGTGCTGCGCGAGTGCCTCCTCGACGACCAGATCGAGCGGGTGCTGACCGTCGGGCGCACTCCGACCGGCCGCCAGGACCCGAAGCTGACCGAGTTGGTCCGCGAGGACCTGACCGACTTCACCGCCGTCGAGGAGCGACTGTCCGGCTATGACGCATGCTTCTTCAGTCTCGGGGTGTCCTCGGCCGGCATGACCGAGGACGCGTACCGGCGGGTCACCTACGACATCACGGTCGCCGCCGCGCAGACCCTGGCCCGGCTGAGCCCGAACTCGACGTTCGTCTACGTGTCCGGGCAGGGCACCGACAGCACCGAGCGGGGCCGCACCATGTGGGCCCGGGTCAAGGGACGCACCGAGAACGCGTTGCTGGCCATGCCGCTGGAGACCTACCTGTTCCGGCCCGGGATCATCCAGCCGATGCACGGCGCCACCTCGAAGACCCGGCTGTACCGGCTGCTGTACCGGCTGACCACGCCGCTGTTTCCGGTCCTGCGCAGGGTGGCGCCCCGGCACGTCACCACGACCGAGCGGGTGGGCCGCGCGATGATAGCGGTGGCGAGGTCCGGCGCGCCCCGGCGGATCCTGGAGAACCCGGATATCAACGCGGCGGCAGGCTGACCAGGTCGCCGAGCGCGGCCCGGTGCTGGGCCGCGGTCCCCAGCGCGATGGCGGAACTCTTCGCCCGCTTGAGGTACCAGTGTGCCCGGTGCTCCCAGGTGAAGCCGATCCCGCCGTGCAGTTGCACGCACTCCTCCGCCGCCCGTACCGCGACCGGGCCGCAGTGCGCCTGGGCCAGGCTTGCCGCGACGGCCGCGTCCGGGTCCCCGTCGGCGACGCAGCCGGCCGCGTACCGGGCCACCGCCCGGGCCTGGGTGACCTCCACCCAGAGCTGGGCCAGCCGGTGCTTGACCGCCTGGAAGGAGCCGACCGGCCGGGCGAACTGGTACCGGGTCTTCACATAGTCCACAGTGGACGACAGGCACCAGTCCGCGACGCCGAGCTGTTCGCCGGCCAGCACGGCCGCCCCGACCCGCAGCGCCGCGCTCCACGCCTCGCCGGCCGACCCGGCATCGCCCAGCGGGGTGGCCGGTGCCGAGGCGAACGTGACCGTCGACAGTGGACGGGTCTGGTCCAGCGCGGTGACCGGGGTCAGCCGTGCGTGGGCGGATTCCACCGCGTACAGCCCGTCCGAGGTGGGCACGATGAGCAGGTCGGCCCCCTGAGCGTCGGCCACACTGGTGACGGTGCCGGTCAGCCTGCCGTCCCGCACCCGCACCGCCGCCGGCAGCGGCGCGCCGGGCGGCGTGGACAGCGGCAGCACCAGTACCGCCAGCAGGTCGCCGGAGGCCACCGCGGGCAGCAGGTCCCTCGCGTCGCAGGACAGCAGCGCCGCGGTACCCAGCACGCTGCCCAACCACGGTACCGGCGCCACGGCGCGGCCCACCTCCTCGGAGACCACGGCGACTTCGCGCCAGGACGCTCCGGCACCGCCCAACTCCTCGGGCACCGCCAGGCCGGTGCAGCCGATGCCGGCGGCCAGCGTCCGCCACGCATCCCCGCCTGCCGGGCCGCCCGCCGGGCGGTCGAGCGCCTGGCGCACCGAGGCGCGTAGCTCCTCCTCGACGTCGGTGTAGAGCAGCGTTCTCACCGGGGCAGGTCCTTCCACGCGATCCTTGTCGACCCGGGGTTCGGACGGCAGCCCGAGAACCCGCTCGGCGATGATGTTGCAGAGGATCTCCGAGGTGCCGCCCTCGATCGAGTTGCCCTTCGCGCGCAGGTACCGGTACCCGGGCGACCGGCTCTCCCAGTCCACATGCGACGGTCGGCGCATGGTCCAGTCGTCGTAGACCAGCCCCTCCTCGCCCAGCAGCTCCAGTTCGAACCCGGAAGCCTCCTGGTTGAGCCGGGCGAACGCGTACTTGACCGCGGAGCCCTCGGCGCCCGGCGCTCCGGCCGCCAACTGTTCGCGCAACCGGGTGGCGGCGAGCCGGCCGGCCTCGGCGGCCACCCACAGCCTCATCAACCCGTCGTGCGTGCCGGGGCCGCGCAGGTCGGGCCGGTCCCGCCAGGTACGGGCCAGCGCGCCGACCATGCCCGCCTCGCGGGGAACCGCGCCGCCGCCGATGGCGACCCGTTCGTTCATCAGGGTGGTCTGCGCGACCCGCCAGCCCTCGCCGACCGCGTCGAGCCGGTGCGTGTCGGGGATCCACACGTCGGTGAGGAAGACCTCGTTGAACTCCGCCTCGCCGGTGATCTGGCGCAGCGGGCGCACCTCGACACCGGGTGCGGTCATGTCACACACGAAGTACGTCATGCCCCGGTGCTTGGGCAGGTCCGGATCGGTACGGGTGAGCAGGATCGCCCAGCGGGCCTCGTGAGCCATCGAGGTCCAGACCTTCTGCCCGTTGACGAGCCAGCCGTCCGCCCCGCCCGGTCCAGCCGTGCGTACCGCGCGGGTGCCGAGCGCGGCCAGGTCCGACCCGGCACCGGGCTCGCTGAACAGCTGGCACCACACCTCCTCGCCGGTCCACAGTGGACGGAGCCAGCGCTGGCGCTGCTCGTCGGTGCCGTGCCGCAGGATCGTCGGCGCCGCCATGCCCAGCCCGATGCCGATGCGCAGCGGATCGTTGTCCGGGGCGCCGGCCGCGGCGAGGCCGGCATCGACCACCGGCTGGGCGGAGCGGGGCAGGCCCAGCCCGCCGAGCCCGATCGGGAAGCTGACCCAGGCCAGCCCCGCGTCGAACCGGGCGCGCAGGAAGTCCAGCCGGGGCGTGCCGGCCGGATCGTTGGCCGCGAGAAGGTCCCGTACCCGGCCGGACAGCTCATCGGTCTGCATGCCGCTCCTCATCCATCGTCTCCGTCGCCCGGACCCCGGACCCGGCGCCGGGATCCTGGGCCCGACCGGCGCCGGAACCAAGACCCGGACCCGCGCCGAGTCCGGCCAGCACGAAGCCGGCGATCTCGTCGGCCAGTTCCCGGGGCGAGGTCGCCCCGTCCGGGCGGTACCACTGCGGCAACTGGTTGACGATGCCGAACACCATCAACGTCGCGGTCTGCGCCGACACCGTGCCCGCGAACTCGCCGTCGCGCTGGCCGCGCTCGATGAGTTCCCGTACCCCCTCGTGGTACCGGCGGCGTTGCGCCCGCAGCGTGGCCATCCGCTCCCCGGCGAGCTTGTGCAGTTCCCGGGCGGACACCGTGGCCGCGCCCAGCCGGGCCACCGTCGTCACCACGAGGTCCACGATGATGGCGCGCAACGTCTGCGGGGCGGGCCCGTCCACCGCCTCGATACGCTCCAGCCCGGCCAGTTGCACGGTGATGAGCTCGTGGTAGATCGCGTAGAGCAGGTCGTCCTTGGACCGGAAGTAGTGGTACATGGCGCCCTTGGTGACCTGTGCGCGCTCCACCACCTCCTGTACCGAGGTGGCGTCGAAACCCTGCTCGGCGAACAGGTCCACCGCCGCGTCGAGGACGCGCCGCGCGACACCGGTCGCGGTCACCGCCACCGGGCCAGTTCCTGGCGCGCGACCGAGCGCCGGTGCACCTCGTCGGGACCGTCGGCGATCTGGAGCGTGCGGACGTGCGCGTACAGGTACGCCAGCGGGGTGTCCTGGCTGACGCCGGCCGCCCCGTACACCTGGATGGCCCGGTCGATGACCCACCGGGCGGCGTCCGGCGCGACCACCTTGATTGCCGCGATCTCCATCGCCGCACCCTTGTTGCCCACCGTGTCCATCAGCCAGGCCGCCTTGAGCACCAGCAGCCGGGCCTGCTCGATGCGCAGCCGGGCCTCGGCGATCCAGTCCCGCACCACGCCCTGGTCGGCGATTGCCGAGCCGAACGCGTGCCGCCCGAGCGCGCGCCGGCACATCAACTCCAGCGCGCGTTCCGCCATCCCGATCGCGCGCATGCAGTGGTGGATGCGGCCCGGTCCCAGCCGTGCCTGGGCCAGCGCGAAGCCGCGATGCGGCTCGCCGAGCAGGTTGGCGGCCGGCACCCGGACCCGGTCGAACAGGATCTCGGCGTGCCCGCCGTGCGCCTGGTCGCCGTACCCGAACACCGTCGTCGGCCGCACCACCGTCAGGCCGGGGCTGTCCATCGGCACCAGGATCATGCTGTGCCGCTGGTGCCGCTCGCCGTCCGGGTCGCTGACCCCCATCACGATGGACACCTTGCAGCGCGGGCTCATCGCCCCCGACGACCACCACTTGCGCCCGGTGATGACGTACTCGTCGCCGTCACGCTCGATCCGGGTCGCCATGTTGGTCGCGTCGGAGCTGGCCACATCGGGTTCGGTCATCGAAAAGCAGGACCGGATCTCCCCGTCCAGCAACGATTTCAGCCACCGGTCCTGCTGCGCCCCGGTGCCGAACATGGCCAACAGCTCCATGTTTCCGGTGTCCGGAGCGGCACAGTTCATCGCCTCCGGCGCGATGTGCGGGCTGCGGCCCGCCGTCTCGGCGATCGGCGCGTAGTCCAGATTGGACAGTCCGGCGCCCCACTGCGAGTGCGGCAGGAACAGGTTCCACAGACCGCGCTCGCGCGCCTGCCTCTTGAGGTCCTCCATGACCGGTGGCGCGGTCCACCCGTCGGGTCGCGCGGCGAGCTGTTCGGCGAGTTGCTCGGCGAAGACCGGCTCCGCCGGGTACACGCATTCGGTCAGGAAGTCCGTCGCGCGCTGCTGTAGCGCGAGCGCCTCGTCGCTGAACCCGAAGTCCATGGTGCCTCCTACTCCTTGTGCAGCGCGGCGTGCGCCTGCTCGATCAGGACCGGCACCGCCGGGCCGAACGTGTCGAACCCCTCGCCGACCGTCTTGCCCTGCAGGTACCGCGCGTGGATGCCCTCGGAGATGACGGCGAGCTTGAAGTGGCCGAAGGCGACGTACCAGTCGAGGCCCTCCAGCGGGATGCCGCTGCCCCGCGCGTACCGCTCCGCCAACTGCGTACCGGTCGGGAACCCGGCCGGTACCCGTGGGGTCAGCCGCAGCCCGCTCTGGCCGCTGTACACCACCAGGAGCCCGACGTCGGCGAGCGGATCCCCGATCGTGGCCATCTCCCAGTCCATCACCGCCGCGATGTCCACTCCGGACCGGTCGAACATGACGTTGTCCAGCCGGTAGTCGCCGTGCACGATGCCGGGCCGCGGCGAGGACGGCACGCCGGCGAGCAACCGCCCGGTCACCTGCTCCAGCAGCGGCAGTTCCCGGGTCCTGGAACTCTCCCACTGCCGGTGCCAGCGCTTGACCTGGCGCAGCAGGTACCCGTCGGGGCGCCCGAACTCGGCCAGCCCGATCGCCGTGTAGTCGATGGCGTGCAGCCGCAGCAGCGTGTCGACGAGCACCTCGCCCTGCCGCCGGGCCGCGTCGGCGGACACCTCGCGCAGGGCGGCGTCGCGCAGCACGATGCCGTCGACGTACTCCATCACGTAGAACGGGGCACCGATGACGTCCTCGTCGGTGCACAGCAGCAGCGGTCGGGCCACCGGGAAACCGGCTTCGGCGAGGGCCGCGGTCACCCGGTACTCCCGAGACATGTCGTGCGCGGACTGCAGCACCAGGCCCAGCGGCGGGCGGCGCAGCACGACCTCGCCCGTGTCGCCGCGCACCAGGTAGGTGAGGTTGGACCGGCCGCCGCTGATCACCTCGGCGCGCAGTGGCCCGGTCAGGCGCCCGCCGGCGGCCTCGACCAGCAGGTGGCCGGCGCGGTCGAGGTCGAGCCCGGGCACCTGCGTCATCGTGGACCTCCATACCGACTGGTCGGTATGGAGGCTATGCCGGCCGGCCGGAAGCGTCAACACCCCTTACAGTGGTTGCCATCGATATCCGGTACGTCTACAACCAAGGGATGAAGCGTTACCTGCCCGTACTGCTCGCCGCCGGCCTCATCCTGGCCGGTACCGCGGCCCCCGCGGCCGCCGCCGATCCCGCCACCGCGGGCGGCTCAGGCACCAACACACAGGGCATCAACACACAGGGCACCAACACACAGGGCACCGTGCTGCGTGGCATCAACCTGGACGGGGTGACCGTCCTCGACCTGCAGCGCGCGATGGACTCGCGCCGGCTGAGCGCCACCGCACTCACCGCGTTCTATCTCGACCGGATCCGCGCCCTGAACCCGAAGCTGCACGCCGTGCTCGAGACCAACCCGGACGCGCTGCGCGAGGCCGCCGCCAGCGACGCGCACCGGCGCGCGCACGGCTCCCGGGGACCACTGGACGGCATTCCCGTGCTGCTGAAGGACAACGTCGACACCGCCGACCGGGAGCACACCACGGCCGGCTCGTACGCCCTGCTCGGCGCCAGGCCCGCGCGGGACGCCACGCTGGTCCAGCGGTTGCGCGCGGCCGGCGCGGTCATCCTCGGCAAGGCCAACCTGTCCGAGTGGGCCAACTTCCGGTCGACGACCGCGTCCAGCGGCTGGACCGGACGGGGCGGCCAGACCAACAACCCGTACGTGCTCGACCGCAACCCCTGTGGCTCCAGCAGCGGTTCCGCCGTGGCCGCCGCCGCAGACCTGGCCACCGTGACCATCGGTACCGAGACCGACGGCTCCATCGTGTGCCCCTCCGGAACCAATGACGACGTCGGCATCAAGCCGACCCTGGGCCTGGTCAGCCGGGCCGGGGTGATCCCGATCTCGGCGCAGCAGGACACCGCCGGCCCGATCACCAGGAACGTGACCGACGCGGCCGCGGTGCTCTCGGTCATCCAGGGCGTCGATCCCCGCGACGCGGCGACCGCGCCCGCCGCACCCTACGTGCACCGCGACTACCTGGACGCGTTGAACCGCAACGCCTTGCGGGGCAAGCGGATCGGCGTCTGGCGCGGCGGCGGCGACAACCCGGCCGCCGAGGTGGTGCTCACCGCCACCATCGACAAGCTGCGCGGGCTCGGCGCGACGGTCGTCGACAACGTCGACCTGCCCGGCATCGATGACGCCTTCACCAACGAGTACCCGGCGCTGCTGGTCGAGTTCAAGCACGACATCAACGCGTACCTGGCGGGTACGCCCGGTCAGCATCCGGCGGACCTGGCCGGGCTCATCGCGTTCGATCGGGCGCACGCCGGCATCGAGATGCCCTACTTTCAGCAGGAGATCTTCGAGCAGGCCCAGGCGACCAGCGGGGACGAGACCGACCCCACCTACGTGCGGGAGCGCACGACCGCGACGCAGTCCGCCCGGGACGCGATCGACCAGGCGGTGGCGGCCAACCGCCTCGACGCGATCCTGGCGCCGACCAACGGGCCGGCGTGGGTGACCAACCTGCAGACCGGTGACGACTTCACCGACTTCACCGCCGCGTCCGGGCCGGGAGCCATCGCCGGATACCCCGATCTGACGGTACCGGCGGGGTACGACCCCACCGGTACCCTGCCGATCGGCATGTCGCTGTTCGGCGGCAGGTTCAGCGAACCCACGCTGATCGCGCTCGGCTACGCGTTCGAACAGGCGACCCACGCGAGGCGGGCGCCGACCTTCCTACCCACGCTCGGCTGAGCCGCCGAGGGCAGCGGGACCGCCGGTCACACCGGCGGTCCCGCACCGTCCCGGCCGCGAGCGACCGGCACCGCTCATAGTCGTCAGGACGTCGCCTGCTCCAGTTCGTGGCTCAGCGCCTCCAACTCCGCGCCGCCGGCCATCAGCCGGGTCACCTCGGCCAACCCGACCTCCGACTTGGCGAAGTCGCCCAGGCTGCGCCCCCGCTTCAGCAGCACGAAGCGGTCCCCGACCGGATAGGCGTGGTGCGGGTTGTGGGTGATGAAGACGACCCCCAGGCCGCGGTCGCGGGCCTGCACGATGTAGCGCAGCACGACCCCGGCCTGCTTCACGCCCAGCGCCGAGGTCGGCTCGTCGAGGATCAGCAGCCGCGCTCCGAAGTGGACAGCCCTCGCGATCGCCACCGACTGGCGCTCGCCGCCGGACAGGGTGCCGACCGGCTGATTGGGGTCGCGGATGTCGATACCCATGTCGGCCAGTTCGCGCCGCGTGATGTCCTTGGCCCGGGCCACGTCCAGCCGGCGCAGCGGCCCGCGACCCTTCGTCGGCTCCGAGCCGAGGAAGAAGTTGCGCCAGATAGGCATCAGCGGCACCATCGCCAGATCCTGGTACACCGTCGCGATTCCCCGGTCGAGTGCGGCACGCGGGTTGGCCAGCCGCACGGGTTCGCCGTCGATGAGGTATTCGCCGGTGTCCTGCTGGTGCACCCCCGCCAGGATCTTGATGAGGGTCGACTTGCCGGCGCCGTTGTCGCCGAGCACGCAGCAGACCTGCCCCGGGGCCACCGTCATGGACACGCCCTGGAGTGCGATCACGCTGCCGAAGTACTTGCCGATGTCCCTGACCTCCAGCAGCGGGGTCGCCGCCGCCGGCACCTCCGCCGGCACCTCCGCCGGCACGGAAACGTCACTCATCGCCGACTCTCCTCTGCCAACCGTCGGACGAACTGATTGGTGAACACCGCCAGCAGCAGCATGGCCCCCAGGAAGAACTTGAACCAGTCGCTGTCCCAGCCGAGGTACACGATGCCCTGCTGCACCATGCCGAAGATGAGCGCGCCGAGGCTCGCCCCGACCGCCGAGCCGAAGCCGCCGGTGAGCAGGCAGCCGCCGATGACGGCCGCGACGATGTAGATCAGTTCCTCACCGATGCCGGTGTTCGCCTGGACCGACGTCAGCCGCAACGCCGTCATCGTGCCGACCAGCCACGCACCGGCCGCGGTACCCATGAACAGCAGTACCTTGGTGCGCCCGGCCGGTACGCCGACGCTGCGCGCGGCCTGCACGTTGCCGCCCACGCTGAAGATCCAGTTGCCGAACCGGGTGCGCAGCAGCACCCAGGTCGCCAGCGCGGTCAGCACGATCCACCACAGGATGGTGACCCGGAAACCGACGCCGCCGATGCTGATCGTCGTGGCGAAGATGTCGAAGGCCGGGTGGTACGCCGGGGCGGCGTCGATCGAGTCGGCCTGCACGGTGTCGGTGATGGCCTTGGTGACGCCCAGGTTCAGCCCCTGCAGCATGAGGAACGTGCCGAGGGTGATGATGAAGCTGGGTAGCTTGGTGCGCACCACCAGGTACCCGTTGAAGAAGCCCAACGCCAGCGCCAGGGCCAGCGCGATGGCCAGCGCGCCCCAGGTGTTCATGCCGTACTCGCCGGTCAGCAGCCCGATGGTGAGCCCGACGGTGCCCACCATCACGCCGGCGGACAGGTCGAACTCGCCACCGATCATCAGTAACGCCACCGGAACCGCCATGATGCCCAGCGTCGAGGCCGGATCCAGCCAGTTGGCCACACCCGGGCCGGAGCGGAAGACGCTGGACTGGACCGCGAAGAACGCGAACACCACCACGGCGCCCAGCAGCGCACCGATCTCCGGGCGGGCCAGCAGTTGCCGGGTGATGCCCAGATTCTTGATCCGCTCGTCCACCGGTGCGGCGGTTGCGGTTGCCATGCTCGTTCCTCCGGATTCTCCCCCGGAGCCGCCGGAGCGGCGCCCCGGAATCCCGGGGCGCCCCATCCGGTACCGGCTCTAGCGGGTGCCCTTCTCCGTCAACGCCTCGACCTGCGCCGCGTTGTCCTTGGTGACGAAGCCCGGACCGGTCAGGATCGGTTGCCCGCCACCGAGCGTGTTGAGGTTCTGCTTGTACAGCGTGAGCAGCACGATCGGCAGGTAGCCCTGGGTGTACTGCTGCTGGTCGACCGCGAACGCGATGTCGCCGGCCTCGACCGCCTTGGCCACGTCGGTGTTCAGGTCGAAGGTGGCCACCTTCGCCGTGGATCCGGCGCCCTTGACCGCCTGTACGGCGACCGAGGCGACCTGGGCGTTCAGCGTGAGCACGCCGTCCACCGACTTGTCCGACTGCAACTTGGCCTGGATGGTGGACTGCGCCGCCTGCGGGTTGTTGATGTCGACCTGGAGGTTTTCCACGCTACCGCCGGCCAGCCCGGCCTTCGCTCCGGCGCAGCGCTGCTCCAGCCCGACGTTGCCGGCCTCGTGGATGACGCACAGCAGGTGGTGCACACCCATCGAGGCGAGCTTGTCCCCCGCGCCCTTGCCGGCCACCGTCTCGTCCTGCCCGACGTGGGTGATCGCGCCGAACGCCTTGGACTGCTCGGCGCCCGAGTTGATGGTGATGACCGGGATTCCGGCCGCGACCGCCTTCTCGATGGACGCCTTCAGCGCGTCCGGGTTGGCCATCGAGACCACCAGCCCGTCGACCTTCTGGTTCACCGCGGCGTCGATGAGCTGCGACTGTTGCTGGGGATCGCCGCTGCTCTGGTAGCTCACCTTGTCGTTCATCTGTTTACCGGCGGCCATCGCGCCGTTCTTGACCACGGTCCAGAACGCGTCGCCGGTGCCGCCGTGCGTGACGACCGCGAAGGTGTATCCGCCGCCCGTACCCGGCGTCGTCTTGGCCTCGTTCTTCTTGCCGCCCTGGCACGCGGTCAGCGCGGTCAGCGCGAGCGGTACCACCACCAGAGCGGTGAACAGCCGCCTACTCTTGCCCATGTGTGACATCCTCCGGTTCGTTGGGGTCGTGCGCATCGGTCGTGTGCTCATCGGTCGTACTCGTTGGTCGTGCTCACAGGTATCGCCGCTGCGCCCGCTTGTGTATCTCGTACCCGGCCCGGGCCGCGCGCACGTCGTCCACATCGGACACCTCGGCGACCGGAACGTCCCACCAGGCGCCCGAGTCCGGCGCCGGGGCGCTCGAGTCGGTTTCCACGTGCACCACGGTCGTCCGCGGTGAGGCGGCCGCCTTGCGCAGCGCCGCCCGGAACTCCTCGACGCCGTGCGCCCGCAGCACGTCCGCGCCCAGGCTCGCGGCGTTCGCCGCCAGGTCGACCGGCAGCACGTCGCCGTCGAGCCGGCCGGTCGCCGGGTCCCGGTACCGGTACGCGGTGCCGAACCGGCCCGACCCGACGGACTGCGAAAGCGCGCCGATCGAGGCGAACCCGTGGTTCTGCACCAGCACGACGGTCAGCTTCACACCCTCCTGCACGGCGGTCACCAGTTCCTGCGCCATCATGAGGTACGAGCCGTCGCCGACCATCGCGAACACCTCACGGTCCGGGTCGGCGAGCTTCACCCCGAGTGCCCCGGCTATCTCGTAGCCCATGCACGAGTACCCGTACTCCACGTGGTACCCCTTGGGATCCCTGGTGCGCCACAGCTTGTGCAGGTCCCCCGGCATGCTCCCGGCGGCGCACACCACCACGTCACCCGGTCGGCTGACCTCGTTCACCACGCCGATGATCTCACTCTGCGCGGGCAGCGGCGCATGGCCCTGCCGGTACGCGGCCTCCACGGTGGCGTCCCACTCGGCGGCCAGCCGGCCGGCGAACTCCACATGCGACGGTGGCGCCGCCCAGCCGTTCAGGCTCCGGTGAAGCGCGGACAGCCCGGCCCGGGCATCGGCGACCAGCGGCACGGCGGTGTGCTTGGCGGCGTCGACGGCCGTCACGTTGAGGTTCACGAACCGCACGTCCGGATGGCCGAACACGCTGCGCGAGGCGGTGGTGAAGTCGCTCCACCGGGTACCCACCCCGATGACCACGTCCGCCGTGGCGGCCAGCGCGTTGGCCGCCGTGGTACCGGTGGCACCGATCGCGCCCACCGCGCACCGGTGGTCGTAGCGCAGGGCTCCCTTGCCCGCCTGGGTTTCGGCGACCGGGATGCCGGTCGCCTCGACCAGGTCCCGCAGCGCCCCGGTCGCCTCCGAGTAGATGACCCCGCCACCGGCGACCAGCAGCGGCCGCCGTGCGGCGCGGATCGCCCGCACCGCCTCGTCCAGCGACTGCGGGTCCGGTTCCGCCCGGCGCACCGGCCAGGTCCGGGGAGCGAGGAACGGTTCCGGAAAGTCGTACGCCTCGACCTGCACGTCGTGCGGCAGGGCCAGCGTGACCGCGCCGGTGTCGGCGGGATCGGTGAGCACCCGCATCGCCGACAGCGCCGCCGGGATCAGCTGGTCGGGCCGGCTGATCCGGTCCCAGTAGCGGGACACCGGGCGCAGGCAGTCGTTGACCGACACGTCGCCGGAGCGGAAGTCCTCCAACTCCTGCAACAGCGGGCTGGCCGCCCTGCTCGCGAACACGTCGCCGGGCAGCAGCAGCACCGGGATCCGGTTGATGGTGGCCAGCGCCGCCCCGGTCACCAGGTTGGTGGCGCCCGGCCCGACGGAGGTGGTGCAGGCGAACGTGGACAGCCGGTTGCGCATCCGCGCGTACCCGACCGCCGTGTGTACCATCGCCTGCTCGTTGCGCGCCTGGTGGTAGCGCAGGTCGTCGCCCGCGGCGCGCAGCGCCTCACCGATGCCGGCGACGTTCCCGTGCCCGAAGATGCCCAGGCAGCCGGCGAACAGCCGCTGGCGCACCCCGTCCCGTTCGGTGTACTGGTTGGCCAGGAACCTCACCAGCGCCTGCGCCACGGTCATCCTCGGCATCGAATCACTCCCCTGCGCCTAGCGGTAGCCGGGCATCGATCGGCTGCCCGGCCCAGGAATCACGGATCCAGGCGTGCGCCGGATCGTCGCTGAAGCGCCACTGGCGCACCGCCCCGGCGCCGGCCATGACGTTGAGGTAGTACAGGTCGTACCCTGGCGCGGCCATCGACGGGCCGTGGTAACCGTACGGGATGAGCACCGTGTCGCCGGTGCGCACCTCGGCGCACACGTCGATCGGCCGGTCCGGTGAGGACGCGTACACCCGCTGGTACCCGACGCCGCC
>DASXOA010000410.1:0-20250 GCA_036494675.1 Rugosimonospora sp.
CGCAGCCATGGGCCAGGTACGGCAGGTTCTGTCGTTCGCCACCAACCTGTACGGCCAGCGTGCCGCCACCGTGTACGCCGGCTATGTGCGCCGCGAGCAGATAGCGTTGCTGCAACTGAAGCCGGGACGGGACAACCCGTACGCCATCTACGAGCGGCTGCGCCGGCTCGGTACGATGTCGCCCACCCCGATGGGCAACTGGGCGACCACCAGCCACCGCCTCTGCAGCGCCGTGCTGCGGGACCGGCGGTTCGGCGTACGGCCGGAGGGCGGGCCGAGCCGCGGGGCCGGGGAGTTCGACCTGTCCTTTCTGGACATGAACCCGCCGGACCACACGCGCCTGCGCAGGCTCGCCCAACCGGCGTTCAGCCCGAAACAGATGGCCGGGTACCGGCCGCTGATCGAACGCACGGTCGGCGCGCTGCTGGACCGTGCCGAGGCGGCGGGATCGTTTGACCTGGTACCCGCGCTGGCGTCGCCGCTGCCGATCGCGGTCATCACCGACCTGCTCGGCATCCCGGACGCCGACGCGGAGAACTTCGCGCGCTACGGATCCGCCATCGGCGGCGCGATCGACGGCATCCGGTCGCTGTCCCAGGCGTCGCGGCTGATGTCGGCCCAGGCGGACCTGGTGGCGCTGTTCCAGGATCTGTTCGCGTTGCGGCGCCGGGAGCCGGCCGACGACATCGTGAGCCGCCTGGTCGCGGCGGAGGACGACCAGGTGCGGCCGGAAGAGATGCTGCCGATGTGCGTGCTGTTGCTGGTCGCCGGCTTCGAGACGACCGTGAACCTCATCGGCAACGCGGTCAACGCACTGCTCGACCACCCGGAGCAGTGGGAGGCGCTGCGCTCCGACCCGGCAATGGCGGAGAAGGCGGTCGAGGAGACGCTGCGGTTCGACCCGCCGGTCCAGCGCACCACGCGGGTCGCGCTGGAGGCCGTCGAACTCGACGGCAGGCCGGTGCGTAAGAACCAGTACGTGGTGACGCTGATCGGTGCGGCGAACCGCGATCCGGAGGCGTACCCGGCCCCGGACCGGTTCGACATCCGGCGCGAGCAGACCTCCGACCATCTGGCGTTCTCCAGCGGCATCCACTACTGCGTGGGTCAGCCGTTGGCCCGGCTGGAAGCGACGATCGCGTTGCGGTCGCTTGTCGAAAGGATGCCCGGGCTGCGCCGCGCCGGCGCGACCCGGCGCCGCAATTCGCAGACCATCCGTGGGCCGATCCACCTGCCGGTGCGTGCCGGCGCACGGATCCGCCGTGCCCCCACGGCCGCGCGTTGACCGCGGGCCGCGCGCGTTCAGGTCACTTCTGGGCGCGCCGGTTGTGATGGCTGAGAATCCGGCCGAGCAACTCGGCCAACTGGTCGCGCTCCGGCGGTGAGAGCGGGGCGAGCAGCTCATCCTGGATCTGGGCCACCCGCCGGTCCAGCCGGTGCAGCAGCCGCCGGCCGGCCGGCGTGAGGGTGATGACGTTGCGTCGCCGGTCGTCCGGGTCCGGGGCGCGGTCGACAAGCTCGCGGTCGGCGAGTTCGTTGATGGTCGCCACCATGTCGCTGAAGTGGATGCCGGTGCGGCGGCCCAGCGCGGCCTGGCTCGCCGGACCGAACTCGTCCAGCGTCGCCAGCAGCCGGTAGTGGTATCCGCGGGCTTCGACGGCACCCAGCCCCTGGGCCACCAGCCGGTGCGCGTGCATGGCCGTCTGGGTTATCAGCCAGCTCGGCAGGCTCGCCAGTCGGGCGGGGGCCGAGTCTTCGGCCGGTGTATCCATGCGGGCAGCCTAACAGATTCGTTCGGGCAACTAACGGTTCAGCCGTGGTACTTGTCGCGGACGCGTCCACGCCGTAGGCTTCCCCGCATGTCCGCACGATTGAGCTGCTGGTGGCCCGCCTGACGAGGCGGCCCGCTCCTTCCGCGTGACACACCCACCGCGGCCGCCCATCGAGGCGGTCGCTTTTCGTTGCCCCGGGTTCCGGGCCGGCCGTCCCGACACGCTGCCGCCCGACCCGAGAGGGACAGCATGTCCAACCAGCCCGATACGGCGCTTCTCGACACCTTCCGCACCGGTGTCCCGTTCGCCCTGCTGCGCCGTGAGGGGCGCGAACAGGTCGAGATCCTCACCGGACCGGTCGACACCGTCGAGAGCCTCGCCGACATTCCCGCGCCGGCGACGGACACCGATCCGGAGGTTCTCGCCCTCGTGCCGTACCGCCAGGTCCGTGAGCGGGGCTTCGCGTGCGTCGACGACGGCACACCGCTGCGCGTACTGCGGGTAGCGCGCCGCGGGCAGGCGAGCGTCGACGACGTGCTGCGTGCCATCGACGAACGGCCGGTCGCGTTCACCGGCGGCGCCTTCGACATCGACGACGAGACCTACGCCGGGATCGTCGGGCGGGTGCTGGGGGAGGAGATCGGCCGGGGTGAGGGCTCCAACTTCGTGATACACCGCGCCTTCGAGGCCGACGTCGTCGGCGACCCGGTGGGGGCCGCGCTCACCGTCTTCCGCCGGCTGCTGGTCAGGGAACGCGGCGCGTACTGGACGTTCGTCGTCCACACCGGCGACCGTACGCTGGTCGGCGCGACCCCCGAGCGGCATGTGAGCGTCGACGACGGGCTGATCCTCATGAACCCGATCAGCGGCACGTTCCGCCACGGCGGCAGGGCGCCGGACAAGGCGGAGATGCTGGCGTTCCTCGACGACCGCAAGGAAATCGATGAACTGTCCATGGTCCTGGACGAGGAGTTGAAGATGATGGCCAGGGTCGCCGACCTCGGCGGCCAGGTCATCGGCCCGTACCTCAAGGAGATGACCCACCTCACGCACACCGAGTACCTGCTGGCCGGCAACGGCTCGCGCGACGTGCGCGAGGTCCTGCGGGAGACCATGTTCGCGCCGACGGTCGTGGGCAGTCCCATCGAGAACGCCTGCCGGGTGGTGGCCCGCCACGAGGAGCGCGGGCGCGGGTACTACGGCGCCGTGCTCGCACTCATCGGCCGCGACGGGAGCGGCCGCCAGACCCTCGACGCGCCGATCCTCATCCGTACCGCCGACATCGACCACAATGGACGGTTGCGGGTACCGGTCGGCGCCACCCTGGTGCGGCACTCCACGCCCGAGCGCGAGGTCGCCGAGACCCACGCCAAGGCGGCCGGCGTGCTGGCGGCCCTGGGACTGCGCCCGCAGGCGGCTCCCAGCCCGGCACAACCGGTGGTGCGGCTGGCCGCCGACCCCGACGTCCAGGCGGCACTGCAACGGCGCAACGCCACCCTCGCGCCGTTCTGGATGCGTCCCCGCGACACCGATGAGTACCGCGACCCGCTGCTGGACGGCCGCCGGGTGCTCATCGTCGACGCCGAGGACACCTTCACCGGCATGCTGACCCACCAGTTGCGGGTACTCGGGATGTCGGTGACCGTCCGCCCGCACACCGGCATCGGCTCGACCGACGGGTTCGATCTGGTCGTACCCGGCCCCGGGCCCGGTGACCCGCGCTCGGAGGATCCGAAGATGGTCCGGATGCGGGGACTCGTGGAGGCGCTGCTCGATGAGCGGCGTCCGATGCTCGCGGTCTGCCTCGGCCACCAGGTGCTCTCGTCGGTACTCGGCCTGCCGCTGCACCGCAAGCCCAGTCCGTACCAGGGGATGCAGCGCGAGGTGGACATCTTCGGCCGGCGTACCCGGGTGGGCTTCTACTCCACGTTCACGGCGCGCTGCGCGCAGGACCGGTTCGACGCCCGGTACGGCCCGGTGGAACTCGCCCGGGATGGTGAGACCGGCGACGTGTACGCGTTGCGGGGCCCCACGTTCGCCGGCGTGCAGTTCCATCCCGAGTCGGTGCTCAGCCAGCACGGCATCGCGGTGGTACGCGACCTGGTCGCCGCGCTGCGGCCGGCACGAGTGGAGCCGTAGCGGAGGCAGTCGGGAGGGGTGGGCTCCGGCCCACCCCCCTCGGGCCCGTCCCGCCAGCCGGCGTGCGACGGGCAGCCGGCGTGCGACAGGCAGCCGGCGTGCGGCAGGATCGCGGGCATGGGGGAGCGCGGTCGCGAGGTCGAGACGGTCATCACTGCCAAGATGCAGGAGGACTTCGGCCGTGCGGCGGCAGACCGTACCCTCGGCGCGGCGACGGCCCGCTTCGGGCGTACCACCGCCACCCGGCTCGCCGCCATGCCCGACCATCCCGGGTACAGCAAGGCGCGGGGCTTCAGCATCGACGACGCCGACCACCTGGACGCGATCTGTGCCTTCTTCACCGACGCGGGTCTGGCGCCTCTCATCGAGGTCTGGGCGGGTGACGCCTCGGCGGCACTGGGGCGCCGGCTGGCTCAGGCCGGCTTCTACGCCGCCGAGGTCAACGCGACGTTGCGGGCCCGACCCGGCCCGCTGGTCCCGCCGGCCACCCCGGATCCGGACGTGGAGATCCGCGAGGTGGCGCCCGGCGACGACGCCGGCTATCTCGAAACCCTGATCGACGGGTACGGGCTGGGGGACGCGCCGCCCGCCGCGCGCCGGATGCTGACCGTCGAGCACCGCTCTCCGCACCTGCGCCGGTACCTCGCCTGGGTCGGCGGCCGGCCGGCGGCGGCCGCGGCGCTCTACCTCACCCCGCGCGTCGCCACCCCGCACGTCGCCTCCCCGCACGTCGCCAGCCCGCGCGTCGCCAGCCCGCGGTTCGCCACCCCGCGTTTCGGTTACCTCGCGGGCGCCGCGACGATCCCCGCCATGCGCAACCGGGGCTGCCAGAGCGCCCTGATCCGCCGTCGCCTCCAGGATGCCGCGGTCGCCGCCGCGGGCACCGCCGCCGTGGCCCTCGACTGCGCGGCCAGCACCGCCGGGGCGGTCGACGCCGTGGCTACCGATGCCGCCGCCGCGAACCCGGCGCCGGCCGTGGTGGTGACCACGGCGTTCGGCTCACCCAGCCAGGCCAACCTGCAACGCCTCGGCTTCACCATCGTCCACACCCGCACCCTCTGGCGCCCGTACTGAGCCCACCACGCGCGGTCAGTCCACGGACCCGCCGGAGAGGGTGGCCGTCGCGTACCACGGACACGCCGGCCCGGCCGGGGAGCACCCCGACCGGGCCGGTGCCGTCACATAGAGACGCCCGCCCGCACCGTCTCGCGGTCGGCCGCCGGATCCTCCGCCGCCCGGTCCTGATGGCCGGGCCACCAGGCGGCGTGACCGATGAGCGCGGTGATCGCCGGGGTGAAGAACATCGCCATGACGAACGCGGCGATCACGATGCCGAACGAGACGGCGAATCCCATCTCCGACAGGATGTCGTTGCCCGCGAGCAGCAGCGAGCCGAAGGTACCGGCGAGGATCACGCCGGCCGCGGCGATGGTCGGACCCGCGTGCTGCACGGCGAGCGCGGCGGCCTCGCGCGGACTCTTGCCCTCCCGTGCCTCCTCACGCAGCCGGGCGATCATCAGAATGTTGTAGTCGGTGCCGAGGGCGACCACGAACAGGTACATGAACACGGGCAGGATGAACAGCAGCCCGGGGTCGCCACGCAGGTTCTGGAAGATCAGAACCGTGGCGCCCAGCGTGGCGGCGAAGCCCAGGCCGACCGAGGCCATGAGGTACCAGGGCGCCACCAGGCTGCGGAGCAGCAGACCAAGGATGATCATGATGAGGATCGCGGCGACCGGGAACACGATGAGGTAATCGTGGTTCATCGCGTGCTGGATGTCGGCGAACACCGCGGTGAGCCCGCCCACCAGGGCCGTCGTACCCGGTGGGGCGGCGGCGTGCGCCGCGGTGCGGAGCGGGGCGATGGTCGAGATGGCGGCCGACGACTGGGGATCCGCGGCCAGGATGACGGAGAAGTTCGCGACCGTCCCGTCCTTGCTGAGCTGCGGCGGGGTCACCTCGCCGACCCCCTGCACCGCCTTGAGCCGGGCGCCGAACGCGCTCAGCGCCGACTGGTCCAGCCCGTTGCCGCCGTTGGCGCGCAGGAACACGCTGGTCGGTTCGGTGGATCCGGCAGGGAAGCCCTTCTGCAGGTCGGCGAGGGCCACGGTGGACTCGGCGTTCTTCGGCAGCGAGCTGGAACCCAGGTCGAAGTTGGCCTTGAAGCCCAGTGCACCGATCGCGAGGATCACCATGACCAGGCCGGCGGCACCGGCGAACAGCCCCGGACGGCGACCGAGCGCACGGCCCACGGACGCCGACTTCGTACCGCTCGGTGCCGAGCGCCACGCCTTCGACGGCCAGAACACCTTCGTGCCCAGCAGCGAGACGATCGCCGGGATCAGTGTGAGGCCGGCCAGCAGTGTGACCGCGACCGCGATCGCCAGCGACGGGCCCATCGACTTGAACAGGCCCAGGCTGGAGAGAGTGAGCGCGAGGAAGGCGATGATCACCGCTCCCGCCGCCGAGGCGATCGCCTCACCGACCCGGGTCACCGCGCTGATCATTGCCTGCTTGGCGTCCTCGCCGGCACGCAGCCGTTCCCGGTACCGGAACATCAGGAACAGGATGTAGTCGGTACCGATGCCGAACAGGACCACGATCAGGATCTCGTTGATCGAACTGTCGGCCTTGAGGTTGAACGCCTTGCTGGCGATGGCGATGAGGCCGTCGGCCACCTGGGAGACCACGCCGATCGTGATCACCGGCAGCAGGGCGACGACCGGACTCCTGAAGATCACCAGTAGCAGCACGATGATGAGCAGGATGGTGGCCAGCCCGACGATGGCCTGGGCCCGGTTGCCGGACTTCTGCGAGTCCAACTGCTGAGCCGCCGACCCGGTGATCCCGACCTTGAGGTCGGTGCCCGCCACCAGGGGCTTGACGTCGGCGCGGAGCGCGCTGACGGCGTCGGTCTGGGTCTTGTCGGCCGGCCCCTTCGGCTGGGCCATGGCGACCGCGGCCGTCTGCACCAGCTTGTTCGTCGACGGCGGGGTGGCCACGATCTGCTGGACGCCCGCGATCTGCTTGCCCGACAGCGACTGGGTGACCGCGGCCACCTTGGCGGCGTCCTGGTCGTTCAGGGCGCTGCCGTCCTGGCGCTCGAAGACCATGATCGCGGCGGGGGTGAAGGCCTGCGGAAAGGCCTTCGCCTGGACGTTCGCCGCCTGGATCGACTCGTAGTGGTTCGGCAGGAAGCTGGATTCGTCGCTGGTCGAAGTGAGGCCGGGAGACAGGGCGATGATCGCCGCCGCCGCCACGACCCAACCGGCAATGACCCACCACGGGTGGCGAACCACCATCCGTCCTAGTCGTGCAAACACCCGCCGGCCTCCTGGTCCCCGTAGCATGAAATGCCTTGCCCGAGCAGCTTACCGGCCGTCAAGTCAGGGCCAGATTCGGGGTGGTGGGGGCTGCTGAATCCAGCCCCGGCGACGGGCAGCCGGGCGCGGGGCGGGCCGTTCGGGCGGGCCCGTTGGGCGGGGTCTCCCTCGGCGGGTCCCTCTGCCGGGTCCCGCTGGCGGGTCGCTCCCGCGAGTGGCCGCGGCGGCGGGCCGGGCCGGCCCGCGCGGGTGGTTCCCCGGTGCCGGCCCGGGGATGGTAGCGCCCGCCCGTGAACGCCCGGGGTCGATTCGGCTACGCCGCCGGTCCGATGGCGGCGGCCTGCTTTGGGCCGGTCTGCCTGGGGCTACCCGCGACCTACCTGCCGGCGGCGACCATTGTCGCGGCACGGGTTAAGCGGCCGAACCTCGTGCGGGGTGAGGTTCGGGTCGGCGGTCCGCGTCGCCGTCACCTCATCCAGTACCCGCCGTGGTTCGCCGCCGGCGTGCGCGAGGAAGGGCCGTACCCCGGCGGTGGCGACCTCCGCGAGGCAGTCGGTCCCGTCCACCGGGACCTGCGCCATGATGAGCGCCGTCATGGCGAGGTCGCGGTACCGGCGCAGCACCCGGCCCGCGTCGAGAGCGAACACGTCAGCGGTGCGGCGCGAGCCGGCAGCATCGGCACCGGGGGACTCTCACGTCGTGAACCGGCCGGCACCGGTCCGCCGAGTTCGTGGATGAAGCCGACGAGTCAGCGGTTCCGTTGGTGATCGGTATTCATATATCTTGATTCCGATCGATGCCGACTCTTGTTCCGGCCCGCCCCGGCCGGTTCGCTCCCGCTGTTTCTCTCGGTTGGTTCGGTCCGACTGGGGCACGATCCGGCCGGTGCCCGATAGTTCCGGAGCACGCGTCTTTGACGCATCGAGGCATTTGTAGATTTTACCCGCGATGCGGAAGAGCTCTCTTATCCGTCATCTCGGTCACCGGTCGGTGGGCTACTGGCCACGCGCCCCAGGTGGCACGGGGGATGCGCGTCGCTGTCGACGGCGGTCGTGCCGGGGTCAACGAACCGTCGCACCGCGTCAGTACGATCGGCGGCATGCCACGCCGTTCAGGACCCGCTGAGACAGCCGCGACCGGTGCCGTCGACGAACCGTCCGACGTGAAGTCGCCCCAGGAGCCGCCGGATGAGATCGGACGCGCCGACGGTCAGGCCAGCGGCGCTGAGTCCCCGGACGGCCAGCCCACGGATGGCCGGCCCACCGGATCCACGCCGGTGGAGAAGCCGGTCCGGCGGAAGCACCGCGCGCGCAGGATCATCCTGATCTGCGCCGCCGTGGTCGTGGTGCTCGTCGCCGGCGGCGTTGCGGCGGCCGGTTTCTACGTGCACTCGGTGGACTCCAGCGTCAAGCGGGTCAACGCGTTCACGGACGTTCCGGCGCAGTCACGTCCGGTCAAGGTGGCGGCCGACGCGGAGAACCTGCTGATCCTGGGCAGCGACACCCGCGATCCGGAAAACACGGGGGGCTCGCGCAGCGACACCATCATCCTCGCCCACCTGCCGAAGGGGCACGGCAGCGCGCAACTCGTCTCGATCCCGCGCGACACCTGGGTGCACGTCCCCCGGTCCAAGGACGGCAAGCACGGCAACGTCGACGCGAAAATCAACGCCGCCTATGCCTGGGGTGGCGTCCCGCTCGTCGTGCAGACGGTCGAGGACTTCACCGGCGTGCGCATCGACCACGTCGCCATCGTCGACTTCGCCGGGTTCAAGGAAATCATCGACTCGCTGGGCGGCGTGGACATCTACGTCGACAAGGCGTTCACCTCCACCCATTCCCTCGACCCGTCCAACACGCGGCACTTCAACCAGGGCCTGCAGCACATGAACGGTGCCCAGGCGCTGGACTACTCCCGCGAGCGCTACGCGTTCGCCGACGGCGACTTCGCGCGCATCCAGCACCAGCAGCAGATGATCAAGGCGGTCCTGGACAAGGCGGCCTCCGGTGGCCTGCTGACCAATCCCGCCAGGCTGAACTCCTTCATCAGGGCGACCGCGAAGGCGGTGCAGGTCGACCAGACGCTGTCACTCGTCGACCTGGCCAGCGAGCTGCGAGACCTGCGCAGCAGCAACCTGACGTTCTTCACCAGCCCGTCCAAGGGGACCGGCATGGTGGGTGACCAGAGCGTCGTCTTCGCCGACACCGCCAAGGCGAAGGGGCTCTTCGACGCCATCCGCAATGATGACGTCCCCGCGATCATGGCCGCGACGAAGTAGCACCGAGGCCGCCGGGCGCCCCGGCGCGTGAGCCGGCCGTATCCTGCTCAGGCGCCGCCGGGGCCGGGCAGCCGGCGGTGGAACGGGGGAACGATGGAGATCTCCGGCCCGCCGGTGGGGGGCCACGAGTCGACGGCGAGGCGCGGCGACGGGGCGCGGTCCGGCGATGCGACGCGTTCTGGCGACGGGGCGCCGCTCGACGACGGGACGCGACTCGATGGCAAGCCGCGTCCGATCGCACCGCTCGACGACGGGACGCGACTCGATGGCAAGCCGCGTCCGACCGCGCCGCTCGACGACCGGACGCGACTCGATGGCAAGCCGCGTCCGACCGCGCCGCACGACGACCGGACGCGACTCGATGGCAAGCCGCGTCCGACCGCACCGCTCGACGACGGGCGGCCGGCGATTCCCCGGCCGCGCGGCGACCGGCTCCGCGGTGACCGGTCACCCGTCGACCGTTCACCCGGCCCGGTCGAGCCCCGAACCGGCGCGCCGACCCCGGCGGCCCGCGTCAAGGTAGGCCCGGGCACGGTAGCCCCGGGCACGGCCGGCTCGGGTATAGCGGTCCCGGCCACGGCCGGCTCGGGGAAGGCGGACCCTGGCAGGGCCGGCTCAGGGAAGGCGGCCGGCTCGGGGAAGGCGGCCGGGTCGGGCACGGCGGCGCGTACCCGGCGTCTACGGGCCTGGATGCTGACGGCGCCGGTCGACCTCATCGCGTTGCTGGCGCCCCTCGCCGTCAGCACCCGATACTGGCGCGGCACCCTGTCCGCCGCCGCGCTGACCATCGTCTTCTTCGCCGCCGGTGGGCTGTACCGTGCGCGCCGCCACATCAGCATCCTCGACGAGTTGCCCAGCCTGTGTGGCCGGGTACTGGCCGCCGCCGCGGTCATCGGGGTCATCGCCGCGGTACGGCACGAGTCCGTCGGGTACGGCACCGGGTTCATGCAGGGCGTGGCGCTGTCGGCGGGTTCCGTGATCGTCGGTCGCGTGCTCAGCAGGAACGTGGCGCTCATCGCCCGCCGCCGCAGGTGGGTGGCGCACAACGCCCTCATCATCGGCAGCGGCCCGATCGGCGTCGCGCTCGCCCAGTTGCTGCACCGGTATCCCCAGTACGGACTGCGCTTCGCCGGCCACGTCGACGCGGCGACCCGGGCGGATACGGCCCCCGGCACCATGGTGGGGACGCTGGACGACCTGGCGGACACGATCGCGAGGACCCGGTGCGACGTCATCATCATCGCGGACCCCGACTGTGCGGAGTCCACCGTGATGGAGATCGTGCGCCAACCCGGCTGCTCCGCGTCCGACCTCTGGGTCGTTCCCCGGCTCTGGGGCTCCCGCGCGCACGGCACGCTGTCGGACCATGTCGGCGCGATACCGGTCGTGCGGATCGCCGACACCACCCTCTCGGGGCCACGGTGGGCGGTCAAGCGCGGGTCGGACATCGTCTTCGCCTCGGTCGCGCTCGTCGCGCTGAGCCCGGTGCTGCTGGTCTGCGCCATCGCGACCCGGCTCGACGGCGGCCGGGGGATCCTCTTCCGGCAGGAGCGGATCGGGCGCGACGGCATGCCGATCCAGGTCATCAAGTTCCGCACCATGCGGCCGCGCGACGAGGCGGAGTCCCAGACGACGTGGTCCATCGCGAACGACCAGCGGGTGAGCGCCGTCGGCCGTTTCATGCGCCGCACGTCTCTCGACGAGTTGCCACAGTTCTGGAACGTCCTGCGTGGGGACATGACCGTGGTGGGGCCGCGGCCGGAGCGACCGTACTTCGTGGAGAAGTTCTCCGCCGAGTACCCGGAGTACGCGATGCGCCACCGGGTACCGGTCGGGCTGACCGGGCTTGCCCAGGTCAGCGGGCTGCGTGGCGACACTCCGATCCCGGACCGGGCCCGGTTCGACAACTACTACATCGAGAACTGGTCGCTCTGGCTCGACATCAGGGTGCTGTTCCGCACGATCATCGAGGTGTTCCGTGGCGGTGGCCGGTGATGGGCGGGGCCGGTCAAGGGCGGTGGCCGGTGAACGGCGGGGCCGGTCAAGGGCGGTGGCCGATGAGGGGCGGTGGCCGGTGAAGGCGGCGAACCGCGTCGCATGTGGAGTGTCGCGGTAGCGGCGTGCGCAGCCCAGCGCCCGGGGCCGTAGGGGGCTGAACCTTTTTCGGCGTCCTGTTGGTACTCTCCGGTTCGTGAGCGATGAGGCGCGTCAGGATCCCGGCGCAGAACACGGCGGGCAGCCGCAGTCGCCCTGGTCGGCTGCCGTGCCTCAACAACGTCCGCCGCAAGCGCCTGTGCCGCCGGCAACCGGCCCGGCTCAGGAGGGCTGGCCGCCGGCGCCGGAGTCGCCGTTCGCGCCGCCGCCAACGTCTGCGCCGCCGACGTCCGCCCCGCCAACGTCCGCGCCGCCTGCGGGCGCCCCGGAGGGCTGGCCGGCCGGTCCGCAGTCGCCGTTCACACCGGCAGCCCCGCACCTTCCGCAGGCCGGGGACCAGCCGGTGCATCCCGGACCCGTCCCGGGCCCCCAGCAGCCGCCGCAGCAGGCCGGCGAGCAGCCATTCCCGCCTGGGGGTGCGGAGTCGCCGTTCGCGCCGGTGCCGCCGGGGGGATCGCCGTTCCCGCCGGCGCCGCTGCCGTCGTGGCCACCGGCGAACGAGGACGGCGAGATGCCGACCTGGACGGTTCAGACCGGACCGGTCTCCGCGCCACCGCAGGCCGGAAACCAGCCGTTCAACCCCGGACCGGTGTCCGGACCGCCGCAGCCGCAGGGCGGGGACGAGCCGTTCCCGCCGGCGCCGTTCCCGTCGTGGCCACCGGCCAGCGACGCCGCCGGGACGCCGCCCTGGGCGCCGTACCAGGCCGGGCCGGTCTCCGCTCCGCCGCAGCCGGAGCAGCCGTTCCAGGCCGGCCCGGTGTCCGCACCGCCGCAGCCACAGCAGCCGCCGTACGGCGGGGACCAGCCGTTCCAGGCGTGGCCGGCCGACCCGCGGTCGACCATCGGTCCGCCCCGGATCGTCCCGTCACCACCCCGGCCCAAGGGGCCCCGGTTCATCGTCGGGTTGGCGATCGGGCTGGTGATCGCGGTCGTCGTCGGTGTGGGCGGTTACTTCCTCGGCTCGCAGACCGGCGGTACGCCCGGGCCGACCCCGACGGCGGGGCCCAGCGCCGGCCTCCACTCGTTCGAGGCCAACCAGTTGCTGCTGAACAGGCCCAAGTTCACCGGTGACCTGGTGCCGTTGGCGCAGCCGTGGCTGCCGTACATCGGCGGTTGTCTGACCGACACCGACGACGGCGGGCCGAAGCTGCCGGCCGACGAGAGCAGGCACGTGCTCTGCCGGTACGGCGGGGTGACCGTGCACTTCTCGCTGTTCAAGTCGCAGACCGACCTGGACAACGAACGCACGTACCGTGAGCAGCTCAACCTGACGAGCGGGGCGCTGGCACCCGGACAGCAGGCACCCGGACGGAAGACCGGCGGTGTCAGCGGCGTGCAGGGCGACTACGTCGAGTACGCGTTGAAGGGCACCGACGGGCGGGCGCTGTGCGGGATCTGGTGGGACCGTGACGGCAGCTCGGCGGCGCTGCTCCTGGAGGGGCTGTGCAAGGAGGACTTCGGCAACAGCTGGGCGCCACTGCGTGACCTCTGGCAGCGGTACAGCTGATGAACCTGCTGGAGGGCCGCTCCGTCGCGGTCGTCCACGAGTGGTTCAGCGCCACCGGCGGCTCCGAGCAGGTCTTCCTCGCCATCGCCGGCCTGGTCCCGCACGCCGCCCGCTATGTGCTGTGGGCTGAGCGGGACGCCCCGACCCACACGCCGGCGCTCTCCCAATCGTGGCTGGCGCGTACGCCGCTGCGGCGGAGCAAGGCGCTCGCGTTACCGGTCATGCCGCTGGCGTGGCGCACCCTGGATCGGGCGCGGTTCGACGTGGTCATCTCCTCGAGCCATGCGTTCGCTCACACCGTGCGGCTCGGTTCGCCGGACCGCACCCGCTACCTGAGCTACATCCACTCGCCGGCCCGGTACCTCTGGAGCCCGACCTTCGACGGACGTGGCGCGAACCCCCTGCTGAAGGCGCCACGCCGGGCGCTGCAGGCGGCCGACGTGCGGCTCAGCCGGCATGTGCACGCGTACGCGGCGAATTCCCGCGAGGTGCAGGCCCGCGTCAGGCGTTACTGGAAGCGCGACGCGACCGTCATCAACCCCCCGGTCGACGTGGACTTCTTCGCCGCGGCCCCGGCCGCGCAGCGCGAGCAGCCGCGGGACTACCTGCTCGGCGTCGGGCGCTGGGTTCCGTACAAGAACTTCGACCTGATGGTGGCCATCGCCGCGGAAGCCGGGCTGCCGCTGGTCATCGCGGGGTCGGGTCCGCAGGAGGCACGGCTGCGCCGGCTCGCCGAGGCCGCGCCGGTGCCGGTCACGATGGAGGTACGGCCGAGCCGGGAGCGGCTACGCCAGCTGTACTGGGGAGCCCGTGCGCTGCTGTTCCCGGCGCACGAGGACTTCGGCATCATCCCGGTCGAGGCACAGGCGTGTGGCACCCCGGTGATCGGTCTGCGCCGCGGCGGCCTGCTGGAGACCGTCGTCGAGGGCGAGACCGGCTTTCTCGTCGACTCCCTCGAACCGGCCGCGTACGCCGGCGCCATCCGCCGCCTGACGAGCCTGACGAGCCTGACGAGGGACCGGATCCACGCGCACGCCCGGACGTTCTCGCAGGCCTGGTTCGACGTCCGCATGACGGAGTGGATCACGGATGCCGCCGCCTGAACCGGCCACCACGATCGTCGACTGCAGCGGCGTCGGCCCGGGTGGGATCACCCGCGTACTGACCGAGGTGGTGCGCCACTGGCCGGCCGGGTACCGGCTGCGGCTGGTCGCGGTACCGCCGGCCTGGGAGCCTCCGGCGGAGCGGTCCGGTGACGTGATCGTCCACTCGCGACAGACCGGCGGTCGGGGCCGCACGATCGCGTCGGCGACGGCCGCGCTGCGCCGCCTGACCGGCCGCCCGGCCCGGGTGCTGTCGCTGAGCCCGTCGCTCGCGATCGCGGGCAGCCGCCTGCCGGTCACGACCGTGGTGCACGACCTGGCGTTCAGGCTCTGGCCGCGGGACATCCCGGCGTCCGTCCGGCAGTACCGGCGGGCCAGCTACGCGACGGCCATCCGGCGCTCCGCGCACCTGGTATGTGTGAGCGCACGCACCCAGCACGACCTCTCCGGCCTGTACGGTGTGCCGGCCGCGCGGACCAGCGTCTGGCGCCCGGGCAGCGACCTGGCCGCCGGTGGCGGCCGCCTTCCCGTACCGTTGGCCGAGGTCCGTCAGCGTGGGCAGCGGTATCTGGTCGTCACCGGCCACGCGGCGCACAAGGGCGTGGAACTGGCCATCGACGCCGTCGCGGAGGATCCCCGGTTCGTGCTCGCGGTCCTGACCGGGGGCCGGCGGATCCCGCGGTTCGCGGAGGCCGCGGCGGCATCGCCGGCCGCCGAGCGGATCCTGTTCCTGGACCGGCTGAGCGACGAGGACTACGTCGCGGTCGTCGCCGGCGCCGCCGCGTTCCTGATGCCCAGCCACTTCGAGGGCTACGGGCTGCCGGCCGCGGAGGCGTTGCGACTCGGCGTACCCACGGTCATCTCACCCGATCCGGCGCTCGCCGAGGCCACGGACAACCGGGCGATCCGGATGGACGGCTGGACCGGTACGGCGATGACCCGCGCGCTCGCCCGCATCGACGAACCCGTACCCGCGGACGGGCTGCCCCGGCGGTCGTGGCGCGACGCGACCGAGGAGTTGTCCGCGCTGATCCTCGCGGAGCCAGAGCCAGAGCCAGAGCCAGAGCCGGAACCGGAGCCGGGGTCCGGGTCCGGGCCGGGGCCGGGGCCGGCCGCGGTACGGGCGAACGCCCCCGGCCCCGGTTAGGGGCACCCGATGCGTATCGCCATGGTGCACTCGTCCTTCGCCATCCGCGGGGGAGCCGAGCGCTACGTCCGGGACCTGTCCCGTGACCTCGTCGCGCGGGGGCACACTGTACGCGTCCTGCATCGCGGTCCCGGCACCGGTGACCCCGACGACCACCTCGTCAGGGCCCGGCTCTCCGCCCGGGTTCCGGCGTTGCGGAAGCTCTTCACGCATCTCGGGGACCTCGTCGACCCGACCGGCCTGAGCGTCGGCGACCTTGTCGACTTCCGTCCGGACGTCGTGCACGTCCACAACTGGCAGGGCATCGGCGTGCTGCCGGTCGCCCGCCTGGCCCGCAGGTACCCGACCTGCCACACCGTGCACGACTACGCGATCTGCGACCCCAACAATGCCCTCGCGCACATCGGACGGGGACGACCGGTCGACCGGCTCCTCGGGCTGCGTTCCGCATGGCTGGCGCGGCAGTTGCGGGACGTGACGCTGCTGTGGCCGGCCGAGCGTACCCGTGACATCGTGCACGCGCACGCGCCTCAAGCCTCGCGCCTGACCGGCCGGATCGTTCCCCTCGCGGTACCCGTGCCGGAGGCGCGATGGTACCCGGGGCGCCGCGACGTCTTTCTCTACCTGGGCGCGTTGGCCCCGCACAAGGGCATCGGTATTCTGCTCGACGCCTGGCGCGCGGTCGCGGACGAGACCACCGCCACGCTGCTCATCGCCGGCGACGGTCCGGGGCGCGACGAGGTCGAGGCGGCCGCCCGGGGGTGCCCGTCGATCCGGTACCTGGGTTATCTCGACGAGGGGGGAAGGGTGCGGGCGATGCGCGACGCGGGCTGGTTGGTGTTCCCCAGCCAGTGGCCGGAGAACTTCCCGCTCTCCTGCGTCGAGGCGCTCGTGGCGGGCCGACCGGTCATCACCAGCGACGTCGCCCGCCCGCCGATGGCGTCGGACGCCTCCCTCGTCGGGTTCGCCGACCGGGCGGCACTGGTTGACGCGCTGCGCCGCTGCGCCGGGATCTCGGCCGAGCGGTACCGGGACATGTCGGCGTCGGCGGCCGCGGACGGCCGGCGACTCGACTGGGGTGCCCACGTCGCCGAGGTCGTCCGGACCTACGAGGCGCTGGCGGCCACGAAGGTCTCCGAGGTCGGAGCGGCATGATCGACCTGGGACGTGCCGTCGAGGCCCGGGTCGAGCCGTCGGCCGCGTGGCTGCGCCGCCACGCGAAGGTCCTCGTCGCCGGTGCCGTGCTGCTCGCCGTCGCGATCGTGGTCTGCCTGCTCGTGGGCCTCTCGCCGTGGCTGCCGCCGGTACTGGTGCTCCTCGCCTTCGTCGCGCTCCGGCCGCTGCCCGGCCTCGGGTACGCGATCGTCGTGCTCAGCGTGCCGCTGGGGCTGTGGGCGATCGGCGTCGAGGACGTCGTCGGCTCGGCATTCGGCGGCCGCGACTACATGCTCAACATCTCGGCCGTGGCCGTGGTGTTCCTCCATGTCGCCCGTACCGCGGTCGGATGGCGCCCGTCCCGCGCGCAGGCGATCGCCGCCGGCGTTGCCGCGGCCGTGCTCGCGGTCTCCGCCCTGATCGGCTTCGCGCACCACGGCGTCCCGCAGACCCTCATCGGCGTCCGGTACGTCGTCTTCCCCGTCGTGTTCCTGGCCGCGGTCGTCGCCCGGCCGGCCCGCGACATCGCGCGCCTGGTCGGCCTGTTCGCGTGGGTCATGGTCGCGAACGCACTGGCCGCCGTCGGCGAGTTCATCGTCGGCCCGGCGCGCCTGGCCGCCTGGGGCCTGGACAACGGCAACGCCATCCGCTACATCAACGGCAACTTCCGCGCGCCCGGACTCACCGACTTCAACGCCGAGTTGGGCATGCTCGCGGGCGCCTTCCTGCTCGGGTACCTCGGCCTGTGGCTGACCCGCGGCTCCCGGCCACGGCGCTGGTCGTGGCACGCCGGCGCGGTCGCCGCCGCGCTCTGCCTGGCGCTGAGTACGAGCCGGTCCGGGGCGGTGCTGCTGGTCGCCGGCCTGGTCGTCGCGGTCGTGCTGAACCGGTCCGGCGGGGCGGCCGCGCGCCGCCGCTCGCGCCTGCTCGGCCTGGCGGTGCTCGCCGCGGTGGCGGTCGGGTTCGTCGCGGTCGGCGCGACCGGGGGCAGCAGCCTCCTGCAGCGGCTCGACGTGTGGGGTTCGCTGCTGCGCGGCCATGTGCCGGCGTACGGGCTCGGGGTCGGTGCCGTCGGCGCCGCGTCCAACTCCCGGGTCGCGGCCGGATCACAGGTGTTCGTCGACAACTACGTGATCAGCGTCGCGCTGCAGTTCGGCCCCGTGGTCGCGGCGGTACTCGTCGTGCTGATCGTCGCCGCGCTGGTGCGGCTGTGCCGCCGGTCCGTGGACCGCCCGACGTACGTGCTGTACATCGCCGTCGTCGCCGGGCTCGCCGCGTCGTTCCTGCTGATCGAGAGCTGGGAGTACGACAGCGCGATGGCCTGCCTCGCCGTGTTCGTCGCCCACGGGCTGCGCGACGCGCCCGAGAACGCTCCGTACGGGTGAGCCTCCTCACCCGTACCGCCGGCCGGCTGCAACGTTCCCAGCTGTCGGTTCAGGCGTTGAGCCGGCTGTCCAGTGTGGTGGTGTTCCTGCTGGCCTCGTGGACGGACGGCCGGCACCTGGCGCTCGTCGCGTTGCAGGGTGCGCTGTTCGCGATCCCGTACACGCTGATCGAGGCGCTCATCGGGCGTCCGCTCAGCGCCGGCCTGGTGCCGCGGGAGTGGAACGTCGACCGGTGGGCCCGCCGCGCCGCGACGGCGACGATCCTGCCGGTCGCTGCCGTGTCGTACCTGTCGGCGTCGATCGCCCTGCCGCACACCGGTCCGGTGAGCCGGCTTCTGATGATCACGCCGGTACTCGTGCAACTGCCCCTGGAGGCGGCGTTCTGGTCTCTGGCGCGGACGCGGTCGCGGCGGCAGGCCAACCTGGTGCCGCAGTTGGTGTCCGCCGGAACGCTGCTGGGTGCCGCGGCGTTCGCGGTGCTGCACATCCGCCTCGACCTCGCATCCCTGCCGGCCCAGGTCATCGTGCTCGGCTGGGCGTTGCTGCGGCAGCGCTCCACGAGTCCGGGACAGGTCCGGCCACCGCTGTGGCCCGGCCTGCGGATCGGCGCGGCGTACTGCGTCGCCGCCGGGGTCGACCTCGTCTACACGGTCGCGCTGCCCTCCGTCGCCGGCCGGCTCGTCGGCCCGCAGGCGATCGTGGTCCTGCGGGCGATGGAGCTGGCTTTCGGCCCGTTCAACGTCACGCTCGCCGCGACGGCCCGGGAGGACATCGTCGGGGGGCGTGCCAGCCGGTTGCTGACCGGCACCCGCGTGCTGACCGTGGCGCTGCTGGTCGGGGTGAGCGCCGTCGTCCTCGCCAGCGGCTGGGTACGGGGTCTGCTCGCCGACGATCTGGCCGCCGTGGGCGTGGGTACGGTGGCGCTCTACTGCGGATACAAGGCGGTGACGATGGTGTCCACCTGGATGTCCGTCCGCCATATGATCTGGGCCCCGCCCCGGCGGTACCTGGCCTCCGCGATCGGCTCACGGGTCCTCGCGTTCGCCGGCATCGCCGCCTCGGTCGCGCTGGTCAGGCACACCGCCGGGCTGTTCGTCCAGCTACTGGTTGCCGAGGCTTTCGTCGTCAGCTGGTACTGGTTCCGGATGCGCTCGACGCCCACCGGCGCGTCCATCGCCGTCCTACCTCGATCGCCGGACGTTCCAGAATCCGGTGCACCAGCCAGCCGACCAGCGGGATGACCAGCAGGTTGACCGCGACGAAGACCGGGCCGTCGGGCAGGCCGGAGACCCGGTGCAGGACGTCGATGACGATCGGGTGGAAGAGGTAGACGGCGTAGCTGATGGCGCCGAGGAAGAGCAGTGGACGGCCGAAAGCGTGCCGGCGCAGGGCGTAGCAGCCCAGGAACAGCGCGATGCCCAGCAGGAAGGACGCCGAGTAGGTGAACGGCGGCCACTGCCCGTCGGGATCGGCGCCGAGCCGGGCTCCGGCCGGGACGATGACCACGCCGGCGAGCAGCAGCGGCAACCATGCGCGGGACGCCGACCTGTCCCGCAGCCACAGGGCGTGCCCGACACCGGCGATGAAGAGCAGGGCGGGAAGCGTCGTGGGCATCGCCCGGGAGGTCACCCACTCGACGACGCACAGCAGCAGGTACAGCGCGAGCCAGGCCAGGCTGAGGTACACCGAGGCATCCAGCCGGCGGACCGCCTTCGCGGCGGCCGACTGGAGGTAGAAGACCAGCTCGATGCTCAGCGTCCACGCCGGTGGCAGCGCGCTCACGATCCCGATCATGCCGTGCACCATGAGGACGTTGAGGACCAGCCCTCCGGGGCCGACCTGCGCCACGATGGCGTCGAAGTGCAGCGCCAGGTAGAGGGCGAGGGCCACCCAGTACGAGGGGTAGAGCCGGAAGAACCGGCGGGTGGCGAAGGTCCGCAACGTCTGTCCCGTCAGGCTGAGCGGGATGACGTAGCCGCTGACCAGGAAGAACGCGACGACACCGATGCGGCCGAGGTCGACGTGGTGGTAGGTCCAGCGCTGGTAGGCGGGGAACTCGTCGGCGAACAGGTGCTGGAGGACCACGAGAGTCGCCGCGCTGCCGCGGACGGCTTCGAGGAACTCGATGCGTCTCGTCCGATCCACGACGTCGGTCGAGACGGCCTGCTTCGTCGCCATGCGCCTCCGTCCGCCGACACCGGCCGGCTGCATAGTAGTTGAGCGGATCGCGTGCGGTGGCGGTGGACCGGCACCGTTCGGTGTTGGATACGCTTTCAGGGTGGTCGCA
>DASXOA010000411.1:0-2135 GCA_036494675.1 Rugosimonospora sp.
CACCACACGCCGGGAACTCACTCCCGTGCCTGGCGGAGCAGAACCATCGGGAGAACTGGGGTCGGCCTTATCGGTGATATCGGGCACGGGCTCTCCTCCAGAAGATCGCGAGTTGTCGGGGTCAGGGCGGGCTTGGCGTCCTTATTTCTCGAGTTCCTCGATTGGCTGGTACATGATACGGCCGGGGTTGGCTGCCGGCACCAGTTGGCCGGTTCCGGCTGCCCGGGCGGCTTCGGGCACTCCACAGGATCCTTACGAGGGCGTGGTCCCGATCAGGGCGTGCCGGGTCGAGCGGAGCAGTCCGCCGGAGGTGCGGTACAGGCTCAGCCCTTTGCCGATCTCGGCGCCGCCGGGCAGCGTGCCGGTCCAGGCCGCCGCCACCATCTCCCCGTCGGAGACCAGCGCGTCGATCGCGTAGCCGATCACCGCGCCGGCCTGCTTGACCGCGTTCTGGTAGTCGGCCCGCGCTCCGCCGGGACCGCGCCCGGGCGGCGTGTGGCCATAGTCGAGATAGTCCGGCGCGACGACCTCGTCGAAATCCTCCGGCCGGCCGTTGGTGTAGCAGTCGAAGAACTTGCGCACGACATCTTCAGGGCTCAACTGGGCGCTCACCGCTCGTTCCCCCTGACGGCAGGAACGGCGGACAGGTCCTGCGCGAGGATGCTGGGCCGGGTAGTCATGCCGATGGTTCCTTTCGTTCCCGGATTGGCTCGGGCGCCGAGGGCGTCGGGTAGTCGGTTCGCATGACGGCGACGTGGGTCAGGGGTGGGGCGGGCCGAGATAGGGGAAGCGGTCCAGCAGGTCGTCATGCGGCTTCAGGCCGCTCGGGGGGATCTTGCCGTTGCTCAGCCAGGCATAGCGCACGTCGTACACGACATCGGTGAGGCCGCGGCCGTTGGGATAGGCCGCGGGCACGGTGCGGTCGTAGCGCAGGATATCGGGCAGTGCCTGCAGCGCGGCCGCCCTGGCCTGATCGGGTGAGTAGCCGCCCGCGTTCTGCAGGATCTCCGTCCACGGCTGCAGGTAGTTGGCCACGTCATCGGCCGGCTGGCGGGAGTTGAACAGATTCTTCTCCCCGTCGGGGTTGATGACCGGGTTGATGGTAGGGTTCCCGCCGCGGTCCAGCTGCTCCAGGGTGCCGTCGCTGCGGCGGCGGCTGATCGAAGCCCACACGCCGATCACCGGGCCGCCGAACATGCCTCTGGGCACCTCCAGCGCGATGGAGTCGACGTTGTTGTCGGCGAAGTCGTCGTGCCCGGTCCACTGGAACCCGTGCAGGGCACCCTCGACGTCGGCGAAGAACGGGTCGCTGCGCAACCCGGTGAACAGCCGGACACGGCCGGCCAGAACGGGGCGGGCGGTGCCGTCGAAGCTGACCGGAATGCCCTGGGCGAGCACCTCGCCGACAGGCCCGGGCTGGCGGGCCTCGGGTCCGGTGGCGTACCAGGCGGTCCCGGTTTGTCGGCCGTCCTCGTACTCGGAGAATACGAACGTGAACGCGACGTCGGCGTGGGCGTCGCCGTCGGTGTCGATGTTGATCCGGTAGACCGCGCCAGGGTAGAACTCCGGGCCGGTCACCCCGGCGGGAATCGGGGGCGGGGCGCTGGTCGGGTTCGAGTCGATGATCAGAACCGTCGTGTCCGGGTCGTGCGGTGCGGTGAAGGCGAACACGTCGGTGAGGTCCAGGCGGCGGTCGTCGCCGGGGACCTTGAGATTATCGGCGCTGAAGTGGTTGGACATGATGACTCCTGAGAGTGTCAGCTACGGATGAAGCCCAGCAGGGCGGTGTTGACCTGGTCGGGATGCGTCCAGGGGCAGACGTGCGGGCCGCCCTCGATCACGGCGAGCCGCACGTCGTGGATCAGGCCGGGCAGCCGCCGGCCGGTCTTGTCCAGTGGCAGGACCTGGTCCGCGTCGCCCTGCAGGATCAGCAGGGGCACGTCGATCTCGGGCAGGCCGACGCGGAAGTCGGTGGGTACCCGCGGATCAGCACGACGGGCTGGCCGGCGCCATGGCCGGAGTAGTGGATCTCTATGTCGACCGAGTTCTCCTGGCCGACGGTAACCGTGGGCATGGGTTTCCTTTCGTTCCTGGATCGGCTAGAGCGCCGAGGGCGTCGGGTAGTACGACGTAGC
>DASXOA010000412.1:0-46448 GCA_036494675.1 Rugosimonospora sp.
GATGCCGTACTGCGGGTACGAGGACTACGAGTTCGATGTGCCGACCGCGACGACCGCGGATGTGTGGGGTCGGTATCAGGTGCGGTTGGCGGAGATCCGGGAGTCGTTGAAGATCGTCGAGCAGGCGTTGGACCGGTTGGAGCCGGGTCCGGTGATGGTCGAGGATCGCAAGATTGCGTGGCCGGCGCAGTTGGCGATCGGCTTGGACGGTATGGGTAACTCGTTGGAGCATGTCGCGAAGATCATGGGTCAGTCGATGGAGTCGCTGATTCATCACTTCAAGTTGGTGACCGAGGGGTTCCGGGTGCCGCCGGGGCAGGTGTATGTGCCGATCGAGTCGCCGCGGGGTGAGTTGGGTGTGCACGCGGTGTCCGATGGTGGGACCCGGCCGTACCGGGTGCACTACCGGGAGCCCAGCTTCGTCAACCTGCAGGCCATCCCGCCGATGGCCGAGGGTGCTCTACTGGCCGACGTGATCGCCGGGGGAGCCTCGCTGGACCCGGTGATGGGTGGATGTGACCGTTGATGGCTTTCACTGAAGAGCTCCACACCCGCGCGAAGGAGATCATCGCGCGGTACCCGGTGGGTCACGAGCGTTCCGCGCTGCTGCCGCTCCTGCACCTGGTGCAGTCCGAGCAGGGGTACGTCTCGCCGGAGGGGGTGACCTTCTGCGCCGACCAGTTGGGCATCACCCGGGCCCAGGTCGGCGCGGTCGCCACCTTCTACACCATGTACAAGCGCCGGCCGACCGGCGACTGGCTGGTCAGCGTCTGTACCAACACGATGTGCGGCGTGCTGGGCGGCGACCGGACCTTCCAGACGCTCTCCGAGCGGCTGGGCGTCGGGCACGACGAGACGACCGAGGACGGCACGATCACGCTGGAGCACGCCGAGTGCCTGGCGGCGTGCGACTACGCGCCGGTGGTCACGGTCAACTACGAGTTCTTCGACAACGTCCAGGCCGAGCAGGCACTGGAGTTGGTCGCGCAGCTCAAGGACGGGCAGCGCCCGACGCCGAGCCGCGGCTCCCGGCTGTGCACGCTCAAGGAGATGTCGATCCAGCTCGCCGGGTTCGCGGAGGAGCGGGACGGCGCCCTGGCCGACGGTCCGGCGGGCGAGCCGACGTTGCGCGGCAACCTGCTGGCCGAGCAGTACGGCATCTCGGTGGCCGGCTTCGACCCGAACACGCCGATCCCGACCCAGGCCGACCGCGAGGCGGCGAAGGCGGAGGCCGAGGCCAAGGCCGCCGCGGAGAAGGCGGCCGCCCCGGCGCCGCCCCCGTCCGCGGCGCCGGTCGTGACCTCGCCGGCCGAGTCGGCCGGACTGTCGGCGAACAAGCCGGCCAGCGACGCGAAGCCCGCCGGCGACGTGACGCCGGGCCGAGAGGACGCGTCGTGAACGCGATGCCCGCCACCCCGGCGGGGAACGAAGAGGTGACAGGATGACGGCCCCCTCCCAGGAAGCACTGGCGCAGCTCACGCCGGTACTCACCAAGCGCTGGCTGTCGCCGGACGCTTGGAAGATCGACGTGTACGAGCGGCTCGACGGGTACGCCGCCCTGCGCAAGGCGCTCGCCACCCACCCGGACGACCTGATCGCCCTGGTCAAGGAGTCCGGCCTGCGCGGCCGGGGTGGCGCTGGCTTCCCCACCGGGATGAAGTGGGCCTTCATCCCGCAGAACGACGGCAAGCCGCACTACCTGGTGGTCAACGCCGACGAGGGCGAGCCGGGCACGTGCAAGGACCTGCCGCTGATGATGGCCGACCCGCACTCGTTGATCGAGGGCATCATCATCGCCTGCTACGCGATCCGCGCCAACCGCGCGTTCATCTACGTGCGGGGCGAGGCGATCCACGCCGCGCGCCGGCTGCGCAACGCTGTCCTTGAGGCGAAGGCCGCGGGGTACGTGGGGACCAACATCCTCGACTCCGGGTTCGACCTGGAGATCGTGGTGCACAGCGGGGCGGGCGCGTACATCTGCGGCGAGGAGACCGCGCTGCTGGACTCGCTGGAGGGGTACCGCGGCCAGCCCCGGCTGCGCCCGCCGTTCCCGGCCACCCACGGGCTGTACGCCAGCCCGACCGTGGTGAACAACGTCGAGACGATCGCGAGCGTGCCGTACATCGTGCTCGGTGGGGCCGGCTGGTTCCGGAGCATGGGTACCGAGAAGTCGCCCGGTCCGAAGGTCTACTCGCTGTCCGGCCGGATCAACAACCCGGGCCAGTACGAGTGCGGCCTGGGTACCACCCTGCGCCAGCTGATCGAGCTGGCCGGCGGGATGCAGCCCGGCCACCAGCTGAAGTTCTGGACGCCGGGCGGGTCGTCGACGCCGATGCTGACCGACGACCACCTGGACGTGCCGCTGGACTTCGAGGGCATGGCCGGCGTGGGCACCATGCTGGGCACCACGGCCGTACAGATCTTCTCCGACCAGGACGACGTGGTCTACGCGACGTACCGGTGGATCGAGTTCTACCACCACGAGTCGTGCGGCAAGTGCACCCCGTGCCGCGAGGGCAACTACTGGATGGTGCAGGTCCTGCACCGGATCCTCGCCGGCAAGGGCACCCATGAGGACCTGGACACGCTCCTGGACACCTGCGACAACCTGCTGGGCCGATCGTTCTGCGCCCTCGGCGACGGCGCGGCGAGCCCGGTGCAGTCGTCCATGAAGTACTTCAAGCAGGACTACCTGGACTACATCGAGGGCCGCAAGGCTCCGCTGTTGTCGCCCGCGGAGTTGGTGGGAGCGCACTAGTGACCGACATTGCCAAGAACACTCAGACCGTCAAGCTGACCATCGACGGCATCGAGGTCGAGGCGCCAAAGGGCGAGCTGGTCATCCGCACCGCCGAGCGGCTCGGCATCGCGATCCCGCGGTTCTGTGACCACCCGCTGCTCGCGCCGGCCGGCGCCTGCCGCCAGTGCCTGGTGGACATCGAGGGCCAGCGCAAGCCGGTCGCGTCGTGTACCCAGCCGGTCGCCGACGGCATGGTGGTCAAGACGCAGCTGACCAGCGACGTGGCGAAGAAGGCGCAAGAGGGGATCATGGAGTTCCTCCTGATCAACCACCCTCTCGACTGCCCGATGTGCGACAAGGGCGGCGAGTGCCCCCTGCAGAACCAGGCGATGTCCACCGGCCGTACGGACACCCGCTTCCACGACCACAAGCGCGAGTACCAGAAGCCGATCCACATCTCCAGCCAGGTACTGCTGGACCGCGAGCGGTGCGTGCTGTGCCAGCGGTGCACCCGGTTCTCCGACGAGATCGCCGGCGACAAGTTCATCGACCTGATGGACCGCGGTTCGGCCGAGCAGATCGGCATCTTCCGCGATGCCGCGTTCGGCCACCCGCGCGACCACTCGACGATCGACGAACTCGCGTACGAGCAGCAGCAGCCCGACGCCGGCGACGACCCGTTCAACTCCTACTTCTCCGGCAACACGGTGCAGATCTGCCCGGTCGGCGCGCTGACCGGTGCCCAGTACCGGTTCCGGTCCCGCCCGTTCGACCTGGTGTCCACGCCCAGCGCCTGCGAGCACTGCGCGGCCGGTTGCGCGCAGCGCACCGACTGGCGGCGGGGCAAGGTGCTGCGCCGGCTGGCCGGCGACGACCCGCAGGTCAACGAGGAGTGGAACTGCGACAAGGGTCGTTGGGGCTTCCAGTACGCGACCGCCACCGACCGGATCACCGAGCCGATGGTGCGCGACCGCAAGACCGGTGAGCTGCGTACCGCCTCCTGGCCGGAGGCCCTGTCGGTGGCCGCCGAGGGGCTGCGCCGGGCCCGTGAGGGCAAGGGCGTCGGCGTACTGACCGGCGGCCGGCTCACCGTGGAGGACGCGTACGCGTACGCGAAGTTCACCCGGGTGGTGCTCGGCACCAACGACATCGACTTCCGGGCCCGCCCGGTGCGCTCCGCCGACCAGGCCGTCCGCTCCGTCACCGAGGAGCAGGACTTCCTGGCCTCCTCCGTGGTCGGCACCCACCACGTCACGTACGCCGACGTGGAGGCCGCGCCGGTCGTGGTGATCGCCGGGCTGGAGCCGGAGGAGGAGTGCCCGATCCTCTTCCTGCGGCTTCGCAAGGCGGCCACCAAGCGGGGCCTGCGGGTCTACGCGATCGCACCGTTCGCGAGCCGTGGCCTGACGAAGCTCGACGCGACGGTGTTCCCGACGGTGCCCGGCGACGAGCCGGCGGCGCTGGGCGGCGACGAGCTGGCTACCGCGCTCGGTGCCGAGGGCGCCCTGTTGATCGTGGGC
This sequence comes from Rugosimonospora sp., assembly GCA_036494675.1. Classification (GTDB taxonomy): domain Bacteria; phylum Actinomycetota; class Actinomycetes; order Mycobacteriales; family Micromonosporaceae; genus Rugosimonospora. Next base: position 4,261 of record DASXOA010000412.1, read on the forward strand.
GAGCGCCTGGCCACCGTGCCGGGTGCGCTGTCCGCCGCCGCCGCGCTGGCCGCGCGGACCGGCGCCCGGCTGGCGTGGGTACCGCGCCGGGCCGGCGACCGGGGCGCGATCGAGGCCGGCTGCCTGCCGAACCTGCTGCCCGGCGGCCGCCCGGTGCTGGACGCCACCGGCCGGGCCGAGCTGGCCCAGGCCTGGGGCCTGGAGTCGGGCGTGCTGCCGAGCCGGCTGGGCCGGGACACCGACCACATCGTTGACGCGGCCGCGCACGATCGGCTGGACGCGCTGGTGGTGGCCGGGGTCGACCCGGCCGACCTGGCCGACCCGCGGACCGCCGCGGACGCCCTGGACAACGTGGGCTTCCTGGTCAGCATCGAGCTGCGGCTCGGCGCGGTGGGCCGGCGGGCGGACGTGGTCTTCCCGGTCGCGCCGGTGGCCGAGAAGGTGGGCTCGTTCCTCAACTGGGAGGGACGGGTGCGGACCTTCGAGAAGGTGCTGAACACGGCGGCCATGACCGACGCGCGGGTACTCGACGCGCTGGCCCGCGAGTTCGGCGTCGAGCTGGGCGTGGGCGACGCCCCGTCGGTACGGCGGGAGATGGGCTCGCTGCCGTCGACCGCCGCGACGCGGCCCGCGACCCCCTCGGTACCGGCCGGGCACGCGCTCCGGCCGGCCGACGATGAGGCCGTCCTCGCCACCTGGCACCAGCTCATCGACTCGGGCAGCCTGCTGGACGGCGACGACGTTCTGGCCGGCACCGCCCGCCCGTCGCTGGTACGGCTGTCCAAGGACCAGGTCACGCGCCTGGGCGTCGCCGAGGGCGACCCGGTGACGGTCGGCACCGACCGGGGTGCGCTGACGTTGCCCGTGGCGATCGCCGACCTGCCCGACGGTGTGGTCTGGCTGCCAACGAACTCACCCGGCTCGGGCGTGCACCGCACCCTCGGTGTAGCCTCCGGCGCGATCGTGCGGATCTCCGCTCAGGGGGGTACCCGGTGACGTACCTGGCTCAGGACCCGACGCTGGCCGACTTCGGCCACGACGTCTGGTGGCTGGTGCTGCTCAAAGTGGTCGGCGTCTTCGTGATGCTGCTGGTGCTCACGCTGTTCACGATCATGTATGAGCGCAAGGTCGTGGCGCGGATGGCGGTGCGGCCCGGACCCAACCAGGTCGGACCCAACGGCTGGCTGCAGAGCCTCATGGACGGCATGAAGCTGCCGTTCAAGGAGGAGATCATCCCGATCACCGCGGACAAGGTGATCTACTTCCTGGCTCCGGTCATCGCGGGTACCTGTGCGTTCATCACGTTCTCGGTGATCCCGTTCGGGCCGATGGTCTCGATCTTCGGCCACCGGACGCCGCTGCAGCTGACCGACGTACCGGTCGCGGTACTGGTGATTCTCGCCGCGACGTCGATGGCCGTGTACGGCATCGTGCTGTCCGGCTGGGCTTCCGGGTCGACGTACCCGCTGCTCGGCGGCCTGCGGTCGAGCGCGCAGATGATCTCGTACGAGGTGGCGATGGGCCTGTCCATCGTCGCCGTGTTCATGACCGCCGGCACGATGTCCACCTCCGGGATCGTGCACGCCCAGGCGGGCGGCGCCAAGGCGAACTGGGACATCCTCGGCTGGCACCCGAGCGCGCCGAGCTGGTACGCGATCGTCACCCTGCCCAGCTTCGTGATCTACGCGATCTCCGCGGTCGGTGAGACCAACCGGGCGCCGTTCGACCTGCCCGAGGCCGAATCCGAACTGGTCGGCGGCTACCTGACCGAGTACTCGTCGTTCAAGTTCGCCATGTTCTACCTCGCCGAGTACATCGCGATGATCAACGTGTCGGCCGTCGGCGCGACGCTGTTCCTCGGCGGCTGGCGGGTGCCGTGGCCGATCTCGGCGATCAACCACGGCATGTTCAACCACAGCTGGTGGGGCCTGCTCTGGTTCGTGGTCAAGCTGCTGGTGTTCCTGTTCTGCTTCATCTGGCTGCGGGCCACGCTGCCCCGGATGCGCTACGACCAGTTCATGCGGCTCGGCTGGAAGGTACTGCTGCCCGCCAACCTGGTCTGGATCCTGGTGCTGGCCGGGATCAAGACGACGCAGCGCTCCCCGTCCGGCAACACCCGCTGGTACATCATCGGCGGTGTGGTGGTTGTCGCGCTGATCGCGGTGTTCCTGTGGCCGGAGAGCAAGGCGCAGACCGCGCCCTCGCCGGACGATCTGGAGGAGCAGGTCGCCGCCCGGCCGGAGGGAAGCTTCCCGGTCCCGCCGCTGGACCTGCAGGTTCCGCCGAGCCCTCGGCTGGCGCGGGTGAGCGGGCAGCGCGAACCGGCGACCGTCGGTGGCGGCGGGACAGACGAGAAGGAGAACTGAGGTGGGTACCTTCACCGGCTCGTTCAAGGGCTTCGGGGTGACCTTCGCGCACATGTTCCGCAAGGTCGTCACCACGGAGTACCCGTTCAAGCCGCCGACGCCGGCCCCCCGGTACCACGGCCGGCACATCCTCAACCGCCATCCGGACGGGCTGGAGAAGTGCATCGGCTGCGAGCTGTGCGCCTGGGCCTGCCCGGCGGACGCGATCTACGTTGAGGGCGGCGACAACACCGACGAGCAGCGCTTCTCGCCCGGTGAGCGGTACGCCACCATCTACCAGATCAATTACGCCCGCTGCATCTTCTGCGGACTGTGCATCGAAGCCTGCCCGACCCGCTCGCTGACCATGAGCAACGAGTACGAGCTCGCCCGGGACAGCCGGCAGGATCTGATCTTCACCAAGGAACAGTTGCTCGCGCCGCTGCTTCCCGGGATGGAGCAGCCACCTCACGCGATGCGGCTGGGCGACTCCGAAAAGGACTACTACCTCGGGAGCCTGACGAACCCCGGTACCTCGGCCGGTGCCGAGCGCGCCGGAGGAGCGGACGCGTCGCAGCCCGGGGAACCACTCAGCAGGGGTGCCGCATGAGTCACGCCGTTCTCGCCGCCGCGGCGGGCCAGATGGGTACCGGCGAGAAGGTCTTCTTCTGGATCTTCGGGCCGCTCGCGCTGATCGGCGCGATCGGCATGGTGTGGGCGCGCAATGCCGTGCACTCCGCGCTGTTCCTGGTGCTCACCATGCTGTCGCTGGGCGTGTTCTACGTGCTGCAGGCCGGGCCGTTCATCGGCATGGTCCAGATCATCGTGTACACCGGCGCCATCATGATGCTGTTCCTGTTCGTGCTGATGCTGGTCGGCCGGGACTCCTCGGACGCGCTCATCGAGACGCTGCGCGGCCAGCGCACCGCGGCGATCCTCGTCGGGCTCGGCTTCGCCGGCCTGGTCTGCACCACGATCGCCCGCGCCATGGGCAGCGTCTCGGCGGCCGGCCTGACCGCCGCGAACAACGCCCAGGGCGGCAACGTGCAGGGCATCGCCGCGCTGCTGTTCACCAAGTACGTCTTCGCCTTCGAGGTCACCTCCGCGCTGCTGATCACGGCGGCGGTGGGCGCGATGATCCTGGCCCACGTCGAGCGGCGCAAGGAGGACCGGATCACCCAGGTGGACCGGATGAAGGCGCGCTTCGCGCCGGGGAACTACCCCGGCCCCAAGCCCGGACCGGGCGTCTACGCCACCTCCGATTCGGTGGCGACCCCGGCCATGTTGCCGGACGGCTCGTTCGCCGACCGGAGCATTTCAAAGATCCTGCCGACCCGGGAGCTGACCGGTACCGAGTCGGCCCCGAAGGGAACTGAGCGATGACCCCGACTTACTACGTGGTGCTCTCGGCCGCGTTGTTCACGATCGGTGCGGTGGGAGTGCTGATCCGGCGCAACGCGATCGTGCTGTTCATGTGCATCGAGTTGATGCTGAACGCGGCCAACCTCGCGCTGGTCACGTTCAGCCGGATCAACGGCAGCCTGGACGGTCAGATCATCGCCTTCTTCGTGATGGTGGTGGCGGCGGCCGAGGTCGTGGTTGGGCTCGCCATCATCATGTCGATCTTCCGTACCCGGCGGTCGGCCAGCGTCGACGACGCCAACCTGCTGAAGTACTGAGGTTTTAGATGCCCGTTCACTTCGCGGCAGCGCATGGGACGCTGTCCGGAATCTGGTTGCTCGTCGCGATTCCGCTGGCCAGCGCCGCGATCTTGTTGTTGCTCGGGCGCCGGGCCAACAAGTGGGGTCACCTGTTGGGCGTGGCCAGCGTGCTCGCCTCGTTCGTCCTCGGCCTGATCTACTTCGTCTCGCTGCGCGGCCTGCCCGGCCCGTACCGGGCGGCGTCGCTCAACCTGTTCGACTTCATCCCGGTCGGCGGGCTGAAGGTCCAGTTCGGGCTGCTGTACGACCCGCTGTCGGCCATCTTCGTGCTGCTGATCACCGGCGTGGGCTTCCTGATCCACGTGTACGCGGTCGGGTACATGGCGCACGACGAGGGGCGCCGGCGCTTCTTCGGGTACTTCAACCTGTTCGTGGCCGCGATGCTGCTGCTGGTACTCGGCAACAACTACGTGATCACGTTCGTCGGGTGGGAGGGCGTGGGTCTCGCCTCCTACCTGCTTATCTCGTTCTGGTACGACCGGCCAGCCGCGGCCACCGCCGGTAAGAAGGCGTTCATCATGAACCGCGTCGGTGACGCCGGGTTCGTGACCGCCATCTTCCTGATGTTCGCCACGTTCGGCTCGGTCAACTTCGCCGACGTGTTCAACGGCGTGGCGTCCCACGGCACCGGGAAGACCACGATCCTGATGCTCGGCCTGCTGCTGCTGCTCGGCGCGTGCGGCAAGTCCGGCCAGTTCCCGCTCCAGGCGTGGTTGCCGGACGCGATGGAGGGCCCGACCCCGGTCTCCGCCCTGATCCACGCGGCGACCATGGTGACCGCCGGCGTGTACCTGATCGCCCGGTCCAACCCGATCTTCTCGGCCGACACCGCGCTGCAGACCGTGGTCGTCGCGGTCGGCGCGTTCACGCTGCTGTTCGGGTCGATCATCGGCGGCGCGAAGGACGACATCAAGCGGGTACTGGCCTGGTCCACGGTCTCGCAGATCGGGTACATGTTCCTCGGCGTCGGCCTGGGCGGTGCGGCGTACGCGCTGGCCCTCATCCACCTGCTCGCGCACGGCTTCTTCAAGGCCGGCCTGTTCCTGGGCGCCGGTTCGGTCATGCACGGCATGAAGGATCAGACCGACATCCGGCGCTTCGGCGGCCTGTGGCGGTACATGCCGATCACCTGGGTCACGTTCGGGCTGGGCTACCTGTCCATCATCGGCATCCCGCCGCTGTCCGGCTTCTTCTCCAAGGACCCGATCATCGAGGCGGCGTTCAACCGGCCCGGCTGGACCGGCTGGCTGTTCGGCTCCGCCGCGCTGCTCGGCGCGGGGCTGACCGCGTTCTACATGACCCGGCTGGTCGTGCTGACGTTCCACGGACCGAAGCGGTGGACCGAGGACATCGAGCACCCGCACGAGTCCCCGCCGGTGATGACGATCCCGCTGCTCCTGCTCGCGGTCGGCTCGGTCGCGGCGGGTGGCCTGATCGCCTCGCCGGTCAAGGACTGGCTGATGCCGGTGTTCTCGAACCCGCCGGACGAGTCGCATGTTCACATCGGACAGTGGGCGAGCAGTGGCCTGACCATCCTGGTCGTGATCCTCGGCCTCGGACTCGGGGTGGCGCTGTTCCGCAACGGCACCGCGACGCACGAGCGTGCGGCCGGACCGGTCGTCGAGGCTGCCCGCGCCAACCTGTACGGCGACGTGTTCAACGAGACCGTCTTCGAGAAGCCTGGCCTGTACCTGACCCGGGCACTGGTGTACCTCGACAACCGCGGCATCGACGGCCTGGCCAACGGGCTCGCGGCGCTGGTCGGCGGCAGTTCGGGCCGGCTGCGACGCACCCAGACCGGATTCGTGCGCAGCTACGCCCTGTCCATGCTCGGAGGCGCGCTGCTCATCGTCGCGGCGATGCTGGCGGTGGCGCTCGGATGATCGGCAATAGCAAGCGATTGGGGAAGGCCAGCGCAGCATGAGTTCCTTTCCGTATCTGAGCGTGCTCACCGGGGCGCCGCTGGTCGGCGCCGCGGTGGTGGCCTGCCTGCCCCGCAGCCGGCCGCAACTGGCCAAGACCGTTGCGCTGATCTGGTCGCTGGCGGTGCTCGTCGTGACCGCGGTCATGTACGCGACCTTCCACGCCAACGGGCCGCGCTTCCAGTTCCGCGAGTCGTACCAGTGGATCCCGTTCTGGGGGGCACGGTTCACCTTCGAGGCCGACGGCATCGCGCTGGTCATGCTCGCGCTGATCGCCCTGCTGGTTCCGCTGGTGATCCTCGCCTCCTGGCACGACGTGGACAGCTCGAAGCGGTCGGTGCCGACCTACTTCGCGCTGCTGCTGGCGCTGGAGTTCACGATGATCGGGGTGTTCGCCGCGGCGGACATCTTCCTGTTCTACGTGTTCTTCGAGATCATGCTGGTCCCGATGTACTTCCTGATCGGGTCGTACGGCGGCGCCCGCCGCCAGTACGCCGCGGTGAAGTTCTTCCTGTACTCGCTGGTCGGCGGCCTGCTCATGCTCGCCGCGGTGATCGGCCTCTGGGTGGTCGGGCGCGACCAGCTCGGCCACGGCACCTTCGACTGGCACCAGCTGACCGGCCTGCACATGTCCACCACCACCGAGCGGTGGCTGTTCCTGGGCTTCTTCGTCGCGTTCGCCATCAAGGCGCCGTTCTTCCCGTTCCACACCTGGCTGCCGGACGCAGGTGGCGCGGCACCGGCCGGAGCCGCTGCGCTGCTGGTCGGCGTGCTGGACAAGGTCGGCACGTTCGGCATCCTGCGGTACTGCCTCCCGCTGTTCCCGCACGCCTCCCGGTACTTCGCGCCGCTGGGCCTGGCCCTGGCGCTGGTCGGCATCATCTACGGCGCGCTGCTGGCGATCGGGCAGAACGACCTCAAGCGTCTGGTGTCGTACACGTCGATCGCGCACTTCGGCTTCATCGGCATCGGCATCTTCGCCTTCACCACGCAGGGCGGGACCGGCGCGGTGCTCTACATGCTCAACCACGGGCTGGCCACCGGCCTGCTGTTCCTGGTGGTCGGCATGCTGGTGGCCCGCCGGGGCAGCGCGCAGGTCTCCGACTTCGGCGGCGCGGGCAAGCTGATGCCGGTCCTGGCCGGCGTCTTCTTCATCGCCGGTCTGGCCTCGCTGGCTCTGCCGGGCACCAGCCCGTTCATCAGTGAGTTCCTGGTTCTGCTGGGCACCTTCACGGTGCACAAGACGGTGGCCGTGATCGCGACCGTCGGCATCATCCTCGCCGCGTCCTACGTGCTGTGGATGGTGCAGCGCACCACCCAGGGGACGCTGAACCCGGCGCTGGAGAAGATCGACGCGATGCGCAAGGACCTGTCGGTGCGGGAGAAGGTCGTGGTCGCCCCGCTGATCGTGCTGCTCCTGCTCCTCGGCTTCTACCCCAAGCCGGTCACCGACGTCATCAACCCGGCGGTCAAGGCGACGTTCTCGCAGATCGGAACGTCCGACCCGCAGCCGACGGTCGCTCAGGGAGGCGGCAAGTGACACTCGCGCAGGAGACTCTCCAGCTCCCGCACCTCGACTACGGTGCGCTCGCGCCGATGCTGATCCTGTTCGGCGCGGCCGCCGTCGGGGTGCTGTTCGAGGCGTTCGTACCGCGCCGGGGCCGGTACCCGGTGCAGCTCGTACTCGGGCTGGGCTCCCTGATCGCCGCGCTGATCGTGGTCATCGTGGAGGCGGGTACCCGGGAGCTGACCGCGGATGCCGCCATCGCGGTGGACGGGCCGGCCCTGTTCCTCCAGGGCTCCTTGGCCGCGCTCGGCATCGTGGCGCTGCTGCTGATCGCGGAGCGTTCCCTGGAGCCGGGCGGGCCGTTCGTCGCCGCGGCCGCGGTCACCGCCGGTACCCAGGCCGACCGTGCACAGGCCGCCAGCGAAGAGGCCGGCACCGAGGTGTACCCGCTGCTGCTGTTCGCGCTCGGCGGGATGATGCTGTTCGTCTCCGCGAACGACCTGCTGACGATGTTCGTCGCACTGGAGGTCTTCTCCCTGCCGCTGTACCTGATGTGCGCACTGGCGCGGCGGCGCCGGCTCCTGTCCCAGGAATCGGCCATGAAGTACTTCCTGCTCGGCTCGTTCGCCTCCGCGTTCTTCCTGTTCGGTATCGCGATGCTGTACGGGTACTCCGGCCAGATCTCCTTCTCGGGCATCCACAACGCGATCCAGACGTCGACGAACAGCACCACCCTGCTCTACATCGGTCTGGCGCTGGTCTCGCTCGGCCTGCTGTTCAAGGCCGCGGCGGCACCGTTCCACGTCTGGATCCCGGACGTGTACCAGGGCGCACCGACTCCGATCACGGCGTTCATGTCGGCCTGCACGAAGGTGGCCGCGTTCGGCGCCCTGGTGCGGGTGCTCTACGTGGCGTTCCAGGGCACCGACTGGGACTTCCGCCCGGTGATCGGCGCGATCGCGGTGCTCACCATGCTGGTCGGCTCGATCCTCGCGGTCACCCAGACCGACATCAAGCGCCTGCTCGCCTACTCGTCGATCGCCAACGCCGGGTACATCCTGGTCGGCGTCCTGGGCCTGAGCAAGGACGGCCTGTCCAGCACCCTTTTCTACCTCGTCACGTACGGGTTCACGGTGATCGCCGCGTTCGCCGTGGTGACCCTGGTACGGGACGCGGACGGCGAGGCCACCCACCTGTCCCGGTGGGCCGGGCTGGGGCGCCGCTCACCGCTGTACGCCGGCCTGTTCACCTTCCTCATGCTGGCCTTCGCCGGCATCCCGCTGACGAGCGGCTTCACCGGCAAGTTCGCCGTGTTCGCCGCGGCGATCGGTGGCGGCCAGTCGTGGCTGGTGATTATCGGTGTGGTGAGCAGCATGATCCTGGCCTTCCCGTACCTGCGGGTGGTGGTCATGATGTGGCTGTCCGAGCCCGGTGAGACGACCCCCACGGTCTCCATCCCCGGCGCCCTGACCTCGGCCACCCTGGCCATCGGCGGGATCGCCACGCTGCTGCTGGGTGTGGCGCCGGCGCCGCTGCTGGACCTGACGAACCGCGCGGCCGAGTTCATCCGCTGAGGTCTTCCGGTCCGCCCGGTGGCGGGCCGGAACCCGGCATACCTCGCATCAGGCGGGGGACGTCGGAGGATTGTCCGGCACCCGACCGGCGAATGCCCGCCAGCGACCGGGGCCGGATCGGCGTCGGCCGGCGAGTATGGCATGGTTGAGTCGTGGTAGGTACGGTTCCCAGCGACTCAGTCGGCATCCCGTTATCCGATCCCGAGTTGGAGTCGGCGGTCGCGTCGACACTCGTCCGGGTCGAGGAGGGGCTGCACGCCGCGCTCGCCAGCGGCGACCCGCTGGTGGCCGAGGCCGCCCGGCACCTGGTGGACGCCGGTGGTAAGCGGTTCCGTCCGCTGCTCGTGGCGATCTGCGCCCAGTTCGGCGACTACCGCCGGCCTGAGGTGGTCTCGGCGGCCGAGGTGGTCGAGTTGACGCACGTGGCGACGCTGTACCACGACGATGTGATGGACGAGGCGTCGCTGCGGCGGGGCACCCCCAGCGCCAACTCCCGCTGGGGCAACTCGGTCGCCATCCTGGTCGGCGACTTCCTGTTCGCCCGTGCCGCGGACGTCGCGGCCCGGCTGGGTCCCGAGGCGGTGAAGATCCAGGCGAGCACGTTCTCCCGGCTGGTACACGGCCAGATCGCCGAGACGGTCGGCCCGCGCGACGCCGACCCGGTGCAGCACTACCTGTACGTCCTCGCCGAGAAGACCGGTTCGCTCATGGCGACCTCTGCGCGCTTCGGGGCCATGTTCGCCGGTGCGCCGCAGGATCAGGCCGACGCGCTGGCCCGGTACGGGGAGGCGATGGGCATCGCCTTCCAGCTCTCCGACGACCTGCTGGACATCGAGTCCGAGTCCCCGGTCTCCGGCAAGACCCCCGGGACCGACCTGCGTGAGGGCGTGCCGACGCTGCCGGTGCTGTACGCGCTGGCCTCGGACGAGAGCGACACCGGCTCCGTGCGGCTGCGGCAACTGCTGGCGGACGGACGGCTGACCGATGACCGGCGGCACGCCGAGGCGCTCGCGCTGCTGCGGGAGTCCGTGGCACTCAAGCACGCCCGGGAGACCGTCCGGGGTTACGCCGAGCAGGCGCGCGCGGAGTTGGCGCCGCTGCCGGACACGGCCGCCCGGCGGGCGTTGGAGTCCCTCTGCGAGTTCATCGCCGACCGCACCAGCTGAGCCCGGGCACGTGCCGGGGTGCCGCGGAACGCGGCGACGGCTGCCCGGCGAGGAAATCCGGCGAGATTAGAGTCACAATCTTGTCACCGTATGTGGGCCGCCCATAACGGGAGCGCAATTGATCGCTTACCCCTCGTGACGAGGGAAGACTCATCTGACCACCGTGCCGCGGCCCGGCCCCACCGGGCCGGAGGCGCTGCCACGCGCCCGGCCTCGCGCTGGTTGCAGAACGGACAGGCGTTCACAAATCAAAGGCGATTTCATATGGTGTAAAGCCTGGAGGCGTGGGGAGGTGCCCCGGTGCGAGATCCACAGGGCGAGCCCTCCGACCTGATCCGGAGCGTCTCGCGGGCGCTGCGGGTCCTGGAGTCGGTCGGAGCCTCGCCGAAAGGCCTGACGGTCAAGCAGATCGCCCGGCGCTGCGAACTCACCGTGGCCACCACGTACCACCTGGTCCGGACGCTCGCCTACGAGGGCTACGTGGCCCGTCGCGAGGACGGCACGTACGTCGTCGGCATGGAGGTCTCGGACCGGTTCCGGGAGCTGACGGCGGCGCTGCGCGGGCCGGCGAGCGTCACCGAGGTGCTGCGCAAGGCGGCCCTGGACACCGGGCACAGCCACTTCCTGGCCAGGTTCATCAGCGGCCGGGTGGTGCTCAGCGCGGTCGCCGAGGGCCCCCGCTCGCCGTACCTGGAGGATCTCGTCCCCGGGTTCGACGACGGCGCGCACGCCACGGCACTGGGCAAGTCCCTGCTGGCCACGCTCACGGCCGAGCAGCGCGGCCGGTACCTGCGCGACTGGGGGATGCGCCCGTTCACCCAGGCCACGATCGTCACCCCCGAGGCGCTGGAGACCGACCTGGCGGCCGGGGAGCGGCGGGCGATGCAGCTGGAGATCGGCCAGTTCCGACCCGGTGTGGCGTGCGCCTCAGTACTCGCCCTCGGCGACCGCGATCCGGATCGGCGGGTGGTCGTCGCGTGCGCGCTGCCCGCCGCCGAGATGATGACGTCGGCGAAGGCGGTCCGCTCCAGGCTGACCGCGACCGCCCGTGCCGTCGCCGTCGCACTCCTTGAGGAGATCCCCGGCTCCAACGGCGGCTGAGCCCGCTCCAACGGCTGGTCCGGCGGCCGGCCGTTGAACCCGGAGCCGTGATGGCGCGTGTCATCCTGCGTAGGGCGCGGGAGGATGTGCAGATGGGTAGGGTCGAGCGCCGCGTGGCTGGTCCGGCGCGAGGACCGGCTCGTGATGACACCGAGCTGTTGCGGGTGATGTTCGCGGATCATGGCGACGCCCTGTATGCGCACGCCCTACGCCTGGTCAGCGGCGATCGGCAGCGGGCCGAGGACCTGGTACAGGAGACGCTGCTGCGAGCGTGGCGGCATCCGGAGGCGCTCGACCCGGACCGTGGCTCGGTGCGCGCGTGGCTGTTCACGACGGCCCGCAACCTGGCGATCGACTCGTGGCGGCGGCGATCGGTACGGGTGGCCGAGGTCGTGACGGACACGCTGCCCGAACCGGTCAGCGACGACGAAACCGACCGTACGGTCGAGGCCTGGCTGATCGCGGAGGCGCTGAGCCGCCTGTCCCAGGTCCATAGGCAGGTCCTGGTGGAGTGCTTCTACCAGGGCCGGTCGGTGGCCGAGGCGGCCGCCCGGCTGGGGGTACCACCGGGGACTGTGAAGTCCCGCACGCACTACGCGCTGCGTTCGCTGCGCCTGGTACTGGAGGAGATGGGGGTGACGCAATGAAGTGCCCGCAGACGGTCGACGCTGGCGTGTACGTGCTTGGTGCGCTCTCCCCCGCCGACCGGGCGCAGTATGAGCGGCACCTGGCCGGGTGCGCGGAGTGCCGGGAAGAGGTCGCCGAGCTTGCCGTGCTGCCGGGCCTGCTGGGCCGGCTGGACGCCGGTACCGCCGCGTCGATCGACGCGCCGACCGCCAAGGCGCCGCCGGCGCTGCTGGACTCGGTGCTGCGCACGGCCGGCACGGAACGCCACCGGTCCCTGCGCCGCCGGCGCTGGCAGTTCGCCGGTGCCGGGCTCGCCGCGGCCTGCCTGGCCGTGCTGGCGGCCGTCGGCGTGAGCGTCATGGTGGCCAGGCCGACCCCGCCTCCGAAGCCGGTGGTGGCACAGATGCGGCCGGTCGACGCGGATGTACCGATCGTCGCGCTGCTCGGCTACGACGCGGCGAACGGCGGTACCGACATCCGGATGCTGTGCCTGTACGCCGAGTCGTCGCAGTACGACACGCCCTGGATGGTGCGGCTGGTGATCTATCCGCGTGGCGGTGGGCAGCCGGTACCCCTCAAGCCATGGCCGGTCCGGCCGGGCCAGGACGCCGCCCCGACCAGCGCGCACGTGTCGCTCGCCCCGCGCGACATCGACCGCATCGAGTTGGACCGCGCCGACGGCGAGAAGCTGCTCGTCTACCAGGCCACCTGACGGTAGCCCCGGGTGACGTTCGTCACCGCTGGTCGATCTCCATGAAGCGCTCGGGTCTGGCCAGGGCGGCGAAGCCGAGGTTCGCGTAGACCCCGTGAGCGTCGGCCGTGGCCAGTACCAGGCGGTCCACCCCGTGGGCTCTGATCGCGTCGCACAACTCGCCGACCAGCCGGCTGCCCAGGCCCCGGCCTCGGTGCGCGCGGTCGACGTAGACGTCGGCGATCCAGGCGAACGTCGCCCAGTCGGTCACCGCGCGGGCGAAGGCCACCTGGCTCCCGTCCGCCGCGAACCCACCCAGGCAGTACGAGTTGCCGATGCTCCGCTCGACCGCCTCGCGGCTGCGCCCGGTGGCCCAGTACGCGTCGGTGGACAGCCAGCGGTGCACCAGATCGACGTCGAGATCCTCGGCGCCGATCCGGTACTCGTCGGTCACTTGAACTTCTTGGGGATCACCAGGTCGATGAGCCAGCTCACCACACCGACGATCAGCGCGCCGAGCACCGCGGTCGGCCAGAAGTTGTCCACGTGGAACGGCAGCGTCAGCTGGTCGGCGATCCAGCTGGCGAGCAGGAAGAGCAGCCCGTTCACGACGAGCGCGACCAGGCCGAACGTCACCACGTAGACGGCGCAACCGACGGTCTTGATGATCGGGCGCAACACGCCGTTGATCACGCCGAAGATGATGGCCACCACGATCAGCGTGCCGACCTTCTTCAGCGTGGAACTCCCGCCCAGCTCGATGCCGGACAGCAGGAGAGTGGAGATCCACAGCGCCACGGCCGTGACCGCGACCCGGATGACGATACCCATCGGGCGATCCTCGCATGCCCGATCAGCCGATGGTGACCCGCTCCGGCGCGCCGATCACGTGCCGCTCGATGTCCGTGGTGGACAGCACGGCCCACCGGACCGCGCTGCGTCCGGCTCCCAGCCGGCTCACCACGCCGACCATGTCCGCCCGGATCCGGCTCAGCCAGTCGCGACTCGCGTCCAGGCCCAGCGCGGTACCGACCAGTGCCGCCTCGCCCGGCCGCAGCGACTGGAGGATGACCAGGTCAGCGCGGGACAACTCGTTGACGTCCGCGGCCGATGCCTCCTCACGCAGCACCAGGGTGGCGCGCCAGGGGGCCGGCGGCGCCGCCCGGGCGGCCACGGCGGCATCCACGACGACGAGCTGCGGTACGAGTGGGCCGGCCGGGGCCGGCGGCGCCGGTGATCCCGGCGGCACCACGGCGACGGCGCCGGTGGGCAGGCTCACCGCCCGCAGGAACGGCTCCCATGCCTGCGGCCGGACGGTCTGGACGGTCACCTGCGCGTTCAGCGCGAGCGCGCGCAGGGCCAGCACCTGCGCCGCCCGGACTCCGCCGAGCATCATCGCCCGGGTCGGCTCGGGCCGGAACAGCCGCACGGTGACGGGCTGGTGGTGCCGGTTGTGGCCGAGCACCAGCCCGGACGGCGGGGGCGTGAAACGGGGCCCGGCGCCGGGCGCGTTCCCCGGGCCGGTGCCCGCGGCGCCGGATCCGCGTTCAGGGCGGGTGTCCGCGGTGCCGGGTCCGCGCCCGGTACCGGGGCGGGCGTCGGGTGGCCGGGCCAGCGGCAGGGTCGCGGCCAGGCCGGTGAGCTGCCGCCCGTCGAGCCGTTCCGGTACCGATCCGGCGGTACTCAGCAGTCGGTACGCGGACGCCACGGCACCGGCCAGCCCGGCCCGGGTACCGGCCGCCACCCGTACCACCAGCTCGGTGCCTCCGCTCGAAGCGCACAGGCCGATCGTGGTCGACGCGGCCGGCAGGGCCAGCAACCGTGCGATCAGCTGCTCGGTCACCTCGACCGGAAGCCGGTCGAGCCGGGGCACCCGCAGGCTGGTCTGGTGCAGTCCACCGAGCTGGATGGCGGCCCACCCCTCCCGGGCCATCGCGCCGGGATGGTGGAGGGCGAGTTCGGCGAGCACGGCTCCGGTCGCCCCGGCCGAGAGTTGCCGGTGAACGATCTCGTCCTGTCGCAGCCGGCGACCGATGCGCCGGAGGCTGCCCGCGAGCGAGCGGCGCAGGTCGTCGGCGGACCACGCGACGTCCACCCGGGACGCGCGGACCGCCAGCAGAACCCGCTGCCGGGCCGGCGTCCGGCCGTCGGTGAGCTGCCGGTACGAGGCACCCGCCGGCCCGGTGCCCCCGGCCGGTACGGCCGAGACGATCAGCGCGACGGCGCCGGCCCCCACCGTCGCGACCAGCTCGGCCGGCGACGGGAGCGCGGGCTGGACGCCCGGGTGCGCAGCGCCGCCGTCGCCGAGTTCCGGGCCGCCGTCGCCGAGTTCGAGGATCGCGACCACGCCGTCCGAGTCCTCGATGACGCCCGGCTCCGCGCCCTGGCAGGCGGTCGGCTCGACGAACCGGAGCAGCGCGGCCGGGCCGGCACCCGCGGGCAACGTTCTGGCCCGGGTCAGGTAGCGCAGGCCGGTGGCCAGCCAGGCGTGCAGCCAGCGGTGCCGCCAGCGCAGGAAGCCCAGCGCGACGAGCGACCCGGCGACCGGTACGGCGACCAGCCAGCCCAACGGGTCACCACCCAGCGCGGCGAGCAGCAGGGCGAGGACGGCGGCCTGGGCCGCCACGATCCGGGCCGCCACGATCCGGCCCGAAACCGGGGCACGATCTCGCAGTGTTTGCACGCGGTCACCTCCCGTCAGCGCCTCCGGCCGAATATCGTATTGCCGGCCCGCTCATATTGGTGGCCCGCGATTCCTGGGGAGGACGGCGTGGCGTCACGAACCGACCAGCTCCACTCGTACCAGTTCACCGCGCAGCGCGTGGTCTCCGCGCTGGTCACCGGGCAGACCGACCCGGCGCAGTCGCCGTTTCGCCGGCTGGCCGGCTCGACGCTGATCGGTGCGCTGGTCGGTGCGCTGTCCATCGCGGCCGTCGCGGTCTACGGCGTACTGGAGCCCGGCGGCGGTACCGGCTGGCGGGACGCGTCGGCGGTGATCGTCGAGAAGGAGACCGGGGCGCGGTACGTGTACCTGGACGGCACGCTGCGGCCGGTGCCCAACTACGCCTCCGCGCTGCTGATCATCGGCTCCGCGCAGGCGCACACGGTCTCGGTCGCCCGGCGCACGATCGCGCAGGTGCCGCGCGGCGCGCCGCTGGGCATCGCCGGCGCCCCCGACTCGCTGCCCGAGGCCGGCCGGCTGCTGGGCGCGCCCTGGACGATGTGCACCGATCCGGCCGGAGCTTCGACCCTCTACGTCGGACAGACCGCGCCCGGCGGGCACCCGCTCGGCGATGCGGGCCTGCTGGTGCGGCCGGCCGGCGTGCCGGCCGACGGTGTCTCCCTGATCTGGCACGGTCACCGGCACCGGGTCACCGACTTCGCGCTGGGCGCCCTGGCGTGGCGCGGGCAGGCGGTGCTGACCGTGGCGACCGCGCTGCTGGACGCGGTACCGGCCGGACCGGACCTGGGCGCGATCCCGATCGCCGGGCGGGGACGGCGATCGAAGGCCGGCTTCGCCACCGTGGGCCAGGTGTTCGTGGTACGGCCGCAGGGTGGCGCGCCGCAGTACGCCGTCGCGGTACCCGATGGCCTGGCGGCGATCTCGCAGGTACAGGCGAATCTGCTGCTCGGCGACCGGCAGACGGCTGCGGTGCAGGGTCGGCCGGACGCCATCGAACTGCCTCCCGGCGACTACACCGCCGCACCCGTGTCGGCCCCGCTCACGCCGCGCGCCGGGGAACTGGCCCCACCGCTGGCCATGCCGGCCCTGGCCCCACCGTCCGACCTGGACTCGGGACTGTGCGCGCGGACCGATGGCCCGCAGGGGCTGCCGTCGATCCAGGCTGGTGTGCCGGCGGGATCCGCCGCCGGTACGGGGTCGGCTGCCGGTACGGGGTCGGCTGCTGGCGCTGGGTCGACTGCCGGTGCCGGGTCGGGTGCCGGCGCGGCCGATGGGAGCGGCGTGCTCGCCGGCCGGGTGGTGGTGGCACCGGATCGCGGGACGATCGTCGAGGCGGTGGCCTCTGCCGGCGCGCAGAGCGGCGCGTTGAGCCTGGTGACCGACCTCGGCGTGCGGTACCCGGTGCCCCGCGCCGACGTGCTGGACATGCTCGGGTACGGCGGGGTGACCCCGGTACGGATGCCGGCCGCACTGGTGGCGGCGCTGCCGGCCGGACAGACGCTGGATCCGGATGCCGCCCGAACGGCTGCCTCCGTGACCAATTAGCGGTACTCGTCCCCGTTCGCCGGAAGTTATCCACAGAAACGGAGACGGGGTAGCGACGGCCTCCGATGCGTCGCTACCGTCAGCGACGTCGATGACCGCACAACGTGAAAGCCAGGAGATTGGGGGCGAGTTCCACGATGTCGACGACGCAGGCGCAGGCCGCCGTGATGGAGGCGACCGCGACAAAGTTCGAGCAGGTCAACCAGTCGCTACAGAACACGCTCAAACGGCTGCTCGGCGAGCTGGAGGTGCTGCGCACCCAGTGGCAGGGCGCCGGAGGCGCCTCGTTCGAGCAGGTCAAGCTCGCCTGGGCGGAGGATCAGCAGGCGCTCCAGCAGGCACTCGGTGAGACGGCGACGGCGATCCGCACGTCCGGCCGGCAATACCAGACGTCCGACAACGCCGCGGCGGACCGCCTTCGCGGGACGACCGGCGGCCTGCAGTTGCCGCTCTAGCAGAGGGAAGGTCAAGAGAATGAGCGATACGCTCGTCGTCAACTTCGCCGCGCTTCAGCAGGCCAGCCAGGACATCCAGGGCGCGCTCGATGCGCTCACCTCGCAGCTCGGTCAGCTTGAGCAGGACGCGGCACCCCTGGTGGCCACCTGGGACGGCACGGCCCGCGAGGCCTAAGACGTCCGCCAGGCTCAATGGCGGTCGGCCTCGGATGATCTGTCGCGGATACTGCGCGGCATCAAGGTCGCACTGGAGGACTCGGCCGCCGACTACCTCCACACCGAGCGGCGCAACACCGGCCTGTTCCAGTAGCGCGTTCCGGTAGCGCGGCTTTCAACCAGGGCGACACGGTCGGACCGGCCCGGGCACCGCAGGTGTCCGGGCCGCCGCGTGCGGCCGTGACCGCGTGCCGGGCCGACTGCGTGCCGGGCCAACTGCGTGCGGACCGACTGCGTGCCGAGCCGCATCGCATTCCGTGCCGCATCGCATTCCGTGCCGCCATCGGGTCCTGGCCGTGACCGCATCCCGAGGCGGCCGGGATCAGCCGGAGTCAGCCGCGGCCGGCCCGCCAGCCGCGCCGCGACCCGCGCGGAACGATCACGGCGGTCAGCAGGATCAGCGCGACGAGTCCGGCACCGGCCAGCGCGAGGACCACGGCCCGGCCCCGGAGCGGTGCGGATGCCGCGACCCGGCCGGGCGCCGCCGGAACCGGCGCGGGCGGGCGCGCCGGACCGGGTGCGCCGATGCTCTCGGTCACCGCGCGGTACGGGTCGACGACGCCGTACCCGTAGCCGCCCGACGGGCGCCCGTCCGGGGCGGGATCGGCGGTGGCAAGGATCCGCGCCGACACCTCGGCGGCGGGCAGCCCCGGATCGTGCTGCCTGATCAGGGCGGCGGTCGCCGAGACGAACGGCGCGGCAAAGCTGGTGCCGTTGTAGCTGGCCAGCGACCGCCCCTCGCCGGCCGCCACGATGTCGCCGCCCGGAGCCACGATGTCCACGAAAGGCCCGATCGGCGAGTCCGCGAGCCGCTGCCCGTCCGGACCGATCGCGCCGACCCCGATCACGCCCGGGTACCCGGCCGGGTATGGGACCTGGTCCGGCCCGGAACCCTGCGCGTGCCCGTTGCCGGCGGCGGCGACCACGACCACGTCGTGCGCCAGCGCGTCGGCGACGGCCGCTCGGAGCGCGGGTACGTCCTGGTAGAGGACCAGTGACACGTTCAGCACCCGGGCGCCGTGCGCCACGGCCCAACGCAGCGCGGCGACCAGGCCGGTGACGGTACCGGGCCGGCCGGTCGCCGTACCGCCGACGATCTCCTGCTCGGTCACCCGTACCGGCAGGATCCGTGCCTGCGGTGCCAGCCCGGCGAACCCGGCCGCCGAGCCGGTGGCGGCGATGATGCTGGCCACGGCGGTGCCATGCCCGACACAGTCCAGCCGCCCATCGCCCGAGCCCAACTCGTCCGCTCCGGGAAGGATCCGACCCCGAAGCAGCGGGCTCGTGCCGTCCACGCCGGAGTCGAGCACCGCCACCACCACGCCCGTGCCGTCGGCGATGCCGGACAGTCGCTGCGGCTGGTACCGCTCCTGGGCCCACGGCACTCCCGCAGGTGGTGCACTGGCGGCCGGTACGCCGGCGGTCGCTCCCGCGGGACAACCGGCCGCGGCCTCGGCGGATCGGACCGGTGTAACGAATGCAACAAAGAACGTCATAACGGCCGCTATCGACGCTCTGACTCGGCGCATGCCGCCTTCACAATGCCGTCGAGACGCGCCCTGCCACCGACTTTCGTCGGCTGTAGGGATGCCATGCCGGATGGTATCGACGTACGACTTCTCTCGTGACCCGATGTGTGAGGCGACCACCTGCTGCGCAACCCGCCGTCGGCCTTGTAGGTTTAAGCGCGGGATTCGGATTCGGGTGCGGTGGAGGTGCAGCCAGTGACCGACTGGGAGCCAGCCACCGAGGCGGAGGCGGCGCTGCGCGACGCCCTGCACGCCGGGGACCAGGAGTTGTACTTCCGGATCCTGGCCCGGATCGATCTGCTGCTGCCGGTTTCCGGCGCCGCGGTCCCTGGTCAGACCTCGGCCGGTTGGGGCACGTGGACCAGCGGTGGCCGTACCCACGTCCTGGCCTTCACCTCGTCCGAGTCGATTCGGGCCAGCCTGACGAACCACACCGGACCGGCCCGTCGCGTGCCCTACCACGACCTCGCGGCCGCGTGGCCGAACCAGGAGTGGTGGCTGGCCATCAACCCCGGCCTGCCGGTCGAGGGCTACCTTCCCGCGTGGTTCGTCGCGCAGCTTGCCCGCGGCGACGTCCGGCTGCCCGGTCGGACTCTCGGCGCGCGGGCCCGAGTCGACGCGGCGGCACGGGTGCGTGGCGTCGCGGCGCCGGTCGGCGACCTGGCCGATGGCGGTTCGCCGGTCCCGTTGCCGCCGCGACCGGGAGTCATCCCGCTCGGCGCGGCTGGCGAGGTCAGGCCGGAGTTGCCCGTCAGGTCGGAGTTGCCCGTCAGGTCGGAGTCGGCCGTCAGACCGGAGTTGCCCGTCAGACCGGAGTTGCCGACCGCCGAGCCGAACCGCACAGGGCACGGCTTCCAGGCGAGGGCCGCGCAGGGCATCCAGGGGCGGAGGTCCGCCGGACCGCTGCCGACCAGGCCGCTGCCCCCGGGACCCGGCGACTCCGACCCGCCGCCGTCCCGCCCGGCAGCTTTCGGCGATCCGGGCGCCGGCTCGTTGCCGGCCAGGCCGGCGGCTTTCGGCGATCCCGGTGCGGGGGCCTTGCCGTCTCGGCCGGCGGCTTTCGGCGATCCGGGTGCGGGGGCTTTGCCGTCTCGGCCGGCGGCCTTCGGTGACCCGTCCGCCGGCTCGTTGCCGTCCCGGCCGGTGCCCTTCGGCGGCCAGGACGCCGGGCCTCTGCCGTCCCGACCGCTGCCGTCGGGCGATCCGGGTGCCCCGCCCCTGCCGACCAGGCCGGTGCCCTTCGGCGGCCAGGGTGCGGGACCGTTGCCGTCCCGACCGGTACGCCCGGTGGGCGGGGACGGTGAGGCGGGAAGCACGCCACTGCCGAGCCGGCCGCTGACACAGTCCGGGCGGGCGCGCATGGAGACCGTGCCGCCGCCCGTTCCCTCGCCGAGAGCCGAACCGGGCTCGGCGTATGCGCCGTCGTACGCGCCCGTGTCGCCCCCGGCGGGGTGGTCCGGGGCCGCCGCGGTGGGCTCGGTCCGGGCGCCGCTGGCGCGCTCTGCCGAGGGGGTCGGCCGTCCCCCCGTCGAGCGGGCGGGCCGGGCCCGGGTACCGGCGCACGCCGCGCCGCCCGAGTCGAAGCAGGAACCGCCCCTCGACCCGGATTTCGTGCCGGCCAACGAGGTGGAGGCCAACCTGCTCGCCGCCGCGTCCGACGGGCAGACCGACACCTTCCTGTCCACACTGTTGCTGGCCAGGGTGCTGGTTCCCGTCCCGCCCGGCGAGTCCACGGTGACGGCGCCGGGGGAGCCCGGCTTCGCCTGGCGGCGCGAGCAGATCGACGGGCAGCCGTACGTGGTCGTGTTCACCTCGCCGCCGCGGATGGAGGAGCACCTCGGCTCCGGCGTCGACGCCATCACGGTGAAGTTCGTCCAACTGATCCGGGCCTGGCCCGACGAGTCCTGGTCCTTCTCGGTCAACCCCGGCACGCCGGTCGGCGCCACCCTGCCCGGTGCGCAGATCCGGGCACTCGCAGCCTGGGCCGCCGAGGTCGGCCTGAGCGATGACCCGTCGGTGCAGTTCGACAAGGCGGCGTCGCCCGTGGCCGCCCGCCCCGAGCCGAAGCACACGGTCGAGATGCAGAAGCCGCTCGCGCCGACCCAGGTGGCCTACTTCCTGGAGCGCGGCTACGACCGCGTCTCCGGGTTCGTGCACCGGGCCAGCGAGGCGGCCCACCTCACCACGCCGGAACAGCTCTACGCGGCGCTCGGGCTCGGGTACCCGGGCTCGCCGTTCAAGCCGTCCGACGACGAGGTCTACGTCCTGCGGTGGACCGCGTACCGGCCCAACCTCTACCGTATCCCGTACGGCGGTCGGGACGAGGCCAGCATGCGCGCGATGCAGGGCTGGATGATCGAGCGGCCGCCGTTCCGCGGCAACGGCTTCGCCCCGAGCGAGAGCAGCGACGTGATCGCCGAGTTCAAGGTGGACAGTGCCCGCCTGCCGCACGGTGCCCAGATGTGGCTGGTCGGCCGGGACAGCGGCGAGACCCTGGTGGCGCTGCTGGATTCGGACGAGCCGCGCTGGCGACCGGTGACCTCTGAAACCGGGGACGGGTCGGCCGATGAGGATCCGGCGACGGCGCCGGCCGATGCGCACGCCGACGCCGATGCGCACGCCGACGCCGATGCCCACAGCGCTGACGCCCACGACAGCGCCGCCGACTTTGACCACGCAGACGACCGTGACGGCGGCGACGACCGCGACAGCGGCGACGACCGTGACAGCGGCGATGCCCACGACGAGGCCGGCCGGCCCGGCTGGGCCGACTGGGCGGCCGACGACGACCCCGAGCGCGGGCCGGAGGCGTGATGCGCGACGGGTACGTGGGCCGCTGGCGGGGCGACGAGTACGAGGTCAGTCCGGACGGCGACGAGATGCGGCTGTACAGCACGCAGCCGCGCGACGGCTTCGAGGAGATCCGGCACGACCGCTACCGCCGCACGGTACCGGCCGACGAGGTGTCCGACTTCGGCTACGTGCGGACGATGTGTCACTGGCGGGGTGAGCCGTTCATCGTGCTCGGCGAACACGACACGTGGCTGCGGGTGGAGTATACGGGCGGGAAGGCTCCCGTCGCGGCCGCGCTCAAGCTGGAGGAGTTCGACTTCGGCGTGTACCAGGGTTGGGCGCCGGTCGCCGAGGTCACGGACGTGCGGGAGTACCGCGTCTAGTCCGGCTCACGACTCCTTGGCCCAGCGCAGAATCTCGCCGGTGACCAGGTCGGGCGCCTCGACGGGGGCGAAGTGGCCGACACCCTCGATCGGGCGCCACTCGTACTGTGCGATCACGTACCGGCCGGAACCCTGCGCCGTACGCGGCAGGATCGCCGTGTCCAACTCGCCGTGCAGGTGCAGCGTCGGCGCGACGATCGGCTGCTGTACCAGCTTGACGAACCGGTACCCGTGAAGCCGGAGCGCGGACCGGAAGGCCCACCGGTACGCCTCCAGGGCGCAGAACGTCACCTGAGGGATCTGCATCGCCGTGCGGCACAGGCGCGAGTACTCGGCGAAGTCCGGCCCCCGTACCCACGCCGGCCCACCCCACCGCCGCAGGTACAGATCGATCAGCTGGGCGTCGTCGCGGGTCAATGCGTGCTCGTACCGAGGAACCTGGAACCTCAGCATCGCGGCGGAGGCGGCCAGTTGCCCGCGCGGATCGGACAGCAGCGAGGCACGCAGCCGCAACGGGTGCGCCGCGCCGGTGACGATCAGGCGGCGGACCAGCTTGGGATGGAACGCCGCAGTGGTCCACGCGACCATGCCGCCGGCCCCGGCCCCGACCAGGATCGCGGAGCGCTCGCCCAGCGCCCGGATCAGCCCCGCCACGTCGCCGGCCAGCGTGTACCCGTCGTAGCCGCGCGGGGGCTTGTCGCTGGCCCCGTACCCCCGCAGGTCCACCGCGACGGCCCGGAAGCCGGCCTCGGACAGTGCCCGCAGTTGGTGCTGCCATGCCCACCAGAACTCGGGGAATCCGTGCAGGAACAGGACGAGCGGTCCGGCGCCCGCCTCGACGACGTGGAACCGGCTGCCGTTGGCGCTGACGAACCGGTGGGTCCACGGTCCATCGATGAGGACGGCCGACTCGTCCGGGGCGCTGCTCATGGTCACAGGGTAGGGCCGGACGCCAGCTCCGCGAGCGTTCGGAACGAGAGTTCCGGGTCACGTCGGGGTTTTCCGCACGGGTCGCGCTCCCACGTTCGCCGGAGAGTCGACCCCGGCCGAACGGACCGCAGTTCCACGGATACCGTCTGATGCTGGCACGCCGCGTTGACGGCGGCCGGGGACGGCCCTACCGTTCATAAAACTGTTAGAGACTCTGCCCGTTTCAGGGGAGTACGTGTGACCCACCTTGCCGGGTCGTCGCGCCTGCTGCGCGCGATGAACGAGAGTGCGGCGCTGTCGCACCTGCTCGATCGGGGCAAACTGACAAGGGCGGAGTTGCGTGACCTCACCGGCCTGTCCAAGCCCACGATCTCCGAGGCGGTCCGCCGGCTGACCGACGTCGGCCTGGTGGTCGTGGTCGGTCACGTCAGCGCCGGACCCGGCCCGAACGCCGAGGTGTACGCCGCCAACCCCGGCGCTGCGTACGGCATCGCGCTGTCCGTGCGGGACACCCTGATGACCGGTACGCCGTCGCTGGCCGGCGCCGTATGTGACGTGTCCGGCGCGGTCCGCGCCCGGCTGGAGGCGCCGGTCGACTTCCGCGACGTCGATCCGGTCGACGCCGTCGGCGGCATCGTCGACGAGCTGCGTGAACGGTCGGGCATGTCCGGCGACGCGACGGGGTACGTGCAGATCGGCGTGGCCGGCGCGTACGACCCGCACACCGGGACCGTGCACCACGTCGACGTACCGGGCTGGAGCCGGCCGGGCCTGATCGGCCGCATCGGGGACCGGGTCGGTACCCGCGTGGGCGTGGACAACGACGTCAACCTGGCCGCGGTCGCCGAGCGTCGCCGGGGCGCCGCGACCGGCGCGGAGAGCTTCGCGCTGCTCTGGTTCGGTGAGGGACTGGGGCTGGCCATCGACCTGAACGGCACCCTGCTGCGCGGCGCCCGGGGAGGCGCCGGCGAGATCGGGTACATGCCGCTGTACAGCGTCGACGGCGCACGCGACGCCGACCTCCAGGATCTGGTCGGCGGTCGCGCGGTCCTCGATCTGGCGGCGGCGCACCGGCTGTCCGGGAAGACCCCCGCCGAGGCCGTGGGTGCCGCGGTGACGGCGGGCCTGGACGGCAGGCCGTTCCTCGCGGAGTTGGCCGAGCGGATCGCGGTCGGGCTGGCGGCGGTGGTCGCGGTCCTGGACCCGCCGCTGGTGGTGCTCGGCGGCGAGGTGGCGCAGGCGGGTGGGTCCGCGCTGTGCGACGCGGTGGTCGCCGCGATGCGGGCGACTCCGGCGCTGGAGACGGCTGTCGCGATCACGTCGGTACGCGACGACGCGGTGCTGCTCGGCGCCCTGGACTCGGCCCTGGTCACGGTACGGGAGGGGCTGCTCGCCTCACTGCGCGGCTGAGCCGGCCTTCTCCGGAAAACGGCGCGCCGGCCAGGAAGCGGTTCCCCGCTGCCTGACCGGCGTCGTGAGGGTGTCAGTCCTCGTCGGACTTCGCGGCGGACATGCCGCTCTGAATCAGGTCCATCACGGCGGAGTCCTGAAGCGTGGTCACGTCACCCAGCGAGCGCTTCTCGGCCACGTCACGCAGCAGCCGACGCAGGATCTTCCCGGACCGGGTCTTGGGCAGCTCCTGTACCAGCATGATCTGTCGGGGCTTGGCGATCGGGCCGAGCGTCTTGGCGACGTGGTCGCGCAACTCCTGGAGCAGCGCGTCGTCGCCCTCGCCGGTACCCCGCAGGATGACGAACGCGACGATGGCCTGCCCGGTCGTCGGATCGGTCGCCCCCACCACCGCGGACTCGGCCACCTTCGGGTGGCTGACGAGCGCCGACTCCACCTCGGTGGTCGAGATGTTGTGTCCGGATACCAGCATCACGTCGTCGACCCGGCCGAGCAGCCACAGGTCGCCGTCCTTGTCGCGCTTGGCGCCGTCTCCCGCGAAGTACATGTTCTCGAAGCGCGACCAGTACGTCTCGATGAACCGCTGGTCGTCGCCCCAGATCGTGCGCAGCATGCTCGGCCACGGCTCGCGCAGGACGAGGTACCCGCCGCCGCCGTTGGGCACGCTGTTGCCCTGGTCGTCCACCACGTCGGCGACGATGCCGGGAATCGGCCGCATGGCCGAACCGGGCTTGGTCGCGGTCACTCCGGGCAGCGGGCTGATCATGATGGCGCCGGTCTCGGTCTGCCACCAGGTGTCCACCACCGGCGTCTCACCCCGGCCGATCGTCTGCCGGTACCAGATCCACGCCTCGGGGTTGATCGGCTCACCGACGCTGCCCAGGATGCGCAGCGACGACAGGTCGTACTCGGCCGGGACGTCGTCGCCCCACTTCATCATCGTGCGGATCAGGGTCGGCGCGGTGTACAGGATGGTGACCTTGTAGCGCTGCACGATCTCCCAGAACCGGCCGCGGTGCGGGGTGTCCGGAGTGCCCTCGTACATCACCTGCGTGGCGCCGTTGGAGAGCGGACCGTACACGATGTAGGAGTGCCCGGTGACCCAGCCGATGTCGGCGGTGCACCAGTAGACGTCGGTGTCGGGCTTGTGGTCGAAGACCGCGTGGAAGGTGTAGCTGGCCTGGGTCAGGTACCCGCCGGTGGTGTGCAGGATGCCCTTGGGCTTCGCCGTCGTGCCGCTGGTGTAGAGGATGAACAGCGGCTGCTCGGCGTCCATCGGCTGGGCCTCGTGGACCGGCTCCGCCGTCTCCACGGCCTCGTGCCACCACAGGTCGCGCCCGTCCGTCCAGTCCACGTCCTCGCCGGTACGCCGGACGACCAGCACATGCTCGACGCTCGGGCACTGGGCCACCGATTCGTCCACGGTCGGCTTGAGGGCGCTCGGCTTGCCCCGCCGGTACCCGCCGTCCGCGGTGATCACCAGCTTGGCGTCGGCGTCCTGGATCCGGCCCTTGAGGGCGTCGACGGAGAAGCCCCCGAACACCACGTTGTGTGTCGCGCCGATCCGGGCGCAGGCGAGCATCGCGACCGCGGCCTCCG
The DNA here is from genome assembly GCA_036494675.1 of Rugosimonospora sp. Taxonomy (GTDB): domain Bacteria; phylum Actinomycetota; class Actinomycetes; order Mycobacteriales; family Micromonosporaceae; genus Rugosimonospora. The sequence continues at coordinate 30,458 of DASXOA010000412.1, forward strand.
GGATCATCGGCATGTAGATCGCCACCCGGTCGCCGCGCTCGATCCCGAGCGCGGTCAGCGCGTTGGCCGCCTGACACACCGACGTGTGTAGGTCGCTGTACGTGATCGTGCGGGTGTCGCCCGGCTCACCCTCCCAGTGGATGGCCACCTTGGCGCCCCGGCCGGCCTCGATGTGCCGGTCTAGGCAGTTGTACGCCACGTTGAGAGTGCCGCCGACGAACCATTTCGCGAACGGCGGGTTGGACCAGTCCAGCACCTCGTCCCACTGTTTCGTCCAGGACAGCCGGCCGGCCTGTTCCGCCCAGAAATCGAGCCGGTCCGCGCTGGCCCGCTCGTATGCGTCCGCTTTGACGTTGGCGTCTGCGGCCAGGTCGCCCGGCGGGTCGAACCGGCGGGTCTCCTGTAGCAGGTTCTCCAATGTCTCGCTCATCGATTGGCTCCCTCGTTCGGCTCAGCTCCTGTGCACGCTGTCGGCGACACGAGCAGACCCTGCGCGTGCGTCGGATCAATCTTGCCGTTTCTGATCGGTTACGAACAGTCTTCAAGCAGGTGTGAGTGTCCGGCGACGGAGTGTGGGCTTGGTTCGTGCCCGAAAAGTGGCTACTCTGTGTGATCGTGACCGATGTGCTGGCACCCCTTCTCGAACTCGTCGATGTCGGAGAGGCGCTGGATTCGGCCCGCGCCGATGTGGACGCGGCACTGCGCCACCCGGCACTCCGAGCTTCGGGCGGTGCGATGGCGGCCGAAGTCGGCCTGCGCTCCGCCGTTGCCAGCGCCGCGATCGATGGTCACGGGTACGACCTGGAGGAGGTCCGGGCCGGTACGGTGACCGATCCCGTGGTGCAGGGGGCGCTACGGGTCTCCCGGGAGACCGACGGGCTGGCCGAGCTGTGGCCGAAGGTACCCCGGCAGGTGCTGGCGCGCATTCACGTGCTGGCCGCCCGGGACTCGGTACCGCCGAACGGGCTCGGCCGGCCGGCCGCCGGTGCCGACGTGAACCGGCTGAACGCGCTGCTGGAGCTGATCGCCGGGGGTACCTCGGTACCGAGCATGCTGCTGGCCTCGATCGTGCACGGCGAACTGCTGTCCATGGCCCCGTTCGGTGGCCCCAACGGGGTGGTGGCCCGGGCGGCGGCGCGGATCACGCTGGTATCCGGTGGGCTGGATCCGCGCGGGCTGCTCGCACCCGAGGTCGGGCACCTGGCCCGCCAGCCCGAGTACGTCGGCGCGGCCGGCGCCTATGCGACCGGTACCCCCGATGGGATCCGCTCCTGGATCAAGCACTGCACCACGGTGGTGTCCCTCGCGGCGGAGGAGCTCTCGGCCATCGCCGCGGTGGCCGGCAGTCCCGAGCAGCTCTGAGTCTGGCGACCACGGGTCTGTCCATGATGGACAGTGGTCGGATATGTGGGCTCGGGATATGTGGCTCGGCGTACGTGGGCCGGACATGTGGACGGCGCCTCACGTGGAGGCGCCGTCACCACACGTCCTACCGGGTTACCAAGCGTGCACATATCTCGTTGTCGGCGGTCCTCGCGGCGCCGCCGCAACGTGCCTGCCGCGGCTGGTCGCGCGTGGGTTCCCAGTGGCCGTGTGCTTGGCCCCGAGGGGCTTCGCACCCCCTGTTCTACGCCGGTTGGCCGGAGCACGCTACCCCTGGCATGGAATGTGTCGCCGCCGGCGTCCCGGACAGGCCTTCCGAGCCGAACGACCGCGATGAGTCGGACCGGCCCCGGAAAGGCGTCAGAGCGCTCGGAACGGCTCCAGGCGGGGCGGGCGTGAGCGGCGGGACGGGCGTGAGCGGCGGTGCCGCCCGTACCAGGCCAGGCCGATCGCGACGCCGACACCGACCCCGATCGCGGCGGCCGCCATCGGCACCGCCGGGCGGTCGCGCAGCCTGCGGCGCAGCGGGATGGGGTGGCGGAAGGCCAGCACCGGCCAGCCCTGCTCGGCCGCGACGCGGCGCAGTGCCCGGTCCGGATTGACCGCGGTCGGATGGCCCACCGATTCCAGTAGCGGCGCGTCGCTGATGGAGTCCGAATAGGCGTACGACTCGGCGAGGTCGTACCCCCGCGCGGCGGCCATCTCCTTGATCGCGGCAACCTTGTTCGGCCCGCCGGCGTAGAACTCGATCTCGCCGGAGTACCGGCCCTCCTCGACGACCATCCGGGTTGCGATGATATCGGTCACACCCAGCAGATCCCCGATCGGGCGCACCATCTCCTCGCCGGAGGCGGAGACCAGGACGATGTCCCGGCCGATCGCCTGGTGATGTTCGATCAGCTCGACGGCCTCTGCATATATGTAGGGGTCGATCAGATCGTGGAGTGTCTCATTTACGATCTGTCGTACTTGTTCGACCTTCCACCCCTTGCACAATTCGGCGAGATAATCGCGTGTACGGATCATCTGCTGATCGTCGGCGCCGCCGATCTTGAAGATCAGCTGAGCGTAGGCGGCCTTCACCACGTCACGCCGAGTAATCAAGCCGTCGCGATAGAAAGGCCGGCCGAACGCGAGTGCGCTCGACTTGGCGATGACGGTTTTATCGAGGTCGAAGAAGGCGGCGCAGTGGCCCACGGCGGGCAAGTCTAGCGGGGTACCGCCTTGCGGGGGTGGCGGACCCCGAGACGCGCGAATGCGTTGAGTAAGGGGCATGCCTGCCCGGGATCGATGGGCGTATGGTGTGCCGGAATGATCGCGATGTAGAGCGTCGCGGTGTGTTGGGGTGAAGGCCACTCGACGTGTGCCGAGTGGTTCAGGCATGCTTGGTAGAACGATGGTTGCCTGTTGCCCGGCGCGACCGCGTTGCCCGGCATCCAGACCCTCGGCGGTTGCACCCCCCGTAACCGCTGAGTGGGTTCGGCTCGACCCCCCCGGAGCCGGACCCCCGACGACCCCCGTCACCCCCCGGCGGGGGTCGTCCCTTTTCCGGCACGGTACGTGCTGGTAGCAAACCCCCAGGTCACGACGGACACCCCAGGTCATCTGCCTCCAGGCCGAGCTTCTCCAAGATCGAAAGCTGGCTCTCCCACGGGTGTCGGCTTTTTGGACGACATCGACAGGGCCGTGCCGCGGATCTCTGGAACCCCCGGGTTCGCCGTTGCCCGCAGCCGTTCACCGCCGTGGGGCCGTGGCGGTCGGACCGCGCCGAGCCGGCCAATTCCTCATCGCGGCAATAGCCGGCAATCCAGCGCGCTCTCTCCCTGGCCAGTGGCGGTGCCATAGCAGATCGTTCGGGCCCTGACTCCGGCTTCCACAACCACCCTCGCTGTCCACAGATCATGGTTTTGCCGGTTGGGCCAACCGGCGGCGCGGTCCACGGTGTGCGGGTCAGACCCGCGCCGACAGGGAGGCCGTGATGGCTGTCCGTACCGCACGCAACGCCGCACCCGCCGGCCGCCGGCGCCCACTGGTCGTCACGGCAGACCTTGACCTCCTCGACGATCTGCTGAGGATCGCCGCCGAGGCGGACGTCATGGTGGACGTGGCGCCGGACGCTACCGCGGCTGGCAGGTGGTTCGGCGCGGCTCCGATGGTGCTGGTCGGCATCGACGCGGCGGACGACTGCGCACGCGCGTCGCTGCCCCGCCGGTCCGGCGTCGTGCTGGTGGGGCGCTACGAGCAGGCGGGGCCGCCGGGCTGGCCCGTCGCGCTCGATCTGTGGGCCGAGCACCTCGCCACACTGCCGGCCGCCGAGCCGTGGCTGCGCGACCGCATCGGCCGGCTCGCCCGTGCGGCCGATGCGCGGATGGTCGCGGTCCTCGGCGGGCGCGGCGGTGCGGGAGCGAGCGTGCTGGCCGCCGGGCTGGCGGTCACCGCGGCCAGGTCCGGCATGCGGACCCTGCTGGTCGACGCCGATCCGCTCGGCGGCGGCGTGGACCTGGTGCTGGGCTGGGAAGGGCTCGACGGCCTGCGCTGGCCGGCTCTCACCCAGACCAGCGGGCGGGTGAGCCCGCCGGCCCTGGTGGAGGTGCTGCCCCAGCGTGGCGAACTGGTGGTGCTGTCGTGGGACCGCGGCGAGGTGCTCGGGGTGCCGGCGGAGGCGATGGCCAGCGCCCTGGACGCGGGCCGGCGCGGCCAGGACCTGGTGGTCGTGGATCTGCCGCGCCGGTTGGACGACGCGTCGGTGCTCGCGCTGGGCGCTGCCGACCGTGCGTTCCTGATGGTGCCCGCGGAGCTTCGAGCGTGCGCCGCCGCCGCCCGGGTTGCCGCGGTCGCCGCGCCGCACTGTTCGTCGCTGTCGGTTGTGGTACGGGGTCCCGCGCCGGGCGGCCTGCGCGGCCCGGACGTCGCGGCCGCGCTCGGGCTGCCCCTGGCCGGGACGCTGCGCCCGGAGCCGGGGCTGGCCCGTGGCCTGGAGCGGGGCCAGCCGCCCGCGAGGGACGGGCGGGGGCCGCTGGCCACGCTGTGCCATCAGCTGCTCGGCGAGCTCGGGCTCGGTACGGCGAAGGCGGTCGCGTGATGGGCGGACCGCAGGCGCTGGCCGGCCGGATACCCGAGGATGTACCGGCGGCCGGCCCGCTGACCTCGTTGCTGCGCGATCCGAGCGTGACCGACCTGCTGGTCAACGGCAGGGAGGTGTGGGTCGACCGGGGCGCGGGACTGGTCCGGGCGCCGCTGGCGGTCGGCGGCGTCGACGAGGTCCGGCGGCTGGCTCAGCGCCTCGCGGCGGCGGGTGGTCGCCGGCTCGACGAGGGCGTCCCGTTCGTCGACGTCCGCCTGGCCGACGGGAGTCGGCTGCATGCCGTGCTCCCGCCGATCGCGACCGCCGGGCCGTACCTGTCGCTGCGCACGTTCCGCCAGCGCTCCTTCACGCTGGCCGACCTGGTCGCCGCCGGCACCGTCGATGCCCCCGCGGCGCAACTGCTTGCGTCGGTCGTCGCGGCGCGGCTGGCCTTCGTCGTCTCGGGCGGCACGGGCTCGGGGAAGACCACAGTGCTGGCCAGCCTGCTCGGGCTGGTCCCGCATGACGAGCGGATCGTGCTGGTCGAGGACGCCGCCGAGTTGCGCCCCACCCATCCGCACGTGGTCGGGCTGCAGGCGCGAACCTCCAATGTGGAGGGTGCGGGCGACGTCGGGCTGCGTGAACTGGTTCGGCAGGCGCTGCGCATGCGGCCCGACCGGTTGGTCATCGGCGAGTGTCGGGGCGCGGAGGTGTTGGACTTCCTCGGTGCGCTGAACACCGGTCACGAGGGCGGCGCCGGCACGCTGCACGCCAACGGAGCCGGGGACGTCCCGGCCCGGCTGGAGGCGCTGGGACTGCTCGGCGGGGTGCCGCGCGACGCGCTGCACGCCCAGATCGCGGCGGCGCTGCACGTCGCGGTGCATCTGCGGCGCGGACCGGCGGGCCGGGTTCTGGAACAGGTGTGCCTGCTGGTACCGGTCGGTGTGCAGCGGATGGTGGCCGCAGTACCGGCATGGCAGCGCGGCACCGGCGCCGGACCGGCCGCCCGGGACCTCATCGATCTGCTGGACGCGCGGGGCGTCACGCCCCCTGCCGTGCTGGACGCGCGGCGGTGAACGCCTTGAGGTCGCGGCGGCTGCGCAGGCTCAGGCTGCCGCGCGGTGGACCTGGGCCGGCGAACCGGCGGTCGCTCGCCGATCGCCGCCCGCGTGCGGCGGCCGTCACGGTCGGCGCGCTCGGCGCCTGCGTCGCGGCATTGGCCGGTGGCCCGGTCGCCAGCGCCACGGCGGCGGTCTACGGGGCGCTCGCGATGTCGGTGATGCTGCGCCGGCGTCGGGTGCGACGGGCCACCGAAGCGACGGCCCGGGCACTCGACGCGGTCGCCGTGCTCGCCGCCGACCTGCGGGCCGGGGCGGCGCCGGGTGGCGCGCTGAGTGCCGCGATGCCGGCGTTCGCGGTGCCGGACATCGCACCCGTGGCCCGGTTGGTCGATCGCATCACCAGCGCCTGGGAGGTCGCCGACGCGTCCGGGTCTCCGCTGGCGGACCTGCTCGACCGGCTGGAGGCCGACGTCCGCGGACTCGATCGGATCCGCGCCAGCGCGGCAGCCCAGGCGGCCGGTGCCGCTGCCACCGCCTGGTTGCTGGCGGCCCTTCCGGTGGCGGGCATCGGCGTCGGGTACGGGATGGGTGCCGATCCGCTGCGGATCCTGCTGCACACCCCGATCGGCGAGGCGTGCGCGGGGCTGGCGCTGCTGCTGCAGGTTGCCGGCATGGCCTGGTCGAGGCGGTTGGCTCGCGCGGTCGGCGGGGTGGTGTGATGGCCGCGGGTCCCGGTGACGCGACAGCCGGTCGGCGGGCTGGCGTGATGGCCGCGGGGCGTGGTGACGGGACGGTCGCGCGGCGGGGTGGCGTGATGGCCGCGGGTCCCGGTGAGGCGACGGCCGGTCGGCGGGGTGGCGTGATGGCCGTTGGGCGTGGTGACGCGGCGGGTGCGCGGCGCGGAACGGTGCCCGGTGGGCGGGGCTCAACGGTGCCCGGTGGGCGGCGCGGGACGGTGCCCGGTAGGCGGCGCGGCGCCGCCACGGCGGGGCGGCGTTCCGCACGGCTCACGGACATTCGCCGACGCGAGCGGGACCGTCGCCGGGCCGTCGTGACCAGGCTCGGCGCCGCGGCCCTGGGCGCGACCGCGGTCGCCCTCCTGATCGGAGGGTGGGCCGGGGTGGTGGCCGGCACCGTGGTCGCCGTTGTGGCCGACCGGTACCTGCGCCGCGTGGAACCCGCCTGGCGCCGGACCGAGCGGTTGCGCGCCGAGGCCGACCTGCCGTTCGCGGCGGACCTGCTCGCCGGGGCGCTGCGCGCGGGCCTGCCCACCGATCGGGCGGTCGCGGTCGTCGCCGACGCGCTCGACGGTCCGGTCGGTCAGCGGCTGGCCCGGGTCGGCCGGTCGCTGCACCTCGGCCTGGTCCCCGCCCAGGCGTGGCTGCCCATGGCTGACCTGCCGGGTGGGGTCCGGATGGCCGCGGCGGTGGCCCGCAGCGCGGACAGCGGGTCGGCGCTCGCCGCCGCGTTCACCCGGCTGGCCGACGACCAGCGGGCACGCCGGGCGACCGACGCCGAGGCCGCCGCTCACCGGGCAGGCGTGCTCGTCGTGCTGCCCCTCGGCCTCTGTTTCCTGCCCGCCTTCGTTTTCGCCGGCATCGTGCCGGTGATCGTCGCCGTACTCGGCGACGTACTTCGGTCCTGAGGAGGTCCCGTGAGCCGGTTGAGAAGACTCGTTCGACGGTTGCGTGATGACCGGGGAATGAACACAGCGGAGTACGCGGTGGGGACACTCGCCGCCGTCGCGTTCGCTGGGATCCTGTTGAAGGTGCTGACCTCCGGCCAGGTGCAGTCGGCATTGGCCGCACTGATCGGCCGGGCACTCAAATGAGGCAGCGAAAGCCCTGCCGGGGACGTGGCCTCGACCGGGGAAGCGCGACCGCTGAGCTGGCCGTCGCGCTACCGGCCCTGGTGCTGTTGCTGCTGTTCGCGCTCGGGGCGGTGGATGCCGTACTTGCCCGGATGCAGTGCGTCGACGCGGCCCGCGATGCGGCGCTGGACGCCGCCCGAGGCGGTGACGGTGCGGCAACGGGCCGGGCAAGGGCACCGCACGGCGCCGCGGTCTCGGTGGTGACGGACGGAGAGACGGTGCGGGTGAGGGTCCGGTTGGACGTCCGGCCGCTGGGTGCGCACCTGCCCGGAGTCACCGTCTCGGCGACCGCCGTCGCCGACATCGAACCCACGGCTGCGCCGTGAACCCGCGCCGGGACCGGGGCTCCGCCTCGATCTGGCTGCTCGGCGCCGGGTTCGTCGTGGTCGCCGTTGGTCTGGCCGGTGCGCTGGCCACCGCGGCGGCCACGGCCCGGCACCGGGCCCGGGCGGCGGCGGATCTCGGCGCGCTCGCCGGCGCCCGGTACGTGATCGATGGGGTGGCTGTCGCGTGCGCCCGGGCCGGCCTGGTCGTGGGCGACAACGGCGCCCGGATGGCGGACTGCCGGCTCGACGGCCTGGACCTCATCGTGATCGGTGAGGTTCCGGTGCTGGACATCGCCCAGGCGCGGGCCGTGGCGCGTGCGGGCCCGCTGCGGACCGTGGCCCGCGCCGCCCCGTGGCGGAGCGCGGGTGCGTGGCGGGCCGTGGCCCGGGCCGGCCCGCGGGGAGGCACCGGCCTGCTGGGAAGCGCCGGCCCGCGGGGAAACGTGGGTTCGGCCAGCGTGTCAGGACGGCAGCGCGGCCAGGACGGCGTCCAGCACCCGTACCGCACCCTTCTTGGAGAGCGGCTCGTTACCGTTGCCGCACTTGGGCGACTGGACGCAGGACGGGCACCCGGCCTCGCAGCCGCACGAGCCGATGACGTCCCGGGTGGCGCGGAGCCACTGCGCCGCCGCGTGGTAGGCCCGCTCGGCGAAGCCCGCGCCACCCGGGTGCCCGTCGTAGACGAACACGGTCGGCGCCTCGGTGTCCGGGTGCGCCGCCGTGGACAGCCCGCCGATGTCCCACCGGTCACACGTGGCCACCAGCGGCAGCAGTCCGATCGCGGCGTGCTCGGCGGCGTGCAGCGCACCGGGGATGTCGGGCACCTCGATCCCGCGGCGGTCCAGCTCGTTCGGGGAGATGGTCCACCAGACGGCCGTGGTTCGCAGCTGCCGTACCGGCAGGTCCAGCGGCCGGGTGTCGATGACCTCACCGGTGCCGATGCGGCGTCGCTGGTACCCGACGACCTGCCCGGTCACGTCGACCGTACCGAGGAAGAGCCCGACCGGTCCGGCGTCCACGTAGGACGAGACCGACACGATGTCGAGGTTGGTCACGTCCCTGGGATGGGTGGTCCAGTCCGGTTCCTCGGCGTGAACCAGGGCCACGGAGTCGTCGAGGTCCAGTTCGTCGACGATGTACGAGGCGCCCTGGTGCAGGTGCACAGCGCCGGTGTGCACCTGCGTGTGAGCCGAGCCGCCGTCGACCGTACCGAGCAGCCGACCGGTCGACGACTCGACGATGGAGACCCGGGAGCCCCCCGTACCGCGCAGGTCGACGGTCGGGCGCTCGGAGGCCGTCCAGTACCAGCCCGACGGGCGCCGCCGAAGCGCGCCGGCCGACACCAGCGCGTCCACCGTGGCCGGGGCGGCCGGGCCGAACAGCGCCAGATCGGCGTCCGTCAACGGCAACTCGGCGGCGGCACAGCACAGGTGGGGACCGAGGACGTACGGGTTGCCGGGGTCGAGCACGGTTGCCTCCACGGGCCGCCCGAACAGCGCCGCCGGATGGTGCACCAGGTACGTGTCCAGCGGGTCGTCCCGAGCGACCAGCACGCACAACGCGTCCCGTCCGGCCCGTCCGGCCCGGCCGGCCTGCTGCCACAGCGAAGCCAGCGTGCCCGGGTACCCGGCGATCACCACCGCGTCCAGCCCCACCAGGTCCACGCCGAGTTCGAGCGCGTTCGTGGAGGCCAGTCCGCACAGTTCACCGGAGCGCAGCGCGCTCTCCAGGGCTCGGCGCTCCTCACGCAGGTACCCGGCCCGATAGGCGGCGACCCGGTCGGCCAGCTCCGGTACCGCCTCGGACAGCGACCGCCGGGCCATCGCGGCCACGACCTCGGCGCCCCGGCGCGACCGGACGAAAGCGAGGGTCCGCACGCCGTTGGCCACCGAGTCGGCGAGCAGGTCGGCGGTCTCGCGCAGCGCGGACCTGCGGATCGGCGTGGCGTCCCGGGTCTGCGCCTCGGCCGCCTCGCCGGACTGACCGCCGGCGGAGCTCCACGGCAGCAGTGGGGGCTCCCACAGCGCGAACGTGACTCCGCCACGCGGCGAGGTGTCGTCGGTGACCGGAGTGACCGGCAGCCCGGTCAGCCGGGAGGCGGCCAGGGCGGGATCGCCCGCCGTCGCCGAGGCGAGGATGAACACCGGGGCGGATCCGTACCGCGCACAGACGCGGCGCAGCCGGCGCAGAACGTGCGCCACGTGCGAGCCGAAGACGCCCCGGTAGGTGTGGCACTCGTCGACGACCACGTAGCGCAGCCGGCGCAGGAATCCGGACCAGCTGTCGTGCCGGGGCAACACGCTGTAGTGGAGCATGTCCGGGTTGGTCAGCACGAACCGGGCGTGAGCGCGTACCCAGTCGCGTTCCTCACGCGGCGTGTCGCCGTCGTACCCGGCCGGCCTGACATCCCGCGACGCCAGAGCGGAGACCGTACCCAACTGGTCGGCCGCCAGTGCCTTCGTCGGGGCCAGGTAGAGCGCGGTTGCCCGGGGCTCGCTCTCCAGGGTCGCGAGCACCGGCAGGTGGTAGGCGAGCGACTTGCCCGAGCCGGTGCCCGTGGAGACGACCACGTGCTCGCCGGAGTGCGCGAGGTCGGCGGCGGCGGCCTGGTGCGTCCACAGGCTGGTGATCCCCCGTTCGGCGAGCGCGGAGCGCAGCGCGGGCGTGACCCACCCGGGCCAGGGCGCCGTGACGCCGTCCCGAGCCGGCACCCGTTCGACGTGGGTCAGCGGCTCCGGGTGGCCGCCCAGCAGCCGGTCCAGCAACTCGTCCGGAGCGAGTGACCCGGCGGGGGACAGAGCGGGGCTGGTCACTGGAGCACTCTGACACCGGTGCCCCGCTCCCGTCCAACGGTCCGCCGGCGTGATGAGCCGGGCGACCGCCCAGGCCCGGATGGGGACCCTGCGACCGGTGCGCGGATGCGGCGGGGCCGCGCGACCGGCCCGCCGGCGCGGTGGGGTCCCGCGACCGGTCCGGCGTGGCGGGCCGTGGGGCTGGCCCGCCGAGGCGGTGGGGACCCTGTGACCGGCGTTCCGTAATCGGTTCGCCACTTAGGAGGCTGGGCGCCGGTGCACGAGATCGTCGAGCGATGGTTAGATGCCCAGGGAGGTGCGCCCTTCGGCGACGCCACCGGAGGAGGTCCGCATGGAGCTGTCGTTGTCGGCCCGCGCCGCCGAGGACTATCTGGTACTCGATGTGGCCGGCGAGATCGATGTCTATACCGCACCACAGCTGCGTGAACGACTGATCGCGCTGGTCGAGGGCGGCGCACGGCACGTGATAGTGAACCTGGACCGGGTGGAGTTCCTCGACTCCACGGGGCTGGGCGTCCTGGTCGGCGCGCTCAAGCGGCTGCGCGGAGTCGGAGGCGAGCTGTACCTCGTCTGCGACCAGGAGCGGCTGCTCAAGATCTTCCGGATCACCGGACTGGACCGGGTCTTCAGCATGTACGGGTCGGTGGAGGCGGCGACGGCCACTGGCCAGGCCGGCTCCGGGGCCGGGTCCACGCCGGGCGACGACCCGGACGCTGGTGCCGACCCCGCCGGTTCGGCTGGCTGAGGCGCGGATGCCGACGGTCAGGCTGTCCTTCACACCCGCGCCGGCTCACGTACGCACCGCACGCCTCGTCGGAGTGGCGGTCGCTCGCCGGGCCGGGGTCGCCGCCGAACTGTTCGACGAGATCCGGCTGGCGATCGGTGAGGCTTGCTCACGTGCGGTCGCCCTGCATCAGGACAATGCGATCCCCGACCTCGTCGAGGTGGCGCTCGGCGACGACGACAGGTTCACGGTGCGGGTCATCGACCGTGCGCCCATCGACGCCGCGCTCGGTCAGGCACTGAGCGATCCCGCCGAGCTTGCCGACCCGGTCACGCTCCTGGAGGAGCCCGCCGGGCAGGCGGCCAGCCCGGACCGGGCCGCCGAGGAGGCGGTCACCGTGGGGATGAGGTTGGCCCTGCTCGCCGGCCTGGTGGACGACCTGACGGTACGTCCTGTGGATCATGGACCGGGTACCGAGGTGCGGATGTCGTGGCCCATGCCGTCCGGCCGGAACGGGACGGGCGGACGGGGCTGAGACCAGACCCGCCGGAACCCCGCGCAACGGCCCAACGGTGAACACAGGGTACGCGGTGTGACCAGGCCCACGGTGGCCGACTAGAGTACCCCGGGTCATCAGCTCATCCTTGTCCTGGCGTTTGCGGGGGCGAGGGCGCGGTTACTCCCGCGTAGATTGCCATCGCCACTCATCGGGCGATTGCGCACATATCGGTACAGGAGGACATAGATGTCCGAGGGATCCCTCGCTGCAAGCGAGCTGTCTCTTACCGGTAGCAACCTGTCCTACGTCATAGTCGCCGCAGCTATTGCGCTGGTGGCGTTGGGCTTTGCGTTCGCCCTGGTCAGGGCGGTTCTCGCAACCGGTAAGGGCACCCAGAAAATGCAGGAGATCGCCGGGGCTGTGCAGGAGGGCGCGAGCGCGTACCTCTTCCGCCAGTTCAAGACCCTCGGCGTGTTCGTGATCATTGCCGTCATTCTGCTGTTCCTGCTCCCGGTCAACGAGGGCGGCATGTCCGTCAAGATCGGGCGATCCGTGTTCTTCGTGGTGGGCGCGTTGTTCAGCGCGTTCATCGGCGGCGCGGGCATGGCACTGGCCACCAGGGCCAACCTGCGGGTGGCCGCCGCGGCGAACACCGGTCAGGGCAGCCGCGAGCGGGCGATGCAGATCGCCTTCCGTACCGGCGGCGTGGTCGGCTTCCTCACCGTCGGCCTGGGCCTGTTCGGTGCGGCGATCGTCGTGATCATCTACAAGGGTGACGCGCCGACCGTGCTGGAGGGCTTCGGCTTCGGTGCCGCGTTGCTGGCCATGTTCATGCGGGTCGGCGGCGGAATCTTCACCAAGGCGGCCGACGTCGGCGCCGACCTGGTCGGAAAGGTCGAGCAGGGGATCCCCGAGGACGACCCGCGCAACGCGGCGACCATCGCCGACAACGTGGGCGACAACGTCGGTGACTGTGCCGGCATGGCCGCGGACCTCTTCGAGTCGTACGCGGTGACCCTGGTGGCCGCCCTGATCCTGGGCAAGGCCGCCTTCGGCGAGCGCGGCCTGGTGTTCCCACTGATCGTTCCGGCGATCGGCGTGCTCACCGCGATCGTCGGCGTGTTCATCACCCGGCTGCGCACGTCCGACCGCAGCGGCCTGACCGCGATCAACCGGGCGTTCTACATCTCGGCGGGCATCTCGGCGGTGCTCAGCGCGGTGGCCGCGTGGCTGTACCTGCCGAAGACCTGGCCGGATCTGCTCGGCAGCGGCTGGCGTTCGGTGCTGGGCCTGGCCCCCGATGCCCACCTGCGCACATCCCCGCAGGTGGTCGCGATCGTCGCGGTCCTCATCGGCATCGTGCTGGCGGCGGTCATCCAGGCGCTGACCGGCTACTTCACCGAGGTTTCCCGGCGTCCGGTGCAGGACATCGGCAAGAGCTCGCTGACCGGTCCGGCCACCGTGATCCTGGCCGGTATCTCGATCGGGTTGGAGTCGGCGGTCTACTCGGCGCTGCTCATCGGCGCCGCCGTGTACGGCGCGTTCCTGCTGGGTGGCGGCTCGATCGTGCTGTCCCTGTTCGCAGTCGCGATGGCAGGCACCGGCCTGCTGACCACCGTCGGCGTGATCGTGGCCATGGACACCTTCGGCCCGATCTCCGACAACGCCCAGGGCATCGCGGAGATGTCCGGCGACATCGACGAGGCCGGCGCCCGGGTGCTGACCGATCTCGACGCGGTCGGCAACACCACGAAGGCGATCACCAAGGGCATCGCGATCGCCACCGCCGTGCTGGCGGCGACCGCGCTGTTCGGCTCGTACACGGACACGGTCGGCACCGCGTTGAGCAAGGCGAAGGTCACCCAGTCGCTCGACCAGATCCTCAACGTGTCCAACCCGCGTAACCTCGTCGGCCTGCTGTTCGGCGCGGCCGTGGTGTTCTTCTTCTCCGGGCTGGCCATCAACGCGGTATCGCGGTCGGCCGGCGCGGTGGTCTTCGAGGTGCGGCGGCAGTTCCGCGAATTCCCCGGGATCATGGACGGCACCCAGCGTCCCGAGTACGGCCGGGTCGTCGACATCTGCACCAGGGACGCCCAGCGTGAGCTGATCACGCCGGGTCTGCTCGCGGTGCTGGCGCCGATCGCGGTCGGCTTCGGCCTGGGCATCGGCGCGCTGGCCAGCTACCTGGCCGGGGCGATCGGTACCGGAACCCTGATGGCCGTGTTCCTGGCCAACTCCGGCGGTGCCTGGGACAACGCGAAGAAGATGATCGAGGATGGTAAGTACGGCGGCAAGGGCTCGGACGCTCACGCCGCCACGGTCATCGGCGACACAGTCGGTGACCCGTTCAAGGACACCGCCGGCCCGGCGATCAACCCGTTGATCAAGGTGATGAACCTGGTCTCGTTGCTGATCGCGCCGGCCGTCGTGATGTGGAGCGTGGGTAGCGACAAGAACACCCCGCTGCGGATCCTGGTCGCCGTACTCGCCGTGCTGATCATCGCGGTGGCGGTGACCATCAGCAAGCGCAAGTCGGTGTCGGTGGCCTCGGACGAGGACATCGCGGCCGCCTCGAGCGGCGGCGCGAACCCGGGCGATGGCTCGGCGGACGCGAACGAGGACGCCGAGGCCGCCAAGGTATAGGTCTCTCGCTGTACCGGCGCCGGCCCCGCGGGTTTCCGCGGGGCCGGCGCCGTCTCTGGCGTCCGGTACGGACCATCCGTAGCCGCGCCGCGCCCCTCGCCAGACATCGCGCGCAGTCGAACAGTCGTACAGTGACGGGCATGCGTCGCATGCTCGCGTCCCTGGCGGCCTTCGGTGTGGTGGTAGCGCTCGGCGCGTGTGGCACTGGCGCCACGCCGCCGAAGACCTGGACAGCCCGCGTGTGCGGGGCACTGGCCCCGTGGCGATCGAGCATCTCCCAGCTCAACAGCCAGGCGGCGGCGCAGATGAAGGACGCGACGACCCCGGTGCAGACCAGGGACAACATGCTCCGGCTGCTTGACGGTGCCCGGCAGTCCACCGAGACGGCGCGGGCGAAGGTTTCCGCCGCCGGGGTGCCCGACGTCGACGGCGGCAAGGTGATCGCCGACCGGTTCGTGTCCGCCCTGACCCGCGTGCGGGACGCGTACGACAAGGCACACAGTACGGTCGCGGCCCTCCCGACCGGCCAGGCGAAGCCGTTCTACGACGGCGTGGCTACCGCGGTCAGCACCCTCGACAAGGAGTACTCGCAGGCCGGCCTCAACACCGGTGCGCTCACCTCGACGGAGCTGCGCGAGGACTTCGAGGCAGTGCCGGAGTGCGGGTAGGAAACGGGATGCGGTGAGGCCGGGATGCGGGTGAAGCAGCTCTCCATCTTCGGGGTCGAGGCGGCGCCGCCGGCGCCGAGCGACCTGGAGGGGCTGCTGGCCGGGCCGGGGCAGGTGGTCCGGATGGGTGGCACCGCCCGGGTCTCGGTCGTCGTCGAAGACCTGTGGCGGGCCCGGGTGCTGCATGCCGAACTGGCCCAGCGGGGCGTACCGGCGACCCTGGTGTCGACCGCCGAGCAGCACATCGGCGTCCGGACCGCGTACTCCAGTACCCTCGCGCCGCTCGGCGCGGCCTGGCTGCGCGGTGCGGTGAAGCTGCCACCGCGCGGGTTCGGGCTGGACGGCCGGCGGCTGCGGCTGTGGGTGATCGCTGCCGGGCAGGGCGACCAGCTCGGATTCACCCTCCGGCTGGGCGCGTCCGACGAACCGGCCTGGGAACCGGTCGGCGTGGCGCTCGCGAGTGTCGGATTACCGGCAGTTCTGCTGGGTAACAGGGCCGGCGGACCCGCGTACCGGATCGCCGGCCGGCGGCGGATCGCTCGGCTCGCTGAGCTTGTCGGCGACCGGCCGGCCGAGGTTCCCGCAGAGTCGTGGCCGGCACCGTAACCCCGGCGTCAGCCGAGGCGCGGGTCACGCGATCGGGGCATGACCGGCGCCGTGACGTGAGTCACCGCTGGAGTTGGGTGTACGGTGGCGCCGCCTGGCAGGCCCGGTACGCCCGGTTCCGGGAGACTGTGCTGGGTTAGGTTGGAACACCGTGTCCATGAGCAACTGGGAGTGCCGTGCCGCACGACGCTAAGCGCCTGGTCATCGTCGAGTCTCCGGCGAAGGCTAAGACGATCTCGGGTTATTTGGGTCCGGGGTATGTGGTTGAGGCGAGTCTGGGTCATGTTCGGGATTTGCCGCGGAATGCGGCGGATGTGCCGGCGAAGTACAAGTC
>DASXOA010000413.1:0-7022 GCA_036494675.1 Rugosimonospora sp.
GCGCCGCCCGCTGCCCTCGGCCCACGGGACCGCCGTCGTTCCCGATCTGCCCACGCAGACCGGCGGTCGACCTCGTTACCCGCCGGCGTTGAGGTGGGCGGAGAAGAATTCCACGATGCGCCGCCGGGCATCCTGAGCCGACGATGTCGATGGGTCTACGGCGGAGAGCGGTCAGCCGGCGATGAGCGCGGCGACACCAACAGGAGCCGCGTGCTCGTCACGGTGCCGTGAACCGCGCTACGCGCCGCGCTGATCCGCCTCGCGCTCAAGGGTGTCGAAGTCGCTCTCGGCGACGGTGGCCTGCTCGGGGCTCAGGGTCTTGTGCCGTAGGCCGGTAATCCACTGTCGAAGCCGCGCGATCGAGATGTCCTGGTTGCGTTGGAGGTCCGCGATGAGCCGACCGACGCGGCTCGGCGGGCCGCCGGCATCCGGTTCTTCGACTTCGTACAGCCGGGTCTCCAACTCGTCGAGGTGAGCGCTTTCGTCGGGATGGGGTTCCTGCCCCTGCCGGTACCGGATGACCGCGGCCACACCGGCGGCCGCCAGCGTGGCGACAGCAACGCCGGCGAGCACCCTCGTGGTCGCTTTCGTCATGGCCGCTCCTCATCGTCTCCCGCGAATACAGTCAGCATCCCGCTACCCCAGCCGCGCCTCGGCGATCGTCGGCTGGAACAGTTCGACGGGATTGCCCGACGGATCCTCGATCAGCACCTGCCGGCCGCCGACGCCGTCGACGATGTCGTTGCGGAACCGCACGCCCGCGGCCCTCAGCCGACCGGTGATCCCATCGATGTCATCGACCTCGATCGCGAACCGGTTCCATCCGCCGGGCCGCGGCAGGCTGCCGTCCGGCATGGCCGCGCCGCCACCCGGCCCCCCGCCCGGCGAGCTGAGCACGAGCCTCAGGTCGCCACGGGCCAGCATCGCGAACACCGGCGCCGGATGCATCACCACCTCGAAGCCGAGGTGCGACGTGTAGAACCCGATCGCCGCGTCGACATCGTCGACGATGTACCGAACGCTGACAGTGGCCACGGTCCGACTCTCCCACACTCGCGTGGCGTCTCGCAGACGTGTGCCGCGAGGCGCGACGTGCTGCCCGGCTGTCAGTCCTCGGCGCGAACCGTCCTCGTACGCCTTCCCGGCCGGGCTGTGACCGCCGGCCCCCCGGCAGGCGCGGCCGTGGCGTTCAGAGCCGGCCGACGGTAGGCGCGGCCGTGGCGTTCAGAGCCGGCGGGTGGGCGGGCGCCATGCCCAGGAGAGGATCGCCAACCCCGCGAACGCGGCGGGGGCGATGACGTTGGTGAGGGATTGGCGCATCGCGACGTGCGAGGCGATCGCGCCGATCATATTGATCATGACGCCGGCGTAGGCCCATTCCTTCAGGCGTGCCAGTCCGGGCGCCAGCAGCACCACCGCGGCGATGATCTTCGCGCTGCCCATGATCGTGGCCAGGTAAGCCGGGTATCCCAGGTCGATCATCATCGGGTAGAACGGCGCCATCCGGAACAGGTCCATCGCGCCGCCGACCGCGCACTCACCGGCCACGATCGCGGTGACCAGCCAGTACGCGCCGGTCCATTCGTGCGGCCAGCGCACCGTCCGGGCCAGGACTCCGGCTCCGCGCTCGGACAGTGGCGTCATCCGTGCCATCCCGACCACTCCTTATCGATACGGATCCGTTTTCTTAAACGGGTACGATACCGTTTCGATGGAGGTGAGGCAATGGCCCGCGAGCCGATCTCCCGGGGTGCCGGTGCGCGCCAGCGGGTGCTTCGGGCCGCCCTCCAGGTACTCGACGACGACGGCCTGCCCGGCTTCACCATGGAAGCCGTCGCCCGGCGAGCCGGCGCCAGCAAGGCCACTCTGTACCGGCACTGGCCCACCTCCGGCGCGCTCATGGTCGACGCGATGGACGCCACCTTCCAGCCCTTCCCCGTGCCCGACACCGGCAGCGTGGAGACCGACGTCGCCCAACTGCTCAACGGCTTCGTCGCCATGCTCGAACACACCCCGTTCCCGCGCCTGCTCGCCGCCTTCATCGACGCCGCCGAGCGCGACCCCACCCTGGCGACCCTCCACGCGGACCTGACCCAACGCCGCCGCGAGCCGCTCCTCGCCGTACTCGCCCGGGCCCGCGAGCGCGGCCAACTACCCGCCGGCCTCGACCCGGAGCTTGCCGTCGACCTGCTCACCGCCCCGTTCTTCTACCGCCGCTTCGTCGCGCACCGGCCCATCCCCCCGAGCCTGGTCGCCGACGTCATCGCCAGCGTGCTCACGGCTCCCGCGGGCAGGCCGGTCCGGCACCCGCGCTGAGCCGCACTGCCGTTACCGACGAACGGTTCGAGGTCGGACGACCGGGGCTGCGGATCCAAGGGCTACGGATCCAAGGCATTACAAGGGCTATGGATCCAGCAGAGCCAGGCCGCGTTCGGTGGTCAGGTACAGCACGCTGCGCCCGCTCCGAACGCCTGCGACAAGGCCGCTGTCGCGCAGCACGCCGAGGTGTTGGGACACCGCGCTCGGCGACACGTCCAGCGCGGGCGAGGTCGGTGGTCGTCGCGGGTGACCGCAACGCCTCCAGCAGTGCCGCTCGCGGCCGGCCGAGCAGGCGGACCGCGCTGCCGCTCGGCGGGCGGGTTCCCGCCGTCCAGAGCGCGCCGGCGCCCCGCGCCGGGTAACGCACCGTCGTCTGCGTCGTCGTGTGCAGCTTGACCTGGACATAGGGCGGACTCAACACGACGGGGAGGAGCACCAGGCCACCGTGCGCCCTCACCACGCGGTCGTCGCGCCAGCCGTCGAGCGTCAGCCGCCCGTCATGCCAACGCAGATCCGGATGCAGGTCCGCGAACAGCCGCCGCGCTCGGCCGGCGGCCAACTGCTTCGCGCGGTAGGCGATGTCGGCGTCGAGGACGGCCCGGATTCGTGACCAGTGCGGCGCGACGAGCCGGTCGTATGCCTCGCGCAGTTCGGCGGCGATCACGCGTAGCCCGGCGCCGGGATGCTCGACGAGTTCCGCCGCAACGGCCGGGAGGTCGTCGCCGAACACCCGTTTGAGGCTGGCGCGGACCTGGCGCGCGGTGGTCCGCCGCATCGCCGCGAGGTCGTCGTCGATCGTCGTCCCCGCGCCGACCGGGGCGGGCACGAAGAACTGTGGCCAACTCGGCCGGTCGTGGACGATCAGCGGCCAGGTATGGGGCATCGTGAGGGGCCGGGCGGCGAGTTCCTCAACCGCCCAGCGGATCCACCGCAGGTTCATCTCCTGCCGCTCGCGGTTTCCCAGTTGCTGAAGGCCGGAGACGGTCTCGGACAGCGGCGAGATCGCGAACCGGGTGCTGGCAAGCTCGGAGACGCTGAGGTCCACGGTCAACGGCACGCTTCCGATTATGTAGCGCATAGCTAAACGGTGTCCGGCCGGCCGCCGGCATCGGAGGATCTCCGCATGACCGCGACGATGGCCGAACCCCGACTGTCCGCCGCCTATTGGCGGCTATGGCTCGCAGCAGCCGTCGACAATGTCGGCGACGGCGCGTTCGCCGCGGCCGTCCCGTTGCTGGCGGTGACGGTCACCCACGATCCGCGGCTGGTCTCGGTCGTCGCGGCCGCGACCTACCTGCCGTGGCTGCTGCTGTCGCTTCCCGCCGGGGCGGTCGTCGACCGGCACGACCGGGTCAGCCTGATGTGGCGTTCCCAGGCGGTCCAGGCCGTCATCGTCGGCATCATGGCGGCGCTGGCAGCCGCCGGCGCGATGAGCATTCCCCTCCTGGCCGTGATGGCGTTCGGGCTCGGGGTCTGCGAGGTGGTCTTCGGCAACGCGTCGCAGGCAATCATGCCGGATATCGTCCCGAAGCCCCTGCTGCACAAGGCGAACGGCACCCAGTACACGGTCACCACCATCGGTCAGATGTTCGTCGGCCCACCCGTGGGCAGCTTCCTGTTCGCCGTCGCGGTCGCGCTGCCGTTCGGCGTGGACGCCGGCTCGTTCGCGCTGTCCGCCGCGCTGTTGGCGACCCTCCCGCGGCGCCGGCTGGCACGGACCGGGAACCCACCGATCCGGACGGCGATCGGGGACGGTCTGCGCTGGCTCGCCGGGCACCGCCTGCTGCGCACGCTCGCGCTGCTGCTCGGTGTCAACAACTTCTGTTTCCAACTGGGTACCGTGACCCTCGTCCTGCTCGCCACATCCACGTTGCACCTGAGTACCCGCGGATTCGGCCTGTTGCTCGCCGGCGGCGCGCTCGGCAGCGTGCTCGGCGGCCTGGTCAATGCCCGGATCGTTCAACGGATCGGCGCGCTGCCCGCGCTGCTCACCGCCCTCACCGCGAACGTCGTCATCTTCCTGGCGATCGGGATCAGCCCGGATGCGATCGTGCTCGGCGCCCTGCTCGCGGTGAACGGCTTCGTCACGACGATGTGGAACATCGTGACCGTGAGCCTGCGACAGCAGATCGTGCCGGCGGAGCTCATGGGCCGGGTCAACAGCGTCTACCGGATGCTGGGCTGGGGGCTGATCCCGCTCGGCGCGTTGACCGGCGGGTTCGTCGCGCACGAGTTCGGGCTGCGGGCTGGGTACCCGGTCGCCGGGGCACTGCGTGGCATCGCGCTGATCGTCGCGCTGCCGGTTCTGGTCACGGCCGCACGCGCGGTCAAGACCGAGTCGGCGGCGTGAGGGAAACCGACCGAAACCAAGCCCAGCCAAAAACCAAGCCCAGAAGAAGGCGCTGACCAGTGTCCACAGTGGACTGAATCGCGCGGCGCGGAGGGACCGGCCGTACCCGTCAGCCGACCATCTCTCCACCGGAAAGGCAGCAACGTGATGCGCCGGAGGCTCCTTCGCTCGCGCCGTCCGCGGAGCCGGGGGCGGGTCGGGGCGGGGAGCCCGGTGCGGGCCCGGGCGGTGGCACCCGGCGCCGGGCCAGGGTGGGCTCCGTAGCCAGGACCGCGACAGCCGAACCCGCGAGCAGTCCGCCGACCAGCGCGATGCTGCGGGTACCCGCCGAATCGATCAGCGCGCCGCCGAGCAGCGAGCCGGACGCGATGCCGACGTTGAATGCCGAGTTGGTGCCCGCCCCGGCGAGGTCGGTGCTGCCGGGCGCCACGTGAAGGGTCCGGCTGCCCACCCCCACGACGAACGCGCCGTAGGCCAGGTCGGCGACACAGAGCAGCGCGATCGCGGGCAGCTTCGCCGCGCCGAGCGCGTAGAGGCCGAGCAGGCCGGCCGCGATGAGGGCCAGCGGCGCGATGAGCGTCAGTCGCGGACGGCGGTCCACGACGGTACCGACGATGAGAGTACCGGCGAGTCCGGCCAAGCCCGGCCCCAGCAGCAGCGGCCCCAGTGACGACGAATGGAACCCGGTCACGTCGAGCAGGTACGGCGTGATGTAGGTGAACGCGGTGAGGAACCCGGTGACGCCCAGCGCCGTGCCGGCGAGCAGGATCGCGTAGCGGCGCCGGTCCGGCGCGATGCCCCTGGCCGCCGCGGCCTGGATCGGTGGGATGGTCGGTATGAGGATCAGCACCGCGAGGCACACCGCCAGCCCGATGCCGCCCATGACCAGGAACGCCGCGCGCCAACCGACCTGCTGCCCCAGCCACGTCCCGGCCGGCACGCCGAGCACCGGGGCGAGCGAGTTGCCGATGCCCAGCCGGGCGACGATGCGCCCGCGGATGGGCGCGGGGAACAGGCCGGTCGCCGCGGAGTTGACGACCGACCAGAACACCGCCTGGGTCATCGCGATGAGCATGCGGGCGGCGAGCAGGACCGGATAGCTGGGCGCGAGCGCCGACGCCACGGTGGCGGCGGCGAAGAATCCGAGAGTGCCGCCCAGCAGCCACCGGCGCGGGACCCGCCGGGTGACGTGCGTCAACGGGATCGCACCGAGCATCACCACCGCCGCGTAGCCGGTGACCAGCAGACCGACCTGCGACCGGGACCGGTGCAGGTCGCCGGCGATGACGGTCAGCAGACCGATCGGCAGGAGTTCGGTGGTGACGAAGCAGAACGCCGCGAAGGACAGGGCCACCAGCGCGCCGGTCGCCCGCGCGCTCGACGTGACCGGCCGCCAGCCGGAAGCTCCGGCGCCGTCCAGACTGCTACCAGTGTCCGTGCCCATGCACGTATCATGATCTCCGTGCCGGGCGGCCACGGCGGCGCGGTACCGACCGATCGTCGGCGCCCTCAAGTCGCGCCGCGCGATCGTGTGCTGGACCTGCGGCCGGACTACCGCCTAAATGCCGCGTACCGGTAGTCAAGGGCCCATTCCGCCGCTCAAAACAAGGGTCGGCCAAGCCGCCGGGAGAGATCGCGCAGGCCGCCGGGAGAGGCCGGTACGGGAACACCGGCAACCGACCGGTTCGCCACGCCGGCCGGTCGTTGCTGCCACCCTAGGGTGGCATTAGGGTGTGGTGTGGCCGATGATCAGGACGCGGGGGCGACCTCGCTGCGCAACCGGGTGACCGCTCTCGCAGGTTCAATGACGGCAATCTTGGACCTTGATCCGCTGACGGCGGCACGCAGTGCCCCACGGCTGATCGACGAGGCGAAGTCGGTCATGGCCGCCGTCCGGAAGGCCGCGATCGCCGAGGCCGCGCAGAGCATGACGCATGCCGAGATCGCGGACGGGCTCGGCGTATCACCCTCGGCCGTGAACAACGCCCTGGTCGAGCACCGCGCCCACGTCCTGCGGCGCACCCCGGTGGCCGCCGGCAGCGTTCGGGAGGGGGCGTTCGGTGCCTGACCAGTTCGCTCATCTCCACGTCCACACCGAGTTCTCCATCCTCGACGGCGCCGCCCGGATCAAGGACATGATGGCCGAGGCACAGCGCCTCGGGATGTCGGCGGTGGCCATCACCGACCACGGCAACATGCACGGGGTCTACGAGTTCTTCAAGGCGGCCACCGCCGCGGGCATCACCCCGGTCCTGGGCATCGAGGCATACGTGGCGCCGGAGTCGCGGTACGAGCGCAGGCCGGTGCGGTGGGGCAAGCCCGACCAGAAGTCCGACGACGTGTCGGGTGCCGG
>DASXOA010000414.1:0-15079 GCA_036494675.1 Rugosimonospora sp.
AGCTCGCGTTCGCCTGGTACTGGATGTTGTTGGCCGTGCACGGGCTCACCTTGAACGGCCCGGTGCCGACCGGATCCGGGTCGGCCCAGGTGTCCGGGTGCGCCGCCGGCTCGCCAGTAGACCAGATGTGCTTGGGCACGATGCCGACCTGGTCCGCGAAGTTGAAGAAGTACGGCTCGGCCGCCTGCGCGAAGGACATGGTGACCTTGTTGCCGCTCGCGGTCACCGACTGCAGGCCGGCACCCGTCCACAGCGCGTACAGGTCGATGGCCGGGAACTGCTTCATGAGATTGAACGTGAACGCCACGTCGTCGGCGGAGAACGGCTGGCCGTCGCTCCACTTCACCCCATCGCGGATGGTGAACACGATGGACTTCTTGTCCGCGCTCCACTGGTACGACGACGCGAGCATCGGGGTCTCGGCCTGGTTGTTCAGCAGGTCCACGAACACCAGCGGCTCGTAGACGAACCCGACGGACTCCAGGTTGTTGGACGGGTTGAACGGGTTGAACTGGCAGGTCCAGGTCTGGCCCTGCTCATTGGCGATGGTGACCGTGCCGCCCTGCTTGCGGGGGGCGTTGATATCGTCGGTGGCACCGCTGCCGCCGGAGGTGGTGGTTTTTGGCGATCCGCAGGCCGTTACGAGCAGACCCAACGCCACGATGACGGCAAGCGTTCTGGTGCGTCTCATCGGAACAATCCCTTCTCGATCTGTACTCATGCCACGGCACCTTCGCTCTGCACATCGCGCGCCGCGGCCGTACCGAGGGCGAGGGCGCCCATCAGGGGCGCGTCGAAGGGAAAGTCGGCCAGCACCAGTTCGGGCGGGAACGGCACCGCGGCGTCCAGCGCCCCGCGCAGGCTGGCGCGCAGCCGGTCCCACGACCTCGCCATGCCGCCGCCCACGACGATCCGCTCCGGATCGACCGCGACGGCGAGGTTCACCAGATGGAACGACAACTCCGCCACGAAGTCGTCCAACAGCCGGGCCATCCGCGGATCGTCGGTCGCCCGCTCGAAGACGTCGACCGCGCCGGTCGCGTGCGGCACCAGCGCCGACGCTTCCCGCAGCAGCGCCATGCCGCTGACCGCGTCCTCCAGTGGTATGCGATCGGCCGCCTGCAGCCCGACGTCACGCAGCGACCGCAGGTTGTACCCGATCTCGCCGGCCGCACCGTGCCTACCGTGCAGCACCGTGCCGCCCGCGACGATGGCCACGGCGAGCCCGGTGCCGAGGTTCAGGTAGATCCCGGGGTCGAACCCGGCCAGCGCACCCCAGGCGACCTCGGCCGCCGCGGCGGCCTTGACGTCGGTGGCCATCCTGATCTGCGCGCCGTCGAAGGCCACCCTCAGCTCACGGCCGAGAGCGATGTCGCTCCAGCCGGGAACCGCCGGCGCCAGCGCCACTCCGTCCTCGCCGGGGATGCCGAACGTGGCGACGCCGACCGCGGCGAGCGGCCGGCCCGGCGCGATCGTGGCCAGCAGCGTGCGCGCGGCCCGGATCCCGCGGTCGAGGCTGGCGCGCGCGCCGCCCTCGGCGAGGGTCTCGACCGTCGTCGAGCCGAGCCTCACCCCGGTTGTCTCGCACACCGCGGCCGCGATCTTCGTCCCGCCGAAGTCCAGTCCCAGCACGACCGGTGAGTGCATCCGTGGCTCCTCCCGGGCGGTCATGGACCGGTGTTTGTTAGGAAAGTAGACTATCGACTTGGCGCATGCAAGGGCCTGGATCAGACGGTCGGTATCAGCTCGGCAACGAGGGGGCGGCGCGTGGGTACGCAAGGTGGGGGTGGTTCTCCCGCACGGCCGGGACTGATCCGGGCGATGAACGAACAGTTGCTGCTCGATCACATCCGCGTCGCCGGCCGGATCTCCCGTGCGGACCTGGCCCGCATCTCCAGCCTCTCCAAGAACACGGTGTCGCTGGCGCTGGCCAACCTCGAACGGGCCGGACTGGTCCGCACGTCCGGGGTGCGTACCGGCGCACCCGGTCCGGCCGCCCTGCTGTACGAGGTCCATCCCGAGGCCGGCTTCGTACTCGGTCTCGACGTCGGCAAGCAGTTCCTGCGCGGCGCCATCAGCGACTTCTCCGGCCGCATCCGGGCCCGGTCGTCGCTGCGCACCCGGGCCTCCAGCGCGCACGCCCGGGTCACCGAACTCGTCGCGCTCGCCGGGAGCCTGTGCGCCGAGGCCGGCATCGCCGTCTCCGACATCACCCAGACCGTGCTGGGCAGCCCCGGCGTCTACGACCCCCGGCGCGACGCGCTCAGCCTGGTCAGCGGCCTGGCCGGCTGGGAGAAGCCGCAGATCCTCGCCGAACTGCGCGAGGCATTCGGCGACTCCCTGATGATCGAGAACGACGTGAACGCCGCCGCGCTGGCCGAGCGGGCCCACGGTCACGGCCGCGACGTCGACAGCTTCGCGTTCGTCTGGATCGGCACCGGCATCGGCATGGGACTGGTGCTCGGCGGCCGGCTGCACCGGGGCGTACACGGCGCCGCCGGCGAGATCGGCTACCTGCCGCTGGACAGCGCCGCCAACCGTGCCGCCAACCACTCCGACGGCCACCCGGGGGACCCGAGGGACGCCAGGGATCCCCGCCGGCGCAGTGACTTCGAGGCCGCGGCCTCGGCGGCCGGCATCGTTCGGGCCGCCCGCGGCGCGGGCATGCGCGGGTCGGTCTCCGCGCGGCGCGTGTTCGCCGCCGCCGGCCAGGGCGACGAGCGCGCCGCGGAGGTCGTCGCCGAGGAGGCGGTACTGGTCGCGAGGGCGGTCTGCTCCGTCATCGCGGTCGTCGACCCGGAACTCATCGTGCTCGGCGGCGGCGTGGGGCAGGCCGGTGGCCTCATCTCCGCCGTCGAGCGCGAACTGCACCGGCTCGCCCCGGTCCTGCCCGAACTGCGGGTCAGCGCGCTGGGCGCGGACGCGGTGGTGGACGGTTGCCTGGCCGCGGGCATCGAGCGCACCTGGGAGTCGGTGACCACGTCGCTTCCGGCCAACTGCGGGTAGCGCAAAGCACCTCGACGCCGGTCCGGGCACCTCGACGCCAGTCCGGCGGCGCTAAGCGACGGAGTCGTACGCAGGCTTAACTGCGGGTGTCCACCCGGCCAGGCCCTCTTGAACCGCCCGGAAACACTTGCGTTCTAAGCGTTTCAGGCACTTTCCGATCCCCGGTGCCCGTGGTTTGATCGCACGGCTCACATGATGACGCAGAGGGAGTTCGGGTGGACAACCAGCCTGCCGTGGTCACCCGGGACCGCAGCCCCTCCCTGACCGGCCTGCGCGCCTGGGCCGCCGGCGCCGTGGTGCTGTACCACCTGTCCACCGAGGTCGGCCAGTTGCCGGTCCTCAGCGAACTGGTCCGGTTCGGCCGCATGGGAGTGACGCTGTTCTTCGTCCTGTCCGGCTTTGTGCTGACGTACACCTACGACGGCCGGAAGATCCGCAAACGGACGTTCTACTGGCGGCGCTTCGCCCGCATCTGGCCGTTGCACATCCTCATCCTCGTCGGGAGCGCCGCCGTACTCGTCGTGCTCGGCGCCACGCTGTCCCTCCGGCACCTGGCGCCGGCGGTGGTACTCCTGCACGCCTGGCTGCCGAACTCCCGGATCGTCGGTGACACCGTCGGCGCTTCCTGGTCACTGTCCGACGAGGCGTTCTTCTACGCGCTGTTCCCGTTCCTGCTCGCTCCCCTGGCGAAACGCTTCCAGTACTGGAAGGCGATCCTCGCCATCCTGCTCGCGTGCTACGCGGGCTACTTCGTGGTCGTCTCGCTCACCCTGCACGGATACACCCAGAGCTGGGCACTGGACTACCTGCCGGTCGTGCGGATCAGCCAGTTCATCGCCGGCATCGCGGTGGGGGTGGCGTTCAAGCGCGGCGTGGCGGCGCCGGTGTCGCTGCGTACCGCGCTGCTGCTGACCGCCGGCTGGGTCGGGGTCACGCTCGTCTGGGCCCGGGTGCCGTCGAGCTTCCCGTTCCAGCCCTACTCTGGCTCGCAGGCCTTCGCGTTCCCCGTCTTCGCCCTGCTGATCTGGGCGCTCGCCGAGTCGGACCGGGCCGGCCGATCGCCCTGGCTGCTCGCGTCGCCGGTGGCGATCCGGCTCGGGCACTGGTCGTACGCGTGGTACCTGGTGCACAAGGTGGCGTTCCCGATCTGGACCCGGATCGCCGGGCACCCGCACACCATCGCCCGTACCGCATTGTCCTGGGTGGTCATCTTCGCCAGCAGCCTGCTGGTCGCCGGCCTGTGTTACCAGTTCTGGGAGCGGCCGGTCGAACGCTGGCTCAAGCCCAGGCTGCTGGGCCGCGACGAGCCGCGATCGGGTGGGCGGCCACCGGGCGGCGCGGCCGGCGAGGGCGACCTCAACCCGGCCCACGCTCCGGTGCCGGTCGTCTCCTGACCGGCTCGCGCCCGCCCCGGCCAGCACGCCGCCATAGCCTCGGGACCTGACAGCCTCGGGACCTGACCGCGCCCCGGTCGCGCCACACCGGAGCGCACTGTCCGTTGCGTCGCCCGTAGCCTCGGGACCTGACCGCGCCCCGGCATCTCCACGCCGGGGCGCACTGTGCGGAGGAGCGGCGCGTGCGTGTTTCCCGGGACCGGCTGGCGATCGCCGCCGCGTTCATCATCCACGGGGCCGTCTCCGGGGGCCTGGCCGCGCGCATGCCCGCCATCGCCGGCAACCTGCACCTGTCTCCGGGGACGTTGGGCATCGCCCTGGTGATGCCGGCCGTCGGCGGGGTCGCCACCATGCCGTTCACCGGCTGGGCGATCGACCGGCTCGGCGTCCGCTCCGCGACCCGCCTGCTTCTCACCGTATGGGGTGCGTCGCTGGCCCTGCCCGCCCTGGCCACCGGAGTGTGGAGTCTGGCCGCCGGGTTCCTCGTGTACGGCGCCGCTGCCGCCTCGGCGGACGTGGCCATGAACGCCCAGGCGGTCGCCATCGAGGCCCGGGTGGGCCGGCCCATCCTGTCGGGCCTGCACGGGCTGTGGAGCGTGGGCAGCTTCATGGGTTCCGGCATCGGCGCGCTCGCGGCGCTGTTGCGCATCGGCTACCGCCCGCACCTGACCGTGGTCGCGGCCGTCCTGGCGGTGCTGGCGGTACTGGCCGGCGGGGCGCTACCCGTCGTCGCCCGGCGCCCGGTCGACGCCGGGAGCGTGCCCCCGCCGAGGCGGTTCTCCCTGCCGACCGGAACGATCCTGCTGCTCGGGCTCGTCGCGTTCTGTGCCGGGTTCGCAGAGGCCTCCGGCATCAACTGGTCGGCCATCTACCTCAACCGGGTCGCCGGGGCCAGCCAGGCCGTGGCCGCCGGCGCGTACACCGGGTTCTCCGGCGTGATGGCCATCATGCGCCTGTGCGGAGACGCGGTCATCCGCAGGCTCGGGCCGGTGCTCACGGTACGCATCGGCGGCGTGGTGGGCGTCGCCGGCGGCGTGCTGATCGTGGCCGGGCACGGCACCGTGACCGTGTTCGGCGGCTTCGCACTGCTCGGCGTGGGTATCGCGACAGTCATCCCGCTGGCCTTCGCGACCGCCGGCCGGATCGGTCCGCATCCGGGCCAGGCCATCGCCGGCGTGGCCACCGTCTCCTACGGCGCCAACCTGATCGGTCCCGCCGCCATCGGCGGGATCGCGGACGCCGCCTCGCTGCGGGCCGCGTTCGCCGTCGTGGCCGTGCTTCCCGCGTTCATCGCGCTGGGCGCCGGGCTGATGCGCCGCGCGCCGGTACCCGCGCAACACCACGCTCCCGGATAACCGGTTGACCGCGCGACCCCGACGGCGTCGCCTACGAACTTTCACCGCGATCCCCTGAGAACCCGTCCGGGGCCGGTCGTCAGCCGTCGACGGAGGACACCCACTCGACCTCACCGTCGTGCCACCGATCGGTGGCTGCGAGCCCAACCGCGGTGGCGACGGCGGCGGACGCCCGGTTGTCCGGGTGGATGTGGGCGACGAAGGTACGCACGGATGTGCGCGCGAGCCAGGCGATCAGCGCCCGGGCCGCCTCGGTGGCGATGCCCCGCCGCTGCCATCCGGTCCCGACCACCCAGGCCACCTCGGCGGTGCGTCCACCGGCCGGGCCGGTGATGGTCGCCTGAACCGTTCCGACCAGACACGCCTCGTCGCGGAGGTGGATCGCCCAGTTGCACCAGGAAACCGCCGGATCCGGCGAACCAGCGATGAGTCGCCCATAGCGGGCGCGCAGGGCCTGGGGATCGGCCGGCTCGCCGCCGATGAACGTGTGCAGTTCGGGGTCGGAGCAGGCGGCGGCCATCTCCTCGGCGTGCTCCACCCGCAACGGCAGGAGGACCAGCCGGTCGGTCTGGATGGTCTGGGACTCGATCGCGGTCATCCCGCCCGATGCTAGGCCAAATCCCGCCGAAGGCCGCCCGCGGCCCGGGCCTGGGGTCACCGCAGTTCGGCGAGGCGGCGCTCCACCCGTTCGGCGACGGCGAGCAGGCGGGGCTCGCGCACGGGGTACGCCTTGGCCTGCGGCGATCCGGCGCCGTGGCGGGCCAGCGCCTCCGCGATGCGCTGGCGGATCGGCAGCCGCTGCCCCTGCGGTCCGACGGTCTGGTCGGCGTAGGTCAGGGCGTCCGTCACCAGGGACCGTTCATCCGGGTACGCGTCGAGCACATCGCCCAGGCCGTGGGCCGCGGCCACCGGCCCGGCGTCCGAGTGGTGAGCGACCAGCGCGGCGATCCGCCGGGGCCAGCCGTGCCGTTCGAGGTACACCGCCCCGTCCAGCGGGTGGAAGCCGGTGTCCGAAACCACCGGACTGTATCCGATGTCGTGCAGCCAGGCCGCCACCACGAGGGCGTCACGCTCGCCCGGTTCCACGGTCGCGGCCAGTTCGTCGGCCCGGTGCGCGACCCCGACGGTGTGCCGCCACCGATCCGGACAACCGCTCAGCAACTCTTCCGCCAAGGCCTGCGCCACGCGGACCCTCGAATTCTCAAGGATTGTCGCCACGCCACCGACGCTAGGGCGCTCCACCTGCGCAGCCAAGGGCCCCCGCACACCATCGCAGCCCTGTTCACGAAGTGTTCACCGGTCGCGTCCCCGCCGTACTCAACCATCGCAGTGGGGCACAGAACGTACGTACCGAACGCCGAAGGGACCGTACGGCGGCCGGATGACCGGCGGGGCACCACCCATCGTGACCATCCCGCAGCCAAGGGAGCCTGGCTAAGCACAGCCAAGGGGCCGTAGCGTGAAGACGGCATGAACCCACCGAATCGGAGGCGGTGATGGTGGCCCCCACCGTCAGCTCCCGCATCTTCGCTCATACCGTCGTCATCGTCCTGCGCGGCCATATCGACGAGACCGGGAGCCATCAGCTCCGCCGTGAGCTGATCAATGCCCTCATGCACGAGCGGCGGCCCCGCATCGTGGTCGATTTCGCCCGGGCCACCAGCCTCGATCCGACGGCGGTCGGCGCTCTGATCGCGGCGCACGAGACCGCCCCGGACATGCAACTCACCCTGACGCTGCGTAACCCCAGCAGCGGCATCGCGGCCGAGTTGGCCGATCACGGCCTGCTGACCCGGCATACCGCGCTCACCTGAGAAACCGCGCTCACCCGAGAACCGCGCTCGCCCCTGGTGGCCGGCCGCCGCTGGCGCCCCCACTCCCCGGAAGGTCATGGCGGTGTTCGGGTGGGGTGTTCGATCGCGACCAGGAGGGGTTCGATGGTGGTGACGGCTTGGTCGACCAGGACGGCGAGCGGGGCAGTGCCTTGTTCGGCTACCCATCGGCGGGAGGCGGTGAACAGGACGGCGGCGAGTACGAAGGCGATGAGTTCGAGTTGGTAATCGTCGGCGGGGCGCCCGGTGCGGTCGGCGAGCAGTCGGGTCAGGAGCTCGATGGTCCTGCGCTCCTCGCCGGCGTAACGAGCTTCGAGGGCCGGGACGGTCGCGACGAGCCGCATACGGGCGAGGGTCAGGTCACGGTCGGCTTCGGCCGCGGCCACGACCGCGGCGATGGCGGCACGGATGGTCGCGGTCAGGGGCTCGTCGGCGGGTCGCGTGGCGACGGTGGCTTCGAAGCGGGGGGAGGCGTCGTTGTCGAGCACGACGTCTTCCTTGGTGGGGAAGTAACGGTAGAAGGTGGTGGTGGAGGTCTCGGCGGCCTCGGCGATCTGCTCGACGGTGGTGTGCTCGTAGCCCTGAGTCTCGAAGAGGCGCAGCGCCGCGGTTTGGATGGTGCGGCGCAGCTTGATCTTCTTGCGTTCCCGGAGACCGGGCGGCGGATTAGTCGGTGCGCTCATTGGGTTGGTCTTTGCTCACGAGCCGGCGCGGCGGCCGGCGGGCTCGCGACGGGTGGTGTGTGGCGGGACGACAGCGTTGCCGCCGTCGTGGCCGCACGGACTCGTTGTGCTGGCACGGTGGCAGGTCATGCTTGTAGCAATACCTCATACGCGTCAACAGGAGTAGGAGCAATGCCCAGCTCCGAAGCCGCCCCCTGACGTAGCTGGGCGCCTCGGGCCTCGAACTGCCGCCAGTCGTCATCGCTGTCCCACAAGCTGATGCTCACGACCTTGCCGCTGTCGCGGTCGGCAAGCAGGTAGAGGCCCTTGAACCCAGGCGCTTCACGGGCGGCGGGGAGCCGCTCCTCGGAAAACTTGACGAGACCGGCAAGCTGGTCGGCTGTCGTTTGCGCGGAGTTGACGCGAGCGAACACGGCGTTCCCTTTCCACATCGGGCTACGAGGAGTTGCGGTGCCAGCGGGCTTGGCGGCGGCGGGCAGCTCGCAGGCCATGGTCAGGCAGCCGCCGTCGCCGCCACCGCACTACCGAACAGACCCGCCGACGCTTACGGCACTACCGGGTTGTTCTACGTTTCGGGTCATAGACACAAACGGTAGGCTATCCCAGATTTCAGGTCAACCGCGAAAGAGCGGGCCATGTCGGAGGGGAACCGCTGCACCGCCTCCGCGACGTCACCTACGCCGAGGACGCCCCGGGTCCGAGTGATCAAAACGGACGAGCCCCGAGGCCCTGCGCACCCACCGCACACGGACCGTCGCGTACGCCGTCCCGGTGAGCGGGACCGGATCACCGCGGTGGGGTTGACAAGGTCGATGATAGCGCTAACATACGTTCCCAATGATAGCGCTATCATCCCGTCCGGCCCGGCGTGACGTTCCCTGAGTCCCACACCGGTACCACTCTGATGCAACTCAAGGAGTTCTCTCGATGCGGAGAGTAAGAACATCCCTTGCTCTACTTGCAGTCCTCGGCTCAGCCGCACTCGTGGCGGGCTGCTCCTCAAGCTCTGCGAATTCGTCCGATGACAAGAGTATTACCGTCTGGAGTCTGGAGGAGCAGCCGGACCGGCTCGCGAAGGCGAAGGCCGACGCCGCCGACTTCACGAAGAAGACCGGCATCAACGTCAAGCTCGTCGGCATCAACGAGGACCAGTTCCCGCAGTTGTTGACCGCCGCCGCGGCCGCGGGCACGATGCCGGACGTCATCGGAGCGCTGCCGCTGTCGGACGTGCGCACCATGTCCGGCAACGACCTCGTCGACACCAAGGCCACCACCCAGATCGTCAAGGACCTGGGGCCGGACACGTTCTCGAAGTCGGCACTGGACCTGACCCGCGACGGCAGCACCCAACTCGCGGTGCCCAGCGACGGCTTCGCCCTGTCCGTCATCTACCGCAAGGACCTGTTCGCGAAGGCCGGCCTGCCCGCGCCCA
Organism: Rugosimonospora sp.; assembly: GCA_036494675.1. Taxonomy (GTDB): domain Bacteria; phylum Actinomycetota; class Actinomycetes; order Mycobacteriales; family Micromonosporaceae; genus Rugosimonospora. The sequence goes on from DASXOA010000414.1 coordinate 9,703, forward strand.
AGACGTACGCGGACCTGCTCAACGCAGCGCAGAAGCTCAACAGCCCGCAGATTGCCGGCTTCGTGGGCGGGACCAGCCCGAGCACCTCATTCACGCAGCAGTTGTTCGAGTGGGTGGCGCTCGCGAACGGCTGCCAGCTGGTCGACGAATCAGGTAAGGTAACCATCGATAGTAAGCAATGCGTTGATGCATTCAACTTCTACGGAAACCTGATAAAGAACTATTCGGTACCGGGCTCCCTGGACTCCACCGGAACAAAGACGACATACATGGCCGGCAAGGCCGCGATAACGATCTGGGCCTCGTTCATCCTTCCGGAGATGGACGGGCAGGACAAGGACATCATGCCCACCTGTCCGGAGTGCAAGGCCGACCCGTCGTTCATCGCCAAGAACAGCGGATTCGTCACCTCGTTCCAGGGGCCGGACGGCACCGCGCCGGTCCAGGGCGGCGACGTCACCTCCTGGGTCGTCACCGCGACCGCGGCAACCTCGCCCGCGACGAAGTTCGTCGAGTACTTCATGAACGACGGGTACCTCCCCTGGCTCAACCAGGCGCCCGAGGGCAAGTTCCCCACCCGGCACGGCACACCGGACGATCCGCAGAAGTTCATCAAGGGCTGGTCGCAGCTGTCGACCGGCGTCGACACGAAGGCACCGCTGTCGGCCAACTACACGCAGGACGAGATCACCGGATGGCAGAACAGCGTTGACACGTTCTCGCGGTGGGCCTTCACCCAGGGCCAGGGCAACCTGATGGGTTCGATCCTGACGCAGCTGCCGATTCCCAAGGCCATCAACGGGCTCGCCAACGGAAGTATCGATGGTGCCGGCGCGGCGTCCCAGGCGCAGAAGGCGGTACAGGCGATCCAGAAGAGCTCCAAGTGACCAAGGAACAGCTTGTCACCCCTGGCGGCGCCGGTACGGCCGCGCCGCCGGGGGCGCCCCCGGCGCAACGCACCGAGCCCGAGCGCCGCACGCCGCGGCGCGGGGGGATCCGGCGCAGTGAGGCACGTGCCGGCCTCGGGCTGATCCTGCCCACCGTCGTCATCGTGGTCGCGGTCGTCGTACTGCCCATCATCTGGAGCATCTCGCTGTCGTTCCAGCGGGTACGGCTGCTCAACCTGCACACCGCGGGGTTCTTCGGCCAGTACACGGTGGAGAACTTCAAGCTCGTCTTCACCTCGCCGGGCTTCGTCTCGACCCTGCTGACCACCGTGGCGTACTCCGTCCTGGGCACCGCGGCGTCGGTCGCCATCGGGCTGGTGGCCTCGCTCGCGCTGCGCCGGCGGTTCAAGGGGCGCGGTTTCATCCGCTCGGTGATGCTGCTGCCCTACGTCGCACCGGTGGTCGCCGCGGCGTTCGTCTGGCAGGTCATGCTCAGCCCCCAGTTCGGCTTCGTCGACTACTGGGGCAAACGGCTGTTCGGTTGGGACAAGCCGGTGGCCTTCCTGAGCCAGCAGACGAGCCATGTGTCGATCTTCGGGGTACACGTGGCGGTGCCGATGGCGCTGCTCATGGTCATCCTGTTCGAGGCGTGGCGGCAGTTCCCGTTCGCGTTCCTGTTCCTGACGGCCAGGCTCCAGGCGATCCCCGGGTCGCTGGAAGAGGCCGCGCAGGTCGACGGGGCCACGGTCTCGCAACGCTTCCGGTACGTCCTGTGGCCGCAACTGCTCCAGACGATCGCGGTGCTGTCGGTGCTGCGCTTCATCTGGACGTTCACCAAATTCGACGACATCTATCTGCTCACCGGAGGCGACGCCGGGACCGAGGTGATCAGCGTGCGGGTCTACAACTTCCTCACGGGCAACGGCGACATCGGCCTGGCGTCCGCCCAGGCGCTCGTGCTGGCCGTCGTGATGGCCATCCCGGTCAGCTTCTACATGTGGCGCTTCGGCAGACGAGAAGAGCAATCATCATGACAGCGACCGATACGCACCGGCCCGCGCCGGCCCGATCCGCGGACCGGGCGCACTCTCCACGATGGACGAGAGACGGCTTCGAGAACCGCTTCTTCGGGATCGCGCGCTGGGTCGTGATCGTGGCGCTGGTGGTCGCGACGGCGTTCCCGTTCTACTACATGGCGCTGCTGTCGATCCGCGACCTGGGATCCGTGCTGAACAATCCCGGCGCGCTGTGGGTGGACCTGTCGAACCTGAACCTGAGCGCGTACCGGCGGGTACTGGAGTCGGTCGGGTCGGGCGGCGAGGGGTTCCTGGGCTTCATGCGCAACAGCGCCGTGCTGTCCTTCGGTACGGTGGCGCTGACCCTCCTGGTGTCCATCCCGGGCTCGTACGCCATCAGCCGGCTACGGTTCTTCGGCAGGAGGCACATCAGCGTGCTGTTCCTCGCCGTGTACCTGTTCCCGAGCATCATCCTCGCGGTACCGCTGTTCGTGTTCTTCACCCGGGTGAACATGCGCGGCTCGCTGGTCGCGGTGCTGCTGGTGTACGTGTCGCAGACCGTCGCCGTGTCCATCTACATGCTGCGCAACTACTTCGACACCATCCCGGTGAGCCTGGAGGAGGCGGCCGCACTGGACGGCTGCAGCCGCCTGGGTACCATGTGGCGGGTCAGCCTGCCGCTGGCGATGCCGGCCATCCTGGCGAACGCACTGTTCATCTTCATGGTCGCGTGGAACGAGTTCCTGTTCGCACTGCTGTTCCTGGCCGATGACCGCAGCCGCTGGACCGTCTCGCTCGGCCTATCCGAGTTGACGGGCAACAGCATCGAGATCCCGACGACGGTGTTGATGGCCGCCTCGGTCGTCACCACGATCCCGATCATCGTGATCTTCTTCGCGAGCGAACGCCTGCTGGCCGGAGGGCTCACCGCCGGCGCGGAAAAGGGCTGAGCGATTTGCGGTGACCCGGCCACCGCCGGCCAGCGCGACACCACCTATGAACTTCAGAAGGGCAGCTGTTAAGTGCGTATTGAGCGCGTGACCCCGATCTTCCTCGACCGCTACCTGTTCGTCGAGATAGCGACCGACAACGGGCTCGTCGGGCTGGGCGAATCCGGCGCGTGGGGACTGCAGGAGGGGACGGCCGCCACCATCGAACGGTTCGCCGAGTACCTGGTCGGGCAGGATCCGCTGAGGATCGAGCACCACTGGCAGTACCTGTACCGCTGGACGCACTTCCGGGGCTCGGTGGTGATGGGCGCGATCAGCGCCATCGACATCGCCCTGTGGGACATCGCCGGCAAGCACTTCGAGGCGCCCGTCCACGCGTTGCTCGGCGGGAAGGTCCGGCATCGCGCGAGGGTCTACTCTCACGTCTTCGGGACGACGACGGATGAGCTGTGCGAGGGCGTGGCCGACGCCCGGCGGCAGGGATTCAGCGCGGTCGGGCACCTGACGCCGTTCCTGGACTCACCGCGCGAGGAGCCCTACTTCGAGACCCACGTCCAGAAGATAGACCGGGCGGTGGCCGCCGTCGCGCGGTACCGCGAGGCCGCCGGGGACGACGTCGACCTGTGCATCGAAATCCACCGCCGGCTCGCCCCGTTCGAGGCGGTCCAACTCGGTCTGGGCATCCAGCAGTACACGCCGCTGTTCCTCGAGGATCCGGTGCTGCCCGACAACATCGACGAGATGGGGTACGTCGCCTCGAAAATCAACATTCCGATCGCCACCGGGGAACGGTTCACCTCGCTGTGGGACTTCCAGATGCTGCTGACCCGTGGCGGAGCGCAGATCGTCCGGCCCGATGTCTGCCTCGTCGGCGGGATCACCGGTGCGCGCAAGGTCGCCGCCCTGGCCGAGGCGTCGCACATCGGCGTCGTACCGCACAACCCGCTCAGCCCGGTGTCCACGGCGGCCTGCCTGCAGATCGCCGCGACCGCGCCGACCTTCGTGCTCCAGGAGTTCCCCAACGAGTCGTGGGGCGACGGCGACGTCATGCGCCCCGAGCCCACCAAGCTGGTGTCGGGTGCCGCGCAACACGACGGCGAGGGGTTCGTACCCATCAGCGACGAGCCCGGTATCGGTGTCGCGCTGCGACCGGACGCGGCCACCCTCTTCCCGTACGCCAAACGTGAGATCCTCACCCGACTGCACGTCGACGGTTCCGTTGTGGACCAGTAGCCGGTCGGGCCGCCCGGATCTACGGCGGCGACCGGTGCTCGCGGAACGGTATGATGGCGGCGCCATTGCGCACGGAAGACAAGGATGAACTCCGGTGGCGAAGATTTCGGATGTGGCCCGACTCGCCGGAGTGTCACCGCAGACGGTGTCCCGGACAATCAACTACCCGGACCTGGTCCGGCCGGAGACCCGGGCGACGGTGGAAGCCGCGATCCGTGAACTGAAATACCACCCCAACAACGCCGCGCGCACGCTGGCCACCCGCAGGAGCAAGACGATCGGGCTGATCAGCACCGGCGTCTCCGCGCACACGATTTCCAAGCGGATGCGCGCCGTCGACGAGGCGGCGCGCAACGCGGGCTACCAGGTCAGCATCGCGAACCTGGACTCGGCCGACCGCACCGGACTGTTGGCGGCCCTCGACGTGCTGCTGCGCCAGCAGATCGAGGGTCTGGTCCTGATCGCGGCGGACCACGACGCGCTGGAGGCCATCCAGTCGATCAACCTCGACCTGCCGCTCGTGACGGCGGAGAGCAGCGGCCGGCCCGATCTGCACAGCGTGTCGATCGACCAGTTCCTCGGCGGCCGGCTGGCGGTCCGTCACCTGGTCGAGTCGGGGCACCGCGAGATCCTGCATCTCTCCGGGCCGCTGCGCCACCTCGACGCGGCCGAGCGGCTGCGCGGGTGGCGCGCCGAGCTGGCACACCACGGCCTGACCGTACGCGAGCCGCTGATCGGCGACTGGCGCGCGGACAGTGGGTACGCTGCCGGCCTGACCCTGGCCGGTTCGCTCGACGCCACGGCCATCTTCGCCGGAAACGATGAGATGGCCCTGGGCCTGCTGCATGCCCTCCAGGACAACGGGATCCGGGTGCCCGAGGATGTCAGCGTGGTCGGATTCGACGATCTGCCCGGAGCCGCGCACTTCCTGCCTCCGCTGACGACGATCCGGCAGGACTTCGACGAACTCGCCCGGGGCGTCATCGCCACGCTGCTCGCCATGCTCGACGGCACCGAGGTGGCCACGCCGATCCACACCGAACCGGAACTCATCGTCCGGAAGTCGACGAGGCGCCTGCACCGGCAGCCGTAGACCGGGGACTGACCTCAGCGGAACGCCGGCGTCACGAGAACCGTTCCACCGTGACCGGAATCAGCCCCTGGCCGCGCATCGCCGCCCTCAACTCCCCCAACAGCGGCCCGATCGCGTTGCCCGCGCCGCCTCCCGCACCGCCGCCCAGGTACGCGGTCACGTCGAGGCACCAGGCCACCTCGGCGCCGATGCGGCGCA
>DASXOA010000415.1:0-4021 GCA_036494675.1 Rugosimonospora sp.
CAGCCCGGGTCGGTCATCTACGACCGCGCGCGGTTCGTGCAGAAGCCGGTCTGGGTGACCAGGTACGACCCGAAGGAGAAGTACGCCGCGGGCGACTACATGGCCCAGTCGCCGGACGTGCAGGGGCTGCCGGTGTACCTCGAGGACGGCGCGGACCTGGAGAACACCGACGTCGTCCTCTGGTACACCCTCGGCACCCACCACATCGTCCGGCCCGAGGACTGGCCGGTGATGCCGTGTGCCTACATCGGCTTCCACCTCAAGCCGGTCGGGTTCTTCGACGGCAACCCGGCGCTTGACCTCCCGCCGTCAGCGGCCGCCAGCGATTCCAGCCACCACGGGCACTGCAGCCACCACGGTCACTAACCGGCTGAGTCCTTACGCGGGGGCGGCCACGGCGACGGCCGTCCCCCGCGCTCAGCGCTTGCGACTTTTCCGGGAGATGCGTTTCCTTGTCCAGCACCGCGATCGACTTTCTCTACCTGTCCGAGGAAGACATGATCTCCGCCGGGGTCACCGACATGGCCGCCTGCATCGACGCCATGCAGGAGACATTCGCGCTGCTCCACCGCGGTGACTACCGCATGGCCGGCCCCAACAGCAACGCGCACGGCGCGGGCCTGAACTTCCCCGACGAGCCGCCGTTCCCTTCGATGCCAAAGAACGCCCCTGACCGGCGCTTCCTCGCCATGCCCGCGTACCTGGGCGGGGACTTCGGCACCACCGGGGTCAAATGGTACGGCTCCAACAACGAGAACCGGCACAAGGGGCTGCCGCGGTCGATCCTGATGTTCATGCTCAACGACACCGACACCGGGATGCCGCTGGCCCTGATGTCGGCGAACCTGTTGTCGGCCTACCGGACCGGCGCGGTACCCGGGCTGGGCGCGCGGTTCCTGGCGCGGCCCGACGCCCGCGTCGTCGGCATCGTCGGGCCCGGGGTCATGGCGCGCACCTCGCTGACGGCCTTCGTGGCCGCGTGCCCCGGGATCGACACCGTCAAGGTCAAGGGACGCGGACGCGCGAGCATAGCGGCCTTCACCGCCTGGGTCGCGGCGGAGTTCCCGCAGATCACCACGGTGGCCGAGGCCGGCACCATCGAGGAGGCGGTGCGCGGCAGCGACATCGTCACCTTCTGCACCACCGGCCTGAAAGGCGACCCCAGCGAGTACCCGACGGTGGCCCGCGACTGGGTGAAGCCGGGGGCCTACCTGAGCATGCCGTGCGCCTGTAACATCGACGAGGGCATGCAGAAGCCGGACGTGCGCAAAGTCGCCGACAACGTCAAGATGTACGAAGCCTGGGCCAGGGACGCCGGGTACCCCACCCACCACCGCATCTCGCTGATCGGCAGCAAGTTCATGGACATGATCCACGACGGCGCCATGCCCCCCGAGGACCTAGTGGACCTGGGCTCCGTCGTCGCCGGCGCGGCACCGGGACGGCGCAATGACGACGACATCGTCATCCTGGCGATCGGCGGCATGCCCGTCGAGGACGTGGCCTGGGGCACGGTCGTCTACCGCAACGCCCTCGCCGGCGGCATCGGAACCAAGCTGAACCTGTGGGAAAGCCCGGCGCTGGCATGAGCGAGCTTGCGAGCGAATCGGTAAGTACAGTGCGTCCGCGAATGCGGACTCCGAGCGCCAGCGAGGTGTCCTCATGAGCGAGCTTGCGAGCGAATCGGTAAGTACAGTGCGTCCGCGAATGCGGACTCCGAGCGCCAGCGAGGTGTCCTCATGAGCTATGTCGAACGCAGGGACGTCGTCGTTGTCGGGCTTGGCTCGATCGGGTCCATGGCGCTGTGGCAGCTGGCCAGGCGCGGCGCGGACGTCCTCGGGATCGAGCAGTACGGTCGGGTGCACACCAACGGCGCCTACGCCGGGGAGTCCCGGCTGTTCCGCGTCGCCGCGAAGGAGGGCGAGGTCTTCATCCCCGCGCTGCTGCGGTCCCGTGAGCTGTGGCTGGAACTCGGAGCCGCTTACGGGCAGGACCCGCTGCTGCCGGTGGGCGCGCTCAGCGTCGGGCCCGAGGGGCACCCCGCCCTGGAGTCGACGCTGTCCGCGATCAGGCGCTACGACCTGCCGCACTCGGTTTTCGACGCTGGTGAGCTCCGGGTCAGGTACCCCCAGTTCTACGTCGAGGCGGGCGACATCGGCGTGCTCGACACCCTCGGCGGCGCCACGCGGTCCGAACTGGCGGTCGCGGCGGCGACCGAACTGGCGCTTGGCCACGGGGCGTCCGTCCGGTACGACACCGCGGTCACCGCGATCGAGCCCGGCCCGGACGGCGTGCGCGTGGTGACCCCGGACGGCGACGTGCTCGCCGGGCGGGTGGTCCTCACCGCCGGCCCGTGGACCACGCGCCTGCTGCCGGACCTGGCCGACATCGTGCGGGTCGCCACTCATTCTCTGCTGTGGTTCATCCCGCGGCACATTTCGATGTTCACGCCGGACCGGTTCCCCGGGTTCATGCGAGACCTCCACGACGTGCACGCGTTCGGCGTCCCGTCCCTGGACGGCTACAGCGTCAAGGCCGTGCCGGGCCTCGGCCTCCCCGTGGCCGACGACTGGGACGACCGGGTGACCACCCTCCCCCGGGAGCGGCTGAAGTGGGCCGGCGAGCAGATCCACAAGATGCTCCCGGACCTGATCCCCGAGCCGTCCCGGTGGTCCGTCCACGGCGAGTCAACAGCGTTCAACAATACGGGCGCCAGCAAGATGCCGGTCATCGACACCGTCGCCGACGGCTCCGTCGTCGTCGCGACCGCGCTGAGCGGCAACGGGTTCAAGTTCGCGCCGGTCTGGGGAGAGATGCTCGCCGACCTGGCCACCAAGGGCGAGGGGATGTTCACCAACGCCGCGTTCACCATCGACAGCCACCGCGCGGCCGCGGCGCGTCCCGGCCGCGGGTGAGCCGCTGGGCCGTTCGTGATATTTGGCATAAAAGGCTATTAAAAGGATTAATCGCCGTGTCGCAAGCCAGGGCACACCCCCATGGGCGACTATAGATACGACAGGACGCATCGCGGCGGGACGAGTGCCCGGAAGCGGGGATCAGGATGAACCAGGCAGACGGCCCGGGTACGGTGCGGGCCGGCATCATCTCCTCGGACCAGGGACGGCCGGATACCGGATCGTCCAGCAGCGGGGAGAGCCCACTGCAGCGCACTGCGGCCAACCCGAGTATCGCGAACCCTGCCCGCGTGTACGATGCCCTGCTCGGCGGCAAGGACAACTACGCGGCCGACCGCGCGGTGGCCGAGAAGCTCGCCGCCGCTAAGCCCGCCCTCCTGGCCAACGTCCGCGCCAACCGGGCTTACCTCGGCCGGGTCGTCCGCCACCTGGCCACCGAGTGCGGGATCCGCCAGTTCCTCGACCTCGGCACGGGCCTGCCGTCGCTCGACAACACCCATGAGGCCGCACAGCGGGCCGCGCCGTCCTCTCGGATCGTGTACGTGGACAACGACCCGGTTGTCCTTGCGCACGCCCGCGCGCTGCTGGTCAGTACCCCCGAGGGCGCGACCTCCTACCTGAGCGCCGAGATCCGCGAGCCGGAGGCCGTCCTCGAGCGGGCCGCCGAGACGCTCGACTTCGGCCAGCCGATCGCGGTCATGCTGCTCGGCGTGCTGTACATGATCCCGGACGCCGACCAGCCGTATAGGACGGTTGCCACCTACATGGACGCCGTGGTGCCGGGCAGCTACCTCGCCATCTCGCACCCGGCCAGCGACGTCGACGCCGAGGAAGCCGCCCAGGCCGCCCGCGAGTACGACAACGCGCTGCCGACCACCCAGACGAACAGGAACAGGGCGCAGGTGATCAAGTTCTTCGACGGCCTTGAGCTGATCGAGCCTGGCGTCGTGCAGCTCAACAAGTGGCGGCCCGACCCCGGCGACGTCGAGCCGGGCATCGAAATCTCCAGCTGGGCCGGCCTGGGCCTCAAGCACTAGTCCCGCCGTCAGGGCTTGGCGGCGAGGGTGTTGTTGGCCTTCAGCAGCAGCGGTTCCAGGAACGGCGCC
>DASXOA010000416.1:0-10321 GCA_036494675.1 Rugosimonospora sp.
TCACGCTCGCGGCCGGAGTCCTCGCGGTGCTCGCGTCGTTACTGGCCGGGCGGATGATCCTGTCGAGCCGGGGGACCGCGGCCATGTCGCTCGCGGACGGAGCCGTCGTGCGGGCGGCCCTGGGTTCGGTCCTCTATCTTGGACTGATCGCCTTGCTGAGCCTCGGCATCGCCACAAGCGTGCGCGACTCCGCCACGGGGATCGGCATCGTGCTGGCACTGCTCTACCTGTTTCCGCTCGTCTCGCTCGCGGTCTCCGACCTCCACTGGCGGCGGCACCTCGACCAGATCGCGCCGATGAGCGCGGGGCTCGCCGTCCAGACGACCACCGATCTGAGCACGTTGCCCATCGGTCCCTGGGCCGGTCTCGGAGTCCTCGCCGCCTGGGCGGCAGGTGCGCTCCTGCTCGGCGGGCTGGTGCTGCGGCTTCGCGACGCCTGAACCTGCCGGCCGCTCGTCCTCGCGTCCGGGCTGGCCATGCCGGCTCCCGGCCGGGTGGCCACCCGGGTGAGGTTGCCGGGTCAGCCCAGCGACGCGCTCGCTGCCCGCAGTTCGTCCAGGGCCGCCAAAGTGTATTGCGCGAATTCGTCCTCGGCGTCACGGTCGCCCTCGGACCACTCGGCGTAGCCCCACTTGAACGCGAGGACACCCAGCTCGCCCGCGAGAGCCGCGGTCGGGTCGGGCACACCGCGGGCGACGAGCGCGATCGTCATGGCGGCCGCGAGGCTGACGCTCTTGAGGGCGTCACGCTCCTGGAGTTCGGCGCTGGCGGCGACGGCCGCCTTCAGGCGGGGGCCCAGCTCGCGGTTCATCGGGCCCATCGCGCTCGATGCGCGCTGGAGCCCGGCGGCGACCGCTTCGAGCGGGCTGGCACTCGCGGGCGCCTCGGCGATCCCCTCGGCCAGCAGCCGGCTGAGCGTCTCCTGTCCGGCTACCAGGAGCTCACGCTTGTCGGGGAAGTGCCGGAAGAAGGTGCTTTTCGTGACCCCGGCGCGCTCGGCGATCTGCGCGACCGTGGTGGCGTCGTACCCCTGCTCGGTGAACAGGTCGACGGCGGCCAGGACGAGGCGTTCGCGCGCCCCTGGTTCCCACCGAGCCATGGGCCCATCCTAGGTGATGGGACTTGTGTTCCGTCACTCTGGTAAAGTCATGAGACAAAGGTCCCATCACCTTCCAGGAGAGTCCCATGCACGTCTTCGTCACCGGTGGCACCGGCCTGATCGGCTCCGCCGTCGTCGCCGAGCTCCTTCGCAACGGCCACACCGTCCTCGCGCTCGCCCGCTCCGACGCATCGGCGCTGGCCGCCAAGGCGGCCGGCGCGGAGACGCTCCGGGGAGGCCTCGCCGACCTGGACGTCCTCCGCGCCGGCGCCGCTCAGGCCGACGGGGTGATCCACCTGGCATTCGGCCACGACTTCAGCACCGCCGACGCCCTCGCGCACTCGGTCGCCGAGGAAACTGCCGCCCTCGCGGCCCTGGGTGAGGAACTCGTCGGCAGCGGTCGCCCCTTCGTCACGGTCTCGGGTACGCCCCGCGCGCCGGGCCGCGTCTCGACCGAGGCCGACCCGCTGCCGACCGACGGGCCGGTCGGCGGCCGTGGCCGCGCGGTCATGGCGGTCCTGGGCCTGGCCTCGCGGGGGGTCCGGAGCACGGCCGTACGCATGCCGCGCACGGTCCACAACGCGGGCACGGGCGGGTTCGCCGGTCTGTTGACCGACATCGCGCGCCGGACCGGAGTGTCCGGCTACCCGGGCGACGGCGCACAGCGTTGGCCGGCCGTGCACGCGCTCGACGCGGCAGTCCTCTTCCGGCTGGCCCTGGAGCAGGCGCCGGCCGGGACCTCCTGGCACGCCGTGGCCGACGAGGGCGACGCGGTGCGTGACATCGCCGCGGTCATCGGCCGGCGTCTGGGGCTGCCGGTCGAGCCGGTGCCAGCGGAGACCTACGGCCCCTTCGGCCCGATCTTCGCGAGCGACCAGCCCTCGTCGAGTACCCGCACCCGGGAGGCGCTCGGCTGGAAGCCGACGCACTCGAGCCTTCTGGAGGACCTGGAGAACATCCAGCCCTGACAGGCCGCCGGGGAAGACCGGAGCAGGCCCGCCGCCGGCGCTCCCGGCCTGGGGGCGGAGTGGCTCCGTGAGCGCCCCCACGTCGGGCGGCCGGGTGCGCCGCGGACGCCTCGACTACGGTGGTCATGGTGAGAGCAGTCATCTACACCACTGCCGGTGACCCCGACGTCCTGCGCATCGTCGATCGTCCGGTACCCGACCCGGGCCCGGGCGAGGTACGGGTGGCGGTGCGCGTGTCCGGCGTCAACCCGACCGACTGGAAGTCGCGGCGCCGCCCGCCGGATTTCGGGGAGCAGGTACCCAACCAGGACGGCGCCGGTGTCGTCGACGCCGTCGGCCCCGGCGTCGACGCAGCCCGGGTCGGCCAGCGGGTGTGGATCTGGGAGGCCGCCTGGCAGCGTGCCGGCGGTACCGCCCAGGAATACGTCGTGCTTCCGGCCCGGCAGGCGGTCCCGCTTCCGGACGGCGCGTCGTTCGACCTCGGGGCGAACCTGGGCATCCCCGCGCTGACCGCGCACCGCTGCCTGACCGTCGCCGAGGCCGGCCCCGAGCGCCTGGCACCCGGCGCGCTGTCCGGCCGGACGGTTCTCGTCGCCGGCGGCGCCGGCGCGGTGGGCAACGCGGCGATCCAACTCGCCGTGTGGTCCGGCGCCCAGGTCGTGACGACCGTCAGCGGCCCCGAGAAGGCGGAGTTGGCCCGCGCGGCCGGCGCCCATCACGTGGTGAACTACCGCACCGGGTCGGCCGCCGAGGCGATCAGGTCGGCGGTGCCCGGCGGCGTGGACATCGTGGTGGAGGTCGCTCCGGCGGCCAACGCGGCGCTCGACGGCGAGGTCCTCGCGCCGGGCGGCGTGGTGGCGATGTACGCCACCGAGGACTCCGCGCCGGTGCTGCCGCTGCGCCGGGTCTTCTCGCTCAACGCCCGGTGGCAGGGCGTCCTGGTCTACACGGTGCCGGCGCGGGCCAAGGAGTACGCGGTGGCCGACGTGGCCGACGCCGTCGCGGCGGGGGCCCTGCGCGTGGGCGACGAGGCCGGCCTGCCGCTGCATCACTTCCCGCTGGAGCGCACGGCCGACGCGCACGCCGCCGTCGAGAACAACGCCGTCGGCAAGGTGCTGATCACCATCTGACGACCGCAGGAGACCAACCGGCCCCCGGCGGGGCGAGTCAGGCCCGCCGGGGGCCGTCGCGTCATGGTCGTTGTGTCTGACGATAAGACCAATCCTGGCGACGGGAGGGCCGACGTGGCGAGCCAGCCGGATCTGGTACGCCCTGCCCCTCATCAGCGGTCCGTCTGCGTTCTGATCTGGTGGAGGTCGCCCCCGCCAGGTCGCTGGTTAGGCTCCCCTCGTCGGACACGAGGAGGACTGGTGAAGATCGTCATTCCCGGTGGCACCGGGCAGGTCGGCGCGATTCTGGATCGGGCGTTGACTGCCGAAGGCCACGACGTCGTGGTGCTGACGCGATCCCCGAGGGGTGAGCGTCAGGTTCGCTGGGACGGCTCGACGCTTGGTGGTTGGGCCGGCCAGATCGACGGCAGCGATGTCGTCATCAATCTCGCGGGGCGCAGTGTGAGTTGCCGGTACACCGAGGAGAACCTCGAAGCCATGATGAGCTCACGGGTGGAGTCGGCGCGCGTTGTCGGTGAGGCCATCGCCGGCGCGGTCCGGCCACCGAAGGTGTGGATGCAGATGAGCACCGCAACGATTTACGCGCACCGCTTTGACGCGGCCAACGACGAGGACGGCGGTCTGATCGGCGGTGGCGAGCATGGTGTGCCCGGGTACTGGGCGTACAGCGTCAAGATCGCCCGGAACTGGGAAGCTGCGCAGGAACAGGCGGCAACACCCGACACGCGCAAGATTGCGCTGCGATCGGCCATGGTGATGAGCCCTGACCGTGGCGGTGTATTCGACGTGTTGAGCTGGCTCGCACGGCTCGGGCTCGGCGGATCGGTCGCGGGCGGTCGACAGTATGTCTCGTGGATCCACGACCACGACTTCGTCCGCGCCGTCCGATTCCTGATCGAGCGGGACGACCTCGCCGGTGCCGTGAATCTGGCCGCACCCGGCCCATTGCCACAGCGGGAGTTCATGGGGGAACTGCGTTCGGCCTGGGGGGTGCCGGTCGGTCTGCCAGCCACCGCGTGGATGGCTAAGATCGGCGCATTCGCGATCCGGTCAGACACTGAACTGCTGTTGAAGAGCCGGCGAGTGGTCCCGGGACGGCTGGCTGATGCGGGATTCGCATTCCGCTATCCGGGCTGGCAGGCGGCGGCCGCGGACCTGGTGCCGCGGCGTCGCAGAGGCTAGCGGTCCATCGTTGATGTGTGTGCCACGAGATTGGCGCACACAGGGGGCGGCGGTTCCGGAGTTCCGGGTGGCGCCGGGGCAACGGCCCCGGAGAGCACGGGTAACGACCGGATGACCATCAGGTGCCCGAGCCGCCGCTCTCGTCACGCCTCCCGCGAGCGCCTAGCCTTGACGGCATGGCTCAACCCGCACCAATCAACGAACTTCTGCTGGACCGGTTGGACGACTACCGGGTCAAGGACGACGACGATGACGATCCCGTTCTCGTCAACCTGGACGGCCAGCCGGTGGACACGTGGCGGGAAGGCTACCCGTACCAGGAACGGATGAGCCGGCCGGACTACGAGCGCGAGAAGCGGCTGCTGCAGATCGAACTGCTCAAGCTCCAGAACTGGGTGAAGGCCTCGGGGGAGCGGCTCGTGGTGCTGTTCGAGGGGCGCGACGCGGCCGGCAAGGGCGGCACCATCAAGCGGTTCATGGAGCACCTCAACCCGCGGGGCGCCCGGGTGGTCGCGCTGGAGAAGCCGAGCGAGCGCGAGTCCACCCAGTGGTATTTCCAGCGGTACCTGGCGCACCTGCCGGCGGCCGGCGAGATCGTGCTGTTCGACCGGTCGTGGTACAACCGGGCCGGCGTCGAGCGGGTGATGGGCTACTGCACCCGTCCGGAGTACCTGGAGTTCATGCGCCAGGCTCCCGAACTGGAGCGGATGCTCGTGCGCTCCGGCATCCACCTGGTGAAGTTCTGGTTCTCGGTGTCCCGCCGTGAGCAGCAGACCCGGTTCGTGATCCGGCAGATCGACCCGGTCCGGCAGTGGAAGCTCTCGCCCACCGACCTGGCGTCGCTGGACCGGTGGAGCGACTACACCGAGGCGAAGGAGGCGATGTTCTTCTACACCGACACCGCCGACGCGCCCTGGACGGTCATCAAGAGCAACGACAAGAAGCGCGGCCGGATCCAGGCCATGCGCCACGTGTTGAGCCTGTTCGACTACGACAGCAGGGACGCCGACCTCATCGGCTCGCCCGATCCGCTGCTGGTCGGCCGCGCGTCGCAACTGTTCGAAGTGGACGAACGGCCGGGGCAGCAGTTCCCCCAGCTGTAGCGCGGATCCGGGCTACAGCCGAGGGTCGACGGGCTCCGATTCCAGCGCCAGCACGGCGAAGACCGGTTCGTGCACGCGCCACAACGGTTCACCGGCGGCGACCCGTTCCAGGGCCTCCAGGCCGAGCGCGTACTCGCGTAGAGCCAGCGAGCGCTTGTGGTTCAGGCTGCGCCGCGGGCGCAACCGCTGGAGGTTCGCCGGCTCGGTGTAGTCGGGGCCGTAGATGATGCGCAGGTACTCCCGTCCCCGTACCTTGATGCCGGGCTGCACCAGGCCGCGCCCGGCGCGCACCAGGTTGGCCCACGGCTTGACCACCATGCCCTCGCCGCCGGCCTCGGTGAGCTCCCGCCACCATCCGACGGCGGCGGCGGTGGAGTCCGGGTCGGTGGTGTCGACGTGCAGCCGGCGGGTGGTCTGGATCAGGTCGGGTGCGGCGTCCGCGAGCCGGTCCGCGATGTCCAGGTGCCAGCCGTGGTCGCGGTCGTGGTACGTGGCCGCCTCGGTGGCCAGCACCTGGAACGGGGCCAGCCGCACCCCGTCCAGGCCGTCGGTGGGCCAGCAGTAGCGGCGGTACGCCTCGGTGAACGCGTCGGCGTTGGCCGACCGGGCGCGGGTACGTTCCAGGAGCGCCCCGACGTCCAGTCCGGCACCCTGCGCGGCGACCAGTGCGTCGACGGCGGACGGCAGCGCCGACCGGGCCGCGGCACCGACCGCCGCGTACTGGTGGCGCAGCAGGTCTCCGGCCTTGACGGACCAGGGCAGCAGCTCGCAGTCCAGCAGCAGCCACCCGGTGTCCAGCCGCTCCCACAGCCCGGCGGCGGTGACCGCGGTGCGCAGCCGGTCCAGCAGCGCGGCGGTCAGGTCGGGGGCGAAGAACGGGCGACCCGTGCGGGTGAATACCGCGCCGCCGGCGCTCAGGTGCTCAGCGCCAGCGGCGCCCAGGTGGTTAGCGCCTCCGGTGCCCAACTGCTCAGCTCCTCTGGCGCCCAACTGCTCAGCGCCTCCGGCGCCCAGGTGGTTAGCGCCTCCGGCGCCGTCCGTGATTCCGAAGCGTTCGCCGGCGACGCGCTCGTCGCGGCAGACCAGGACGACCGCGCGCGAGCCCATGTGCTTCTCCTCGCAGACGACCCGCGCGACCCCGTCGGCCCGGTACGCCTCGAACGCCTCGGCCGGGTGCTCCAGCAGGTCCGGTTCGGCGGAGGTGGCGCACGGCGCCATGGTCGGCGGCAGGTACAGCAGCCAGTGCGGGTCGAGCGCGAAGCGGCTCATCACTTCCAGCGCGCCGGCCGCCTGCTCCTCCCGTACGGTGATCCGGCCCAGGTGCCGGGCGTCGACCACGCGCCGGCCGAGTACGTCGTCGATGTCGAGCAGGTCGGGTTCCCGGCCGGTGGCGCCCGCCCGCCCCTCGCCGGACCGTTCCTCGCCGGGACGCGGGAACGGCTTCACCGGCTCGTACCAGACCTGGTGCGCGGGCACGGAGACGACCTGCTTCTCGGGGTACCGCAACGCGGTGAGCCTGCCGCCGAAGACACACCCGGTGTCCAGGCACATGGTGTTGTTGACCCAGTCCGGCTCCGGTGTCGGCGTGTGTCCATAGAGGACCATCGCGGCGCCCCGGTAGTCGTTGGCCCACGGGTAGCGCACCGGCAGCCCGAACTCGTCGGTCTCACCGGTGGTCTCGCCGTACAGGGCGAAGCTGCGTACCCGGCCCGACGCCCGGCCGTGGTACGCCTCCTTCAACCCGGCGTGTGCGACGACGAGCCGGCCGCCGTCGAGCACCAGATGGGACACCAGGTCGCGGCAGAACCCCTCGACCTGTACGCGGAACTCGTCGGACTCCCCGGCCAGTTGTTCCAGAGTCTCGGCGAGTCCGTGCGTGGTCTGCACCCGGTGACCCGACAGCGCACGCACCAGCTTGTTCTCGTGGTTGCCCGGCACGGCCAGGGCGTGCCCGGCCGCGACCATGCCCATCACCAGGCGCAGCACGCCGGGGGAGTCGGGTCCGCGGTCGACCAGGTCGCCGACGAACACCGCGGTACGCGCGGGGTGCGCGGCGTCGATCGGGCGGCCCCGCTCGTCTCGGCCGATCCGGTACCCGAGCCCGTCCAGCAACTCCTCCAGTTCGAGGCGGCAGCCGTGCACGTCGCCGATGACGTCGAACGGGCCGGTCTCGTGCCGGTAGTCGTTGAACAGCCGCTCGCGCACGATGACGGCGGAGTCCACCTGCCCGGTACCGTGCAGCACGTGCACCCGGCGGAAGCCTTCCCGGCTCAGCCCGCGCAGGCCGCGGCGCAACTGGTCGTGCTGGCGGTGGACGACGTGCGCGCTGAAGTCGCGGTCCGGGCGTTCGGTGTTGCGCCGTACGCACACCTTCTCCGCGATGTCGAGCACGATGGCCACCGGCAGGACGTCGTGGGCGCGGGCCAGTTCGACGAGCGAGCGCCGCGCCTCGGGCTGCACGTTCGTCGCGTCGACGACGGTCAGGTGCCCGGCGGCGAGCCGCTTTCCGGCGATGTAGTGCAGCACGTCGAACGCGTCGGCGGTGGCCGCCTGGTTGTTCTCGTCACCCGAGACCAGGCCGCGGCAGACGTCGCTGGAGATCACCTCGTACGGGCCGAAGTGGGTCCGCGCGAACGTGGACTTGCCCGAGCCGGAGACGCCGACGAGGACGACGAGCGACAGTTGGGGGATGCCGAGCCGGATCGGCTCGCCGGCGGTCGGCTCGCTGGTGGTCTCGCTGATGGTCTCGCTCACGCGGCCACCTCCTCCGCCGATCCGGCCCGCGCCGACCCGGCCCGCGCCGACCCACAGTGGGTCGAGTCGTCGAACACCGCCATCTGGGTGGGTGGCCCCACCTCGGGATCGTCCGGGCCGACGGGTACGTAGCGCACCGTGTACCCGTGCCGGGACGCGGTGGCGCCCGCCCACGCGCGGAACTGCTCGCGCGTCCACTCGAACCGGTGGTCGCGGTGGCGCACCGTACCGGCCGGCAGGCCCGGGTACCGCACGTTGTACTCGACGTTCGGCGTGGTGACCACGACGGTACGGGGCCGGGCGTAGCCGAAGACGCAGCGCTCCAGCGCGGGCAGGCGCGGCGGGTCGAGGTGCTCGATGACCTCCATCAGTACGGCCGCGTCGAACCCGGCGATCCGCGCGTCGCGGTAGGTCAGCGACGACTGGATCAGCGTCACCCGGTCGCGCTGCCGGTCCGACAACCGGTCCAGGCGCAGCCGGCGCGCGGCGACCTCCAGTGCCCGGTGCGACACGTCGACGCCGAGCACCTGGGCCACGGACGGCTCGTCGAGCAGGCACCGGGTCAGGGCACCCCCGCCGCATCCCAGGTCGACCACGCGCGAGGCGCCGGCCGCCCGCAGCGCGGCCAGCACCGCGTCCCTGCGCTGCACGGCCAGTCCCGGCTGCCGCCCGGCCGCCGTCGGGCGCCCGGCCGCCTCTGCCGATCCGGCCGCTGTCGCCCCGGCCGCTCTCGTTCCGGCCGCTGTCGCCCCGGCTGCTGTCGTTCCGGCCGCTGTCGCCCCTGCTGTGGTTGCCCCGGTCGCGGTTGGCGGCGCACCGACGGCCGGAGTGCCCGCTTCCGGCCCGGCATCGGGCACCGCGTCGCGCGCCGGGTCATCGTCGGGTACCGCGTTGTCCAGTGCCTCCGGCTCGGCGTCGTCGACCTCGGCGAGCCGGCCCACCGCGGTCATCACGAGGCTGCGCCGGTGCGCCAGGTACTTCTCGGCGATCAGCTCACGTTCCGGGTGGGTACGCAGCCAACCCTGCCCGGCCCGGACCAACTTCTCGACCTCGTCGACCCCGACCCAGTAGTGCTTCGCGCCGTCCAGTACGGGCAGCAGCACGTACAGGTGGTTGAGCGCGTCGGCCAGCCGTACCTCGCCGGACAGCCGCAGGTCGACGTACCGGGACTCGCCCCACGCCGGCACCGTCGGGTCCAGCGGGACGGGGGTGGCCCGCACCGACCAACCCAGCGGGGCGAACAGCCGCTCGGCCGTGGCAGAGCCACCCTCGCAGGCCAGCGCGGGCACGTGAATGTCCAGCGGGAGCGGCCGGTCGGGCAGATCGGGCCGGGCGTCACAGCGTCCGGCGAGCGCCGTGCGGAACACCCTGCCCAGGGCGACCGCGAGCATCGACGACGCCGCGTACGGCCGGTCGTTGACGTACTGCGCCAGCGAGAACGCGTCCGGCGCACCAGTCCGCCTGCCGCGCACCAGCGCGATCGGGTCGACCTCCAGCAGCAGCGCCGCGGTGCACCGCTGTTCGCCCGCCTCCGGGTAGAACACGTGCGCGCGACCCACCGACACGTCGAACTCCTGCACCCGCCCCGGATGCTTGTGCAGCAGGAAGCCGAGGTCGGTGGCGGGAGTCGCGGTCGAGGTGATGGTCAGCAGCACGGCAACAGTGTGCCGCAGCCGGCCGTGCGTGATCGACCGGAATACCGGCGCTGCGCCGATCGTCAGAACTAGCGGCGCGCCGGCGCGCGCAGCCCCTCGCAGACCACCGTGATGACGCGGTCCGCCAGCGCGGCGGCCTGGCCGGCGAGGCCCGCTATGCGGGCCCAGCCGGATCGCCGCGAACAGGTCCTCCCTGGTGGGAAAATGACGGCTGACCGTGCCGGTGCCCGCCCCGGCGCACCGACAACCCTCGGCGGCGAACACCTCGGCCGTTGCCGGCGGGAGGAGCAGACGATGAGCGGACGCGGATCGCGCCCCGCCGGTGCACGCGTCACCGGCCCGCGCTGGACCGTCGGCGACGTGGGCGACCAGCGGGGGCGGGTCGCCGTGGTCACCGGAGCCAACACCGGCATCGGGTACGAGACGGCGA
>DASXOA010000417.1:0-22330 GCA_036494675.1 Rugosimonospora sp.
CGCGGCGGCCAGCGCGGGGGTGGAGACCGGCCACAGCGGCTGTACCGCCGCCAGTTGGCTCAGCAGTTCGGGCTCGCCCAGCAGGTACCCGATCCGGAGCCCGGCCAGGCCCCAGGTCTTCGTGAGGCTGCGCAGGACCACGAGTCCGGGCAGGTCACGCCGTCCGCTGAGCGACTCCGGCTCACCCGGCACGGTGTCGGCGAACGCCTCGTCCACGACCAGTACCCGGTCGGGTCGGGCCAGCGCCGCGATCGTGGCGGCCGGGTGCAGCACCGAGGTGGGGTTCGTCGGGTTGCCGACCATGACCAGGTCGGCGTCCTCCGGTACCGCCGCGGGGTCCAACCGGAACCCGTCCTCCACTCTGAGGATCAGCCGCCGCACCGGATGGCCGGCCGCCCGCAGTGCCGCCTCGGGCTCGGTGAACTGCGGGTGGATGACCAGCGGTCGGCGTACCGCGCGCAGCGCCTGCGCCAGCAGCGTGAACGCCTGGGACGCCCCCGCCGTCACCAGCACCTCTCCGGCCGGGCGGCCGTGGCGCTCGGCGAGTGCGGCGCGGGCCGGCGCGGGATCGGGATACCGGGCGAGGTCCCGCAGGGAGGCCCCGATCGGCTCGGCCAGCCAGTCCGGCGGCGGGTCCTGCCGCACGTTGACCGCCAGATCGACCAGGCCGGCCGCCAGTTCGGCGTCGCCGTGAAAGCCGAGACTCGTCATGTGTTGATCGTGCCAGTCAGAGTTAGCTCAATCTGCTGGACTTTTAATCACGACATAACATCTTATGTCCTATCTTGAATGAGTGGTCAAGCATGCCCTCACCCAAGCCGAACGCAGAAAGCGTTTCATCCGTCTGATCCTCATCTCTTCGCTGGTCATCGCCGCCGTCGCCTATCCGGCGACCGCCGCGATCGGGCTGGTCGCCAAGATCGGCGCGGACGTGTTCGACCGCATGCCCGATGAGTTGACCATCACACCGTCGCCCCAGACGACCTACGTGTACGGCGCCGACGGCAAGACGCCAATCACCACGTTTTACGAAGAGGATCGCAAGTACACACCGCTGACGAGCATCTCCCCGCTGGTTCAGGAGGCCATCGTGGCCGCCGAGGACGCGCGGTTCTTCCAGCATCACGGCGTGGACTTCAAAGGGACAATACGCGCCTTCGTCGCGAACCAGCAGGCGGGTACGGTCGCACAGGGCGCGTCGACGCTGACCATGCAGTACGTCCGCAACGCGCTGCGCGACGGTGCCTCCACCCCGCAACAGTCGGTCGACGCGACCGTACAGGACGCCGACCGCAAGGTCCGGGAGATGAAGCTCGCGCTCAACCTGGAAAAGCGGATGACCAAACAGCAGATCCTCGAGGGGTACCTGAACATCGCGTACTTCGGCCACCGCGCCTACGGGGTCTACGCCGCCGCACAGACGTACTTCTCCAAGACCCCCTCGGATCTCAGCCTCGACCAGGCCGCACTCATCGCTGGCCTGGTCCAGGCACCCTCGGCCTACGACCCGGCCGGCTCCGACCAGGCCGCCGCCCTGCAGCGGCGCAACTACGTCATCGACCGGATGCAGCAACTGGAGTACATCTCGCCGGGCGAAGCCAAGCAGGCCAAGGCGGCCCCGATCACGCTGCACCTGTCCGACCTGCCGAAGGACTGCGTATCGGTCCCGTCCGCCCACAACGACTACGGCTTCTTCTGCGACGAGCTGAAGAGTTGGTGGTCCCAGCAGCCCGCGTTCGGCAGCAACCCGCAGGAGCGGCTGGAGAACCTGAACCGCGGCGGGTACACGATCACGCTGTCGCTGGACCCGAAGACCCAGGCGGCCGCGATGGCGCGCACCCTGTCCGCGTCCGGCGTCAATGACCCGTTCGCCCTGGGCTCGGTCTTCATCGAGCCCGGAACCGGGCTGATAAAAGCGATGGCGGTCAACCGAAGATACTCGCTGGACACGTCCGGGAACGGGCTCAGCACGTCGCCGGGCAACCGCACGGCGAACATCCGGGGCACCTACCCCAACACGGTCACCCCGCTGCTCGGCGGCGGCGGCATCAACGGGTACCAGGCCGGATCGACGTTCAAACTCTTCACGATGCTCGCCGCGCTGGAGAAGGGGATGACGCTCAACACCAAGATCTACTCCCCGATGACGATCACCACGCCGTACCTCGGCGGGTCCGGCGGGTCGGCCTGTGGCATCTACTACTGCCCGTCCAACGCCAGCGCGGCCATGACCGGCTACCAGACCATGTGGTCGGGCTGGGGCGAGTCGGTCAACACGTACTGGATCCAGGTCGAGGAGCGGGTCGGCGCGCAGAACGCGGTGAGCATGGCGGAGCGGCTCGGCCTGACCTGGCACACCGACGTCGACCAGGAGCAGGCCTCGGCGAAAAAGGCACCGGGCTGGGGATCGTTCACCCTCGGCGTGGCCGACACCACGCCGCTCGAGATGGCGGACGCCTACGCGACCGTCGCCGCGGACGGCAAGTACTGCGAACCCCTGCCGGTACTGTCGATCACCGGCCCGGACGGCAAGCCCGTCATGACCAAGGGCCCCGCCGGCACCCAGGTACCGGTCGCCGCGCCGCGTTGTTACCAGGCTGTCACGCCCGCCGTCGCGCGCGGCGCGGTGGACGCGATGCGCTGCACGACCGGGTTCAACGCGGCGACCGGCAGCTGTGGGGGCTGGTCCACGGCACCGGGGGCGTACGCGGCGGCGGGCCGGCCGTTCGCCGGCAAGACGGGTACCACCGACTCGACCCGGGCAGCCTGGTTCGCCGGGATCACCCCGCAACTGGCCGGGGCCAGCTTCATCGCGGATCCGGACGAACCAGCGGACGCGGTGGGCGACGCGCAGTCGGAGAAGCCGGTCGACACCGTGGCGCTGACCATCCACGATGCCCTGGCGGGCGTACCGGTGGTGAACTTCACCCCGCCGCCGCCGAACATCGTGGGTACCCCGCAGCCCGGCTGAGCCGCCCCGGGCGGCGGGTGTGGCGCTAGCGCAGGTCGCCGGCGACCAGCGACCACATCTCCAGGTCGACGCGTCCACTGTGGACGTGGCCGGCGTTGCGCAGCAGCCCCTCGTAGACGAAGCTGGCCTTCTCGGCCACCCGGCGGGACGCCTTGTTGCCCGGTACCACCCGCAGCTCGACCCGCTGGAACCCGTGCTCCAGGATCAGCGCGATGGTGAGCGCGTCCACCGCCTCCGCCGCCACGCCGAACCCGCGGGCGTGCGGGCTGACCGCGAACGCGATCTCGGTGGACATCGCCGACCAGTCGGTGCGCCCGGTCCACATCAGCCCGACGATGCGCTCGTCCTCGCGGCGTACCACCGCGTAGTGGTCGCCGGACCCGCGCTCGCGCCGCTCCCGGGCCAGCTCCGTGCACCAGGACAGGCCGTCGACCGGCCCGGACTCCGCCGGGAAGTGCAGCCACCGCCGGGTCTGCCTGTCGCTGAAGACCTCGGTGACGTCGACGGCGTCGTCGGCGACCAGGCCACGCACGTCCAGGCGTGGAGTGGTCACCGTCAACTGAGGGAAGATCCGCGCCGGCGACACGCCGGCACGAACGGCCTCCTGGCTCAAGACGCCAGCCTCATGGTCGGGGCACCGCCCGCCGCGGCCGTCACGAACCGCACCGCCATCTCTGGCGCCGCGGCCCAGTGCAGGCACAGGTACGACGCGTGCAGCCCAACCGACACGAACCCCTCCGGCGCTCCGCCCGGCCATGACCAGGCGGGTTGCTCACCCGCCCGGGGGCTCACCAGGCCACGATGTTGTTTATAGCCGACGATCCGCGTTCCCAGCGGCAAGACCGGCGAAACAGACCGTACCGTAGCATCGCGGTATCCGATGACGACGTGTTCTCCGGTGCGACCCGCCGCGTCGATGACCCCGCACATCGGCCGGCCGTCGTACTCCCGGCACAGCCAGGCCAGCCCGGCGCCCTCGGCGACGATCGGGTACCCGGCGGCCGCCAGCCGCGCCACGGCAAGGTTCAGCGAACCGTTGGCGGACAGCTCGTCGAGGTACCCCTCGGGAAGCCCTCCGCCGATGACCAGCCCGCGTACGCCGTCCGGCAACGTCTCGTCCCGCAGCGGATCCACCCCGACCACCTCGGCGCCCGCCGCGGCCAGCAGTTCGGCGGTCTCCGGGTAGCCGTAACCGGTGGTCACTCCGATCATCGGGCGGAAGGAGCCCGGAACCGGGGCGGTGCCGAACGCCCCCGTCCCGCCGGCCAGCGACCCGCCCACCAGCGGCCCGCCTGCTATCGGCGACGGCCCGGCAGCGACCGGTGACGGCCACCGGCCCACGGCCATCGCCGGTGGCCCGGCCGGTGACGAAGGGCCGGCCTGCAACGGTGACCCGGCCTGCAACGGTGGGCGGGCGGGTGACGACGGCCCGGCGGAGATCGGCCACGCGCCCGTGCCGGTCGAGTGCTGCCGGGCGCTCGACGGCGCCGGTGCGCTCGCGGATGGCCACGGCCCCACGCCGATCGACACCGGCCCCGCGGCAGCCGGAGGCGACCACGGGCCGGCGCCAGCCGGCGGCGACCACGGCCCGACGGCCGCGGCGGGCGACCACGCTTCCGTCCCGAGATCCGGTGCCGAGCGCGCCAGCATGAGCAGCCGGTCCAGGTCCACCGAACCGGTGATCACCTCGGCGAGGCGGCGGATCGCCCGGGCGACATCGGTGCTGCGGTGAACCACCGGCACCAGACCGTCGGCCCGGGACGGCAACGCGACGCCGGACAGTTCGCGGCGGCGCAGCGCGCCCAGGACCGGTACCCCGATGTCGTCCAGCGCCTCCCTCAGCACCTGTTCGTGCCGGTCCGAGGCGACCTGGTTGAGGATCACGCCGCCCAGCCAGAGCAGTTCGTCGTACACCCGGAAGCCGTGCACCATGGCGGCCACCGACTGGCCCATGGCCGCGACGTCGACCACCAGCGCCACGGGCGCCTTCAGCAGCTCGGCGACCTGCGCGCTGGACGGCACGTCGGTGTGTCCGGACAGCCCGTCGTACAGGCCCATGGTCGCCTCGATCACGGACACCTCGGCCCCGGCCGCGCCGTGCCCGAACAGCGCGGGCAGCAGCGCCGTGCCGACCAGTCCGGGGTCCAGGTTGCGGCCCGGCCGGCCGGCGGCCACGCCCAGGTAGCCGGCGTCGAGGAAGTCCGGGCCGACCTTGAAACCCGCTGTGACCAGTCCCCTCGACCGCAGCGCCGCCAGCAGCCCCACGGCGACCGCAGTCTTGCCGTTGCCGGAGGAAGGTGCGGCGATCATGACCCTTGGAGTGGCGCTCATCGATGGCTCCTCGCGGCTGCGGGGCAACGCTTGTCGATCCTGGCCGGCAGGGGTGGACCTAGGTCACGGCAATGTGACGATACCCAACGCACGTCGGTCGAGGGTTGCCGGTAGCGTGGAACGACGTGTACCGGTTCCTCACCACGCCCAGGTGGATCGCCTTCGCCGCCCTGATGGTGGTGCTGGCAGTGATCATGGTCGGGCTGGGGTTCTGGCAGCTCGACCGGTATCACGAACGCGCCGACTCCAACAATCGGGTCGACACCGCTTCGGCCGCCGCGCCGGTGCCCGCCACGAAGGTAATGGCGGTCGGGAAGGCGCCGACGAACGACGCGGCGTGGACCAGGGTCACGGTCACCGGCCGGTACGACCCGGGGCACGAGATCATCGCGCGGGAACGGACCCTGAACAGCCAGGTCGGCTTCGAGATCCTCGATCCACTCCGGCTGGCGAACGGAGCCGCGGTACTGGTCGACCGCGGCTGGCTGGCTCCGGCACCGTCGGGGGCCGCCCTCACCCTGCCCGCCGTTCCGCCCGCGCCCACCGGCGAGGTGACCGTGACCGGGTTGGTACACCTGCCGGAGAGCAAGGCCGAGACGGCCATCCGTACCGACGGGAAGCTGACCGTACGCCGGATCTCGCCCGAGAAGCTGGCGGGCGCGGTGCCGTACCCGCTGCTCGGCGGGTACGTGACGCTCGACAGCCAGAAACCGACGGCCAACAGCCCGTCCTTCGGCGCCATCCCGGTCGATCACCAGGACTCGACGATGAACGCCGGCTACGTCGTCCAGTGGTGGTGCTTCGCCCTCATCGCGCTGATCGGCTTCTGCTGGGCGGCGTACCGGGAGGCCCATCCGCGGGTCAGCGACCTGGATCTCGCGGCGCTGGGCTCGGCCGAGCACCCGGACGCCCCGGTCTCGCCGGCGGTCTGACGGATCCCGGCTCCCCCTCGCTGGCCTGACTGGCTGCGGCTTGCCCTCGCTGGTGCCGGCTTCCCTCGCCGGTAGCGGCTCTCCTCGCCGGTAGCGGCTCTCCTCGCCGGTAGCGGCTCTCCTCGCCGGTAGCGGCTTCCCTCGCTGGTGCCGCCCTCCTCGCCGGTAGCGGCTCTCCTCGCTGGTGACGGCTTCCCTGGCTGGCGGGTTGCCCTCGCTGGCGGCGGCCCGGCGCACCGGGAGGTTCGGGGTTCCCGCCGCTGGTGGTGGGCTGGTGTAATCGACGTCATGGTGGAACCGGAGCCGACGCAGCCGACGCCCTACAGCGCGCCGCCCTACCACGACCCGTGGGCGTCGACCGTGCCGCTGCCCGGGCCGGCGGCCACCGAGCCTGCCTCCGGCGACCCCGCCACCGGCGACCCGGCCCTCACCAACCCGACCACCGGCGTGCCGGCGCTCAGCGAGCCGGCTCCAACCCTGCCGATGCCAGCCCAGCCGGTGCCCGCCCAGCCGATGCCTACCCAGCCGCCGCCCGGGCCGGAGCCCGCCGCGCTGCCGACACCGGTGTCCGGGCCGAGCTACCCTCCGGCCGCCCGGTACCCCTACCCCGGCCTGGCGCCCGCCTACCCCGGTCCGCCGTCGCCCTACTCCGGTCCGCCGTCGTCCTACGCGGTGGACGAGCCGGTGATCATGCAGATCGGCGAGATCCAGGTGACCGCCACGACGGTCCGCACGCCGGCCGGTACCTTCCCGCTGCAGGGCTCGCAGTGGACGGTCACGGATCAGTGGATCACCGAACAGAAGATCCCCACGTGGGCCATCGTTCTGGCGATCGTCCTGTTCTTCTGCCTCACCGTCTTCAGCCTGCTGTTCCTGCTCGCGAAGGAGACCACCCACCGGGGGGTGGTGCAGGTACACGTGGTCAACGGCCCGCACCAGTACGTGGCCCGGATCCCGGCAGCCGACCAGAACCAGGTGCAGTACCTCTACCAGCAGGTGAACTACGTGCGGTCGCTGGCAGCCATGTGAAGGCGCCGGACATCGTCGATGGTGTCGGCCTCACCGGCCGGCTTGTCCTCCCGGTAGCGCAGCACCCGGGCGAAGCGTAGGGCCACTCCGCCCGGGTACCGCGGGCTGGTCTGCACCCCGTCGAACGCGATCTCCACGACGAGTTCGGGCCGCACCTTCACCACCCAGTCGTTGCGGTCGGTCGCCAACTCCAGCAGCCGCTCGGTCTGCCAGCGCAACAGTTCGTCGGTGAGGCCCTTGAAGGTCTTGCCGAGCATCACGAACCCGCCGGTCGCCGGGTCCCGGGCACCCAGGTGGAGGTTGGACAGCCAACCCCTGCGCCGGCCGTGGCCCCACTCGGCGGCGAGCACGACCAGGTCGAGCGTGTGCCGGGGCTTGACCTTGACCCAGGCGGAGCCGCGGCGCCCGACATCGTAGGGCGCCCCGGCCGCCTTCACCACGACGCCCTCGTGGCCGCTGGTCAGCGCGGCATCGAAGGCGGCGGCGGCCTCCTCCACCGTGGACACCATCCGCCGGCCGACCAGCAGCCCGCCCGGGACCGCGTCGGCCAGCACGGCCCAACGCCGCTCACCCGGCTCGTCGAGCAGGTCCGCGCCGTCGAGGTGCAGCACGTCGAAAAAGTACGGCGTGAGCACGTCACCGGCCTCGGGCGCCTGCCCGCCGGCCTTCTCCGCCTGACCGGCCCGGCGGGCGGCCCGCGCCGACGTCTCCTGGAACGGCCTGGGACGCCCGGCCGGGTCCAGCGCGACGGCCTCGCCGTCGAGCACGATCTGCCCGGCGGGCAGAGCCAGCGCCGCGGCCACGACGTCGGGCATGCGCGCGGTGATGTCGGCCAGGCTCCGCGAGTAGACGGCCACGTCGTCGCCCGACCGGTGCACCTGGATCCGGACGCCGTCGAGCTTGTCATCGACCGCGGCGGGGAAGCCGGTGGCCTCCAGCGCGGCGTCGACGCTCGCGGCCGCCTGGGCCAGCATCGGTGCGAGCGGCCGGCCGACCTGCAACAGGAACTCGCCCAGCGCCGCCGATCCCCCGGTCAGCGCGGCCCGGGCGACGGTCTTGAGATCGCCGGAGAGCAGCAGAGCCCGCCGCACCTCGGCCACCTCCACGCCGGCCGCCCGGGCGATGGCGTCGGCCAGGAGTCCCGCCTGCGCGCCCTGGCGCACCTCGCCGGAGAGCAGCCCGACCAGCAGCCGCTGCTCGTCGGCGGTAGCGGCGCCGAACAGCGCACCCAGCAGCGAACGGCGCCGGGCCTGGGAGCCGGAGCCGGACTGCGCACCGATCTCGCCCAGCGCGGCGTCGACCTGGGCCACGGTGAGCGTGGCCTGCTCGGCGGGCGGCGGCGCGTCGCGCACGGCGGCCCAGCCGACCCCGATCTGGCGCTGGCGAAGCTCGCCGGCGAGGTAGGCCGCGCCGGCCTCGATCTCGTCGGGAGCCAGGCCGCGCAGCGCGGCGGCAAGCAGATCGATCTTCCCGCGCCGCGCCGAGGTGGCCGCGACGGCGGCGGAGGTGGCGGCGAGCTCCACAAACTGCATAGTGGGATCCTCGCAGCCGCCTCCGACACTTCGGGTGCCGCCGGCAAGGTCCGTTCCCGCCGGTTCCGCCGCGTCAGGCCGCCGTCGGGGACGGCTTGGCGGCCCCCGGCGGCTCGATCCGCAGTGCGCCTCAGCCCGGACAGGCGGGCCGGTGGCGCGAACAGGTGGGCCGGTGGCGCGGACAGGCGGGCCGGTGGCGCGGACGGCTCAGCCGGGCAGGTCCGCGTCAGCTCAGCCCGGACCCGGCCCGGACGGCTCAGCCGGGCAGATCCGAGCCCGGCCCGGCCCAGGCGACTGGGCCGGGCCGGGCCGGCGGCTGGCTCGGTCAGGCTGCGAGCGTGACCGCGGTCCTCTCCTCCGGCTTCTCCTCCACGCGGAAGCCCCGCGCACGAACCGCGTCGGCGAGTCGGGCGAGCTGCCCGTCGACCCTGCACAGCACGGCCGAGAGTTCTTCGAGGTGCCCGCGCAGGGTCGCGTCGGACCAGTCGGCAAGGTCTACGTCGCCGAGAGCACGCACGGCGGCATCGAGCCGCTCGATTGATTCGTTCGTACGCATGTTCGAAACACTATCATCAGCCCACCGCGGGCTGAACCATCTCCGCGACATTCGCCAGAAGCAGCGTCTCGGCCAGGCAGACCCGGGCAAACTCGCCCAGGTGCAGGCTCTCGTTCGGCCCGTGTGCCCGGGAGTCCGGGTCCTCGACCCCGGTCACGAGCACCGAGGCGGACGGGAACAGTTCCTGGAAGGTGGCGATGAACGGGATCGAGCCGCCGACCCCGATGTCCACCGGGTCGACGCCGTCCCAGGCGGTACGGAAGGCCGACCGGGCCGCGTCGTAGGCCGGGCCGTCGGCGTTCACGACGCAGGGTGCTCCGCCCTGCTCCAGCGTGACCGTGACCTGTGCGCCCCACGGGGCACGCGCCTCGAGGTATGCCTTGACCGCCTCGAACGCCTTGGCCGGATCGTCGCCGGGCGCCAGCCGTACCGAGACCTTGGCGCGCGCCGTCGGTACCAGCGCGTTGGGGGCCTCGCCCGTCTTCGGTGCGTCGATGCCCAGTACGGTCGCCGTCGGCTTGGTCCAGACTCGGTCCACCAGCCGGCCGGTACCGATCAGTTCGACGCCGTCCAGGATCCCGGACTCCGCCCGGAACCGGTCGACGGGGTAATCCAGCGGGGACGCGGGGTTGCTGACCAGGCCAGGTACCGCCACGTCGCCGGACTCGTCGTGCAGCGTCGCCAGCAGCCGGCACAGCGTGGTCAGCGCGTCGGGTACCGCGCCGCCGAACATGCCGCTGTGCACCGCGTGGTCCAGCGTCGCGACGTCGACGAACACGTTGACCAGACCGCGCAGGCTGGTGGTCAGCGCCGGTACCCCGATGTCCCAGTTGCCGGAGTCAGCGATCACGATGACGTCTGCGGCGATCTCGTCGCGGTACGTGCGCAGCAGGTCTTCCAGCGACTCCGAGCCGTACTCCTCCTCGCCCTCGACAAAGACGACGATGCCGACCGGCAGATCGTCGCCGAAGGCCCGCAGGGCGGCGACGTGGGCCAGCACGCCGGCCTTGTCGTCGGCGCAGCCCCGGCCGTAGAGCCGGCCGTTGATCTCGGTGGGCTCGAACGGCTCGGTGCGCCACTGGCTGAGGTCGCCGACCGGCTGGACGTCGTGGTGGGCGTAGAGCAGCACGGTCGGCGCCCCGGGGGGAGCCGGCCGGCGCCCGATCACGGCGGGCTGGCCACCCTGGCGCACGATGCGGACATCGGGCAGGCCGGCGCCGCGGAGCAGGTCGGCGACCGCCTCGGCAGAGCGTTCGACCTTCTCGTGGTCGAAGCCCGCAAAGGCGATCCCCGGGATCCGGACGAGCCGGATCAGATCCTCGGTCACCCCGGGCAACACCCGGGTCACGGCATCACGCAGGTCAGCTTCGGTCATGCCCGCGATCGTATGCGGTGCTTACCCCGCGGCCACGTCCCAGGCCCCCGGCCCGTCCGCCGCCACCCGGAGAAGCGGGGCAGGTCGGGCGGCCGAGCACGCTCCACCGAGGAGACGCCGGGGTCGAAGCGACCAGCGTCGAGGCCAGGCCGGCGCTGTCACCGGCCCACCACGGCCCGAACTTCGCACCGGCCCACGCGGAGCCGGACTCGTCCGGGTTCGCCGGTGGCGCCGCCTCAGTCTTGGGGATCCTCCGGCGCTCCGGACGGGCCCGACGACTCGTCCGTCGAGCCGTTGGTTCCGGCTCGCCGGCCACCGCCCATCCAGTCGCGGACCCGACCAGCGCCGCTGCCGACCCAGTCGCCCATGCCCGAGGCGCCGTCGCCCAGCTTGCGCAGCAGCCCGACCAGCGGGTCCTGCGACCGGTTGAAGGCGCTGCGGTACTCATCGGCCGCGGCCTTGACGTCGTCGGACAGCGAGGCGTCTCCGTCGTTCTCCCGGCGCGGGTAGTCCCCGGACAGAATCCGCTGGTATCCGCCCTGGTCGATCCAGAGCCGCAGTTCGGCGGCACGCGCCACCGGCAGCGGATGGGTCAGAAATGCCACCATGCGCAGCTTGAGCAGGCTGTCGCGGAGGTCGCCACCCTTGTCGTACTCCGCGGCCTGATCCAGGAACGCCGCCGTATCGATCTCCGACAGGTCGCCGCCACCGGCCAGCTTCATGTGTGCCCGCAGCGCCGCGGCCGGGTCCTGGCCGGCCAGCAGCCCGGCCCGGTCGGCCGACAACTCGGCCTTGCGCCACCACTCGTGCAGGGCGACGATGATCGCCCGCAACGCGATGGAGCCGATCGGCAGCCAGGCCAGGTTGAGCGCCATGCGGCTCAGGATCGCCATCATCGTCCGGTAGACCGCGTGCCCGCTGACCAGGTGACCCAGCTCGTGGCCGAGCACGTAGCGCAGTTCGTCGTCGTCGAAGAGTTCGACGGCGCGGCTGGTGACCACGATGAACGGGGAGGACATGCCGACGCAGCTGGCGTTGAGGCTCGGTGAGAACTCGATGTACAGCTCGGGCAGGGTGGCGATGTCCAGCGACGCCGCGGCTTCGGCGAACAGCCGGTGGACCCGCGGATGCTGCCGATGGTCGGCCCGGATCGCGCCGCCGAGATACTGCAGCCGCCATCCTCGCTCGCTCCACAGTCCGGAAAGCAGCTTGAGCACCTGGTCGAAGCCGCGCAACTCGCGCAGCGCGGTCAGCGCTCCCCGGTCGGCCGGGTGTTCCCAGGCCCGTGAACTGATGCCGGTCAGAACCACGCGTCGGCGTACCGGTGCGGTCTCAGTCATCGTCATCCCCCGGTCGCGGCAATCGAATGAATTCGCTTCTCGGATCGTGCCCCAGCTTTGACGCCCCGTCTATCAGGGCGTCCACCCAATCATGGCTCCCGTGTGCAACGAGGTACGCCGTCTCCGCGTCCATCCAACGCAGCAGCGGCTCCCGTACGGCGGCTCCGTCCCGGCTCAGGACCCGGTTCACCCGCAGGTCGGCGGGGGCGCACACGAAAACCGACAGCGACAGCTCGGGACGCATCTCGGCACGGGTGGTGGTGCTCCCCTCGACAATCAACACATCTGGTACCGGCACCTCGCGGGTGCCGTCGAACCTGCCGCGTACCCAGTCGTAGACCGGGTGCCGACCGGGGCGCCCGGCGCGCATCGGTGCCAGTACGCCCGCCTCGAGCCGGGGCCAGAAGCCGAACTGGTCCTGCCAACCGTCGAGCAGGTCGTCGGTGTGCACCACCGACACTCTCGCCCCGGCCGCCGACACCGATTCCGCGAGCCGCTCGGCGAAGGTCGTCTTACCCGCGCCGGTCGGACCGTCCACGGCCACCGCGCGAACCGCGCCCAGCCGGGCCGGCGCTCGCAGGATCGCGGCGGCCAGGTCGTCGAACCTCCCCACGGCCATGATCACACGGCTCCGGGTGGCAGGAACGGCAGCCCGGCCGGCACGCCCGATTCGATGAGCCGCCAGAGCGCGTCCGTGTCCAGGTGCTCTTCGACCAGGTCGCCGAGCAGGTCGAGGAAACGCCCCCGGCGGGCCGCGAAGTCGACGTCCGGCGCGACCGTGAACCCGTGCCGCCCAGCCAGCCGGGCGGCCTCGGTGAGGAACGCGCGCCGGTAGTCGTCGGACTCGAAGGTGCCGTGCCAGTGGGTACCGAAGACGTTGCCGACCCGGGCTCCCTCCCCCGGCTCGATCAGTGGCGGCGCACCGCTGGTCGACACCTGACCGTGGTGGATCTCGTACCCGTGCACGTCGGCCCCGAACGCCCGGCCGGCCGAATGGGCCAGCGTCTTCGAGGCAGCGAAGCTGACCTCCACCGGCAGAAGGCCGAGCCCTTTCACGACGCCCTGGCGGCTCTCCACCTCGTCGTCGATGGTGTTGGCGAGCATCTGGAAGCCACCGCAGATCCCCAACAGCGGCTTGCCCTGTGCGGCGTGGGCGGCGACGGCCGTCGCCAGGCCGGTGCGGCGCAACCAGTCCAGATCGTCCACTGTGGACTTACTGCCGGGCAGGACGACGAGATCCGCCTCGGCGACCTCGGCCGCCGAGGTGGTCAGCCGTACCGCGACGCCGGGCTCCGCGGCCAGCGCCTCGACGTCGGTGGAGTTGGAGATGCGCGGGAGCCGGACGACCGCCACGCGCAGCCACTGGTCGCCCACTGGCGGCTCGGGCCGGCCCACCAACCGACCGTCCACCGCGGACAGTGAATCCTCGGTGTCCAGCCACAGGTCCGGATGCCAGGGCAGGACACCGAAGTCCGGGCGTCCGGTCAGCTTTCCCAACCGGTCCAGGCCGGGCTGGAGCAGCGCCAGGTCGCCCCGGAACTTGTTCACCACGAAGCCGGCGATCAGCGCCTGATCCTCCGGATCGAGCAGCGCGATGCTGCCGAAGTACGCGGCGAACAGCCCACCCCGGTCGATGTCACCCACGACCACCACCGGCAGATTCGCCTGCCGGGCCAGGCCCATGTTGACGAAGTCGCCGTCCCGCAAGTTGATCTCGGTCGGGCTCCCCGCGCCCTCGCAGATCACCACGTCGAAGTCGGCGCGCAACTCGGCCAGCGTCTCGAACGCGACCCTGGCCAGCTCCGGACGCCGCTCGGCGAAGCTGGCCGCGCCCAGCCTGCCAACCGCCTGACCACGCAGCACCACCTGGCTGGTGTGATCGCTGCCCGGCTTCAGGAGCACCGGGTTGAACCGGACGCTGGGCTCCAGCCCGCAGGCGGCGGCCTGGAGTGCCTGGGCCCGGCCGATCTCCCCACCGTCGAGGGCAACCACCGAGTTGTTCGACATGTTCTGCGCCTTGAAGGGCGCGACCCGTACGCCACGCCGCCGCAGCCAGCGGCAGATCCCGGCCGCGACCACACTCTTGCCGGCGTCGGAACTGGTACCGGCGACCAGCAGCCCACCGGCGGTCATCGCGCCCACCCACCGTCGGCGCGCCGGCCCGGCCGGGGAAGGACAGCGGCCGAGATCCGGGGCAGTGCACGGGCGAGCAACGCACGGCGCCACGGACGGGCGGCCGCGTGGCCCACCGCCATCACCACCGCCGCGGTCGCGATGGCACCGGAGAGCCGTGCCGCCCCCCGGATGTCCGCCGCCGCGGGCGGCCGTCCGTCGCCGAGCGTGGGCCGCTCCTCGACCCTGCCGTGATACACGTTGCGGCCGCCGAGGCGGACTCCGAGCGCTCCGGCCATGGCGGCCTCACACTGTCCCGCGTTCGGGCTGGGGTGCCGGCCGCCGTCGCGCAGCCAGGCCCGCAGGGCTCCCATCCGGCTGCCGCCGGCCACCGGCGCGGTCAGCACGGTCAGCGCTGCCGTCGCCCGCGCAGGCGCCAGGTTGGCCACGTCGTCCAGGCGGGCGGCGGCGGTACCGAAGTCCCGGTACCGAGGCGACCGATGCCCCACCATCGCGTCCAGCGTATTGATCGCCCGGTACCCCAACAGGCCCGGCAGGCCGGTCAGCGCGCCCCATGCCAGCGGTGCCACCACGGCGTCGGAGGTGTTCTCCGCGACCGACTCGACGGTCGCGCGCGCCAGCTCGGATTCGTCCAATGTCGACGGATCGCGACCGCACAGGTGTGGCAGCCGGGCCCGCGCGGCGGGCAGATCCCCCTCGTCCAGCGCGTCGGCGAGCGTCATCGCCTCCCGGCGCAGCGAGGTGCCGCCCAGCACCGTCCAGGTCGTCGCGGCCACCAACGCGGCCCGTACCCACGGGTGGCGCCTGGTCGCGATCGTCGCCACGACGCCGGCCGCGACCGGCACCCCGGCGGCGATCGCCGCGAACCGCGCACCGGCCGCCCGGTTGGGCGCGTAGCACCGCTGCTCCAGCGCGGCCGCCGCCCGGCCGAATCCGGCCACCGGGTGCAACCGGCGGGGGTCGCCCAGGGCCGCGTCCAGGGCCGCACCGGCGAGCAGACCGCCCGCATGGGCCGCCGCGAGCCCGATCGCCCGGCGGGACGGCCGGGGCCAACGTGTGATCGGCGCTTTCGCCATCCTGCCTCCCATGATCTGCCGGAAGCCTATCCACCGGCCCGACCGGCGAAGCTGTGGAGGTTGCGCGGGCCCGCAGATCCCCTGGATCCCGGCAGACCCCCAGAATTCGGCGAGCCCGCGCAACCCGGCGGGGAGGCGGCCGGTGCCTGCCGCCTCCCCGCGGCTCTCACCGTCCCGCGCCCGCCAACGAGTCCTCGTCGGGTGCGGCGGCCGATGGCGGCTCGACCGGCGAGGCGTCGAAAACCGCGGGGTCGAAGTTGTCGAACAACTCGTGGTCGGGTGGCAGGTCGTCGGGGCGACCCGGGTCGCCCATCTCCTCGGTCAGCTCACCACCGATGGCGGCGGCATCGACCGGTTCGTTCACCACGTCCGTCGACCCGGCCGCCTTGCGCCTGGCGAACTTGTCGACCCCGCGCGACAGGTCGTGCCCGACCGCGACCGTGTCCAACTCGTAGGAGGTGCGACGGTTGCCCTGATCGTCGGTCCAGTCCCGGCTGTAGAGCCGGCCGTGGACGATGACCGGATCGCCCAACTGCACCGAGAGCGAGACATTTTCCCCGAGCCGGCGCCAGCAGACCACGCGGACCCGAAGGCTGTCCCCGTCGACCCACTTGCCGTGCTCGCGGTCGTAGCGGCGCGAGTTGGACGCCACCTTGAAGGACACCACGAACGTGCCGGTGACCGTGGTGCGCCGCCACTCCGGCGCGGTCAGAACGTTGCCGACGATCGTGACCGGGGTATCGAACATCTTGTCTCCTCCTCAACGGGCCCCGGCGAGCGGCCCGGTGCTTGGTTGGCGGTCGGCGAATTCGACTCGCGTCCCAGGCTGGCCGCCGGACGGGTACGGCGCGACCGCGCCTGGACCGATCTGTGGACAGGAAGGGTGGTTGTGGACGACCAGCCAGTACCCCCGTGGATCTGTTATGAGAATGCGCCCAAAACGGCCTTAAGTTGCCGTTTCACGCCAGCCACCGGTACCAAGGAATTTCGCGGTAGCGTCTCGATCGTGGAGACGGACATCCTCGGCGCGCCCTACCAACGCCGCACCATCGATCTCGGCACCGACGACGAGGGGCCGGTCGTCGCGACCCTGGTCAGCCGGAAGGCCGCGACCAGGACCGACCGGGCCGTCCTCTACGTGCACGGCTACGTCGACTACTTCTTCCAGGAGCACCTGGCCGACTTCTACGTCGAGCGCGGCTTCGACTTCTACGCGCTGGACCTGCGCAAGTACGGCCGCAGCCTGCTCCCGCACCAGACCCCGAACTTCGTGCGCAGCATCAGCGAGTACTTCCCCGAACTGGACGAGGCGGCACGGATCATCCGGGACGAGGACGGGCACCGGCAGTTGCTGGTCAACGCCCACTCCACCGGCGGCCTGATCACGCCGCTGTGGGCGCATCGGGTCCGGGACGCCGGAATCGTCGACGGCCTGTTCCTCAACAGCCCGTTCTTCGAGTTCAACATCTCGCCGTTGCTCCGGCGTACCGCCGGTCCCGCCTACGCGGCGGTGGCGCGGCTGCGCCCGTACGCGATCGTGCGCAACTCGGTATCCATGGCCTACGGGCACAGCATCCACTCGAAGCACCACGGCGAATGGACGTACGATCTGGCCTGGAAGCCGCTGGAGAGCTTCCCGGTACGGGCCGCGTGGCTCACCGCGATCCGCTCCGCGCACGCCCGGCTCCAGGCCGGCCTGTCCATTCCGGTGCCGGTTCTGGTGGCCTGTTCGACAAAGAGCTACCGGGGCACCTCATGGAGTGAGGCGGCCATGCAGGCCGACGCGGTGCTCGACGTCGAGCACATCGCGCAGTACGCGAGCAGGCTGGGCCGGCACGTGACGATCGTGCGCGTGGACGGCGGCGTGCACGACCTGACCCTGTCCGCGCCGAAGGTGCGCGCCCGGCTCTTCGACGAACTGGACCGGTGGATCGGCGCCTACCTGACCGCGTGACGGGTCAGAACATCTCCCACTCGCCCCGGCGACGGACCATCAGGTCCTGTACCAACAGGTGCGGGCCGCCCGCGAAGAACACCCGGTCGACGGCGCGGCGCGCCTTCGCGATCCCGGCCCGCGAGTCGGACCCGGTCATGATCACGACGTCCCGGGCCGGCACCCCGATCACCAACTCACCGGGCACCGATCCCTCAAGGCTGTCCCAGAACGGGTCGGCCAGCACGAGGCTGGACTCCAACCCCTGGAACGACAGCATGAGCGCGGGCGGCTGCCCGTGGATGCGCACGGTGTCGAGCATGGCATCCAGGTTGTTGGCGGCCCTCCGGCGCAGGTCACGCCGGGACAGGTCGATGCGCTTCAGGTCGGCCCAGGTGATCAGCCGCTCCCCGTACGGCGGCCCGACGCTATAGGCCACCGCGAGGTCTTCGAAGTACTCATCGAGTACGTTGCGCTCGCTGTAGGCATGATCGCTGGGCGACACCAGTATGGGAAGAAACGTGGCGCTCGTCACCTGCACGTTCAGCAACTTAGTAGCTCGATCTGAAGACGAAAAGTCCTCGAATGAATCCAGTTGATCCGCATCCGCGAGAAGAGTACCTATCAGATCGACATTCCAGGACAAAGATGATCAACGGGTACCGCTGGCACGAGTACCGTACCGGAACCCGATTAAGCACACCCCGAACTGGCGGTAACCTTTGTCGGCACAGCGCGCTCGTAGCTCA
Source organism: Rugosimonospora sp. (assembly GCA_036494675.1). GTDB lineage: Bacteria > Actinomycetota > Actinomycetes > Mycobacteriales > Micromonosporaceae > Rugosimonospora. The sequence goes on from DASXOA010000417.1 coordinate 17,958, forward strand.
GTGGATAGAGCAGGAGACTTCTAATCTCAAGGTCGCAGGTTCGAATCCTGCCGGGCGCACCACGGAAACTCCTCGCATGATCGCGTCGACCCCAGAGTGTGACCCCAGCGTAGTTCCTCTGAGCGTAGTCACCACATCGCACTCGCCTGCCCTATGCGGATCGGGCGTCGGCGGCCCACTGAGTGGCGCCCCAACGGTTCGCGATGGTCTCCGCACGGGCGTAGTGGGCGGCGGCCTCTTCGGGCCGGCCGAGGAATCGGGCGAGGTCGCCCAGCGTGTGAGCGACAGGTCGCATGGCCAGCGACAGGCTGGCGGTGCCGGGCAGTTGATCGCGTAGCGGCAGCAACACCTGGTACATGTTCTCGGCCGCCGGGGTGTCGCCGATCGCGATGAGCGCCATGACGCGCAGTACCGCGAAGATAGAGAACAGGAAGTCGGGCCGCAGCGGTACCGCCCGCGTGCGCATCCGCCGTGCCCGGTCCATTTCGCCGGCCTCGGCCAACGCGAGGGTCAGCAGGTCGGCGACGATGACCCCGTGGCGGTCGAACAACTCCTCGGCCCGGGCGGCGTATTCGCCGACGCGGCCCTGGCCGATGCGCAGTGTCGCCTCGGCGACCAACTGGAACCCCTCGGCGTGTAGCGAACCCTGGCGCACCAGTTGGGTGGTGGCGTCCGCGTACCGGCGTTCCGCCTCGGCCAGGTCGCCGGCGATGTGCGCGAGCATCGCCTGCGCGTACTCGCCGACGCTCTCGACTTCGGGCATCCGGTAGGCGCGGGCGAAGTCGAGGCCCTCGGCGACCAGCCGGGACAGGGTGGGCGCATCAGCGGCGACGACGGCACTGAGCGCGGCCGTGAATCCGCCGTACGCGCGGTAGGCGGGCCGGTCATGTTCGGTCGCGAGGGCGATCAGCTTCGCGGCCACCTGATCGCGGTGCGGCCAGTCCAGTTCCGCGCTGTGTTCGCGGGCCAGTGCGGTCAGGGCGAGCATGCGCAGGGCGGGGTCGTCGAGTTCGTCGGCCAGTTCGACGGCCTGGGTGGCGGCGGCTCGGCTGCGCGGGTCGCCCTCCCCGGCGAGTTCCGTGGTGAGTGCCTCCAGCAGCCGGCATCGGTCGGCCGGGGTGAGGTCCGACCGTTGCAGCAGACGGGTCAGCAGGGTGACCACCGGCTGGTCCACGGTGCCGTAGGGCCGGGACTGCCAGGGGGTGGGTTCGGTCCACCCGGTGAACGCGGCGACCAGTAGGTCGTCCCGGTCGGCGGTCTCGGCCACGTCGATGGCGCGGCGGCGGGTGGTACGGGCGGCGGCGACGGCTCCAGCGCGGATCTGCGCCCGCAGCAGGCGGCCGAGCAGCCCGACCCGTTCGGCGTCACGGTCGTCGGGGGCCGGTTGGGCGCCATCGCCGGTGGCGGGGATGCGTTCGATGCTCTCCAGCGCGCCGGTGAGCAGATGCGCCGCGGTGTCGTGCGCGTAGCGGCGTTCGGCGAATTCGGCGGCGCGTACCGCGTAGTCCAGTGCTCGCGAGGCGGTGGCCGCCGACGCGGCCTGGTGGTAGTGGTGAGCCAGTGCCGGCAGGTCGTCGGGGCGCAGCCGTTGCAGCGCAACGCCGAGCCGCTCGTGCATCCGGGCCCGGCGCAGTCCGCTGAGGTCGGCGACGAGGGCGTCGCGCACCAGCGCGTGGGTGAACCGGATCTGGCCCGGTGCCGGTTCGGTCAGCAGTCCGACGATGATGCCGGCGTCGAGCGCGTCCAGTACCCCCGCCTCGTCCGTGTCGGCGGCGTCGATCAGCACGTCGACGTCGGTTTCCCGCCCGGCGACAGCGGCCAGCCGGAGCACGACGATGACCGCCTGCGGCAACCGGTTCAGCCGCCGGCGCAGCACGTCGCGTACCCCCTCGGGGACCTTCTCCAACGCGACGAGGGCGCCTTCGCTGTCCAGGAGGCGGGCGGTCTCCTTGAGATAGAACGGGTTTCCGCCGGTCCGTTCGGCCAGTGCCGCCGTAGTCGCGGCGTCGACGGGTACGTGGCTGAGCGCGGCGATGAGCGCGCCGACGGCGGTGGCGGGTAGCCCGGTCAGCGGCAGCCGCAGCGGGCCCCGCGGGGCCAGGACGGCGAGGCTGGCTGCCAGCTCGGGGGAGACCTCGGCGGCGCGGTACCCGACCAGCAGAAGGATGGGCGCCTCCGTCAGCTCGGTACCCACGGTGGCCAGCAGGGCAAGAGTTTCCCCGTCCGCCCAGTGCAGGTCGTCCAGAACGATCGCCAGGCGCCGTTCCCGGATTGCCTCGCGCAGCCAGGCCACCACGGCTCGGTGCAGCCGGAACCGGCCGGCCGACGCGTCGATGCCCGCCCGGTCGCCACCGGAGGCCGGTGACCCGAGCAGTTCGGCCACCTCCGCCGGCGGTACCGATACCGTGGCCAGCGACCGCAGCGCCAATACCCACGGCCAGGCCGGCGGCGCGCCCGCGGTGTCTTCCGGGCACTGGCCGCCGACGGACAGCCAACCCTGGTCCGTCAGCTCCCGCCGCAACCGCCCCAGCAGCGTGGACTTCCCGACCCCCGGTTCGCCGCTGACCAGCGCGATCCGCGAACCGTGCCCGGCGGTCACCTCGGCGGCGCCGCCGCGCAGCCGGGCCAGCTCGTCTACCCGGCCGACGAACGGTTCAGCCGCCGGGCGGCTGGGCGACGGCCCCGCCACATCGCGGGACAGTGACCCTTCCGGGCGATGCGACGGTGGCTCTTCCTGGCCGGGCTTCGGTGCCGAAGGACGGCGCGACGGCAACCCCGGCGGCGGCCCGGTCTCGGCGGGTTGCCGGATCGCCTCGTACAGCACCTCACGGTGCTGCCGCAGGATGGCCTCCTCCAGGGCGGTCAGGTCCGGGCCCGGGTCGAGGCCGAGTTCGTCGGCCAGGCCACGGCGGGCGCGCCTCAGCGTGTCCAGGGCGTCGCCCTGCCGGTTGCTCCCCCACAGCGCCAGGGCCAGCAGTCGCCAACCCTCCTCGCGCAGCGGGTGCCGCCGGGTCAGCGCGTCCGCGGCCGGCACCGCGGCGGCTACCTCGCCCGCTCGCAGGGTCAGCCCGACCAACGCCTCCTCGGCCTGCAACCGCAGTTCGTCCAGCCGGGCCACGTCCGCGGCGGCCCACGGTTCGTCGGTGAACTCGCCGAACGCGGCGCCCCGCCACAGCGACAAACCAGTCATGAGCCGGGCACGCGCCTCGGCGACGTCGCCGGTGGGAGAACCCGCCTCGGCGACCAGACGTTCGAACCGCCACGCGTCCAGCGCGTCGGTCGGCAGCGCGATCGCGTACCCGGGCGGCGCGGTGACCAGGACCCGGGCCGGTGCCCGTGGCGGTCGCCCGGGCTCCAGCAGCCGGCGCAGGTTGGACACGTACGCCTGCAGCGAGGTGATCGCCTGGACCGGCGGCTCACCGCCCCACAAATCGTCGATCAAGCGGTCCACGGAAACCGCCTCACCCCGGGCGGACACCAGCCGGGCGAGCACCGCCCGCTGGCGCGGGCCGCCCAACGCGACCACGTCCCCATCCACGTCGGCCTCGACGGGCCCGAGCACCCGAATCCCCACCATGATCTTCCCAGCCTAGCCGGCTCCAAGCCGGTTCCAGGAGGGCTCCAAGCGCCGGGCCTGAACCTGGTTCCAGTCCGGCCGACCGGCCCGGACCGAAGTCGAAAGGCAGGCCATCGTGCCAACGGACACCCGCGACATGGTCATTATCCACCGCGCGTTCCGCCGCGAATCACGGCTGCTGGGCACCGCGATCGCGGCCGTGACCCCCGGCGACACACGGCGCGCCCGTATCCTCGCCGACCACTTGCGGTGGTACCGGCTCGGACTGCACAACCATCACCACGGCGAGGACGAGCTGATCTGGCCGCTGCTGTACACCCGCGTCGACCTGGAGGCGGACGTGGTGGTTCGCATGGAGGCCCAGCACGAACGCATCGCACGGACCCTCGACGAGGCGATGCGGGCGCTGCCGGCGTGGGAGTCCTCGGCCGGCGAGGCCGCCCGCGACGCCCTGGTGGCCACCCTCGCCGAACACCGGGCCGCGGTGATCGAGCACCTCGATGACGAGGAGACGCACCTGCTGCCGCTGGCCGCGCAGTACCTGACCACCCCGGAGTGGGCCGCGTTGGGCGAACACTTCCTGACCGTCACCCCGAAGCCCATGCTGCTGCAGTTTCTCGGCGCGGTGCTGGAGGACGCCGACGCGGGAGAGCGTCGCGCCCTGCTCGGCGCGCTGCCGCTGCCGGCCCGGCTCGCCTGGAAGACCATCGGCCGAGCCAGTTACGCCCGCCTGACCCGCCGGGTCCGCGCCAACGCCGTACTGCCGGAGGTATCACGATGACCCTCACCCACGTCG
>DASXOA010000418.1:0-3833 GCA_036494675.1 Rugosimonospora sp.
ACCGCGCAGTGCGCACCGGACGGCGGGCTCGGCGTGCGGCTGGGACTGGGACTGGGACTGGGACTGGGACTCGGGCTTGGACTCCGGCTCGGGCTCGGGCTCGGGGCGGCGGTGCGGGTCGGGCTCGGCGTCGGAGAGGGCGTCGGGGTCGGCGAGGTTCCCGGATAGCTCAGGCCGTACCCGAACGGGAACAGGCCGGTCTGCCCGTCGCCGGTGTTGATGGGCTCCTGGGCGGCGCTCGCGGGCCACGTCACCGGCAGCTTGCCGGTCGGGTTGTAGTCGCCGAACAGCACGTCGGCCACCCCCTCGCCCTCGCTGCCGGGCAGCCAGGACTCGACCAGTGCCGACCAGTCCGGCACCTGCGCCGCGATGTCCAGCGGCCGCCCGGAGACCAGTACCGTCACGACCGGTACCCCGGAGGCCTTGAGCCTGGCCAGCGTCGCGAGGTCCGCCGCGTCCAACCCCATCGCGCCGGGCCGGTCGCCCTGCCCCTCGGCGTACGGCGTCTCCCCCAGCACCGCGATCGCGGCCCGGTACGAGCCGTCGATGCCGGACCCGTCCCGGCTGTACGTCACCGTGGCCGCCGACCCCACCGCGTTGCGGATGCCCGTCAGGATGCTGGTACCGGGGATGGTGGCGCCCGACGCGCCCTGCCAGGAGACCGTCCACCCACCGCTCTGGTTGCCCAGGTCGTCCGCGTTCTTGCCGGCGACGAAGATCTTCCCACCCGATCTGGCAAGCGGCAGGATGTTGCCGGAGTTCTTCAGCAGCACCTGCGACTCGCGTACCGCCTGCCGGGCCAGGTTCCGGTGCGCCTGACTGCCGATCGTGCCGGCGTACGAGCGGTCCGCCAGCGGGTGCTCGAACAGGCCCAGTTCGAACTTCTTGGTCAGGATGCGGCTGACCGCGTCGTCGATCCGCGACATCGGGACGGCACCGGAGTTCACCGCGGACTTCAGGTCGGTGACGAACAACTGGTAGTTGTCCGGCACCATGATCATGTCGAGTCCGGCGTTGATCGCGGTGGCCACCTCCTGCGGCGTGAACCCGACCTGCCCGTCGATCTGGTCGATCGCCGCCCAGTCCGAAACCAGGAACCCGGTGAACCCGAGCTCACCCTTGAGCACGGTGCTCAGCAGGTACTGGTTGGCGCTCGACTTGACGCCGTTCCAACTGCTGAAGGAGACCATGATGGCGCCGACGCCGGCCCGTACCGCCGCCTGGAACGGCGGCAGGTGGATGGCCCGCAGGTCGGCCTCGCTCAGTTGGGTGTCGCCCTGGTCCTTGCCGCCGGTCGTGCCGCCGTCGCCGAGGTAGTGCTTCGCGGTCGCCAGGATGGACGCCGGGCCGCCCAGGGTCGGGCCCTGGAAGCCGGTGATGATGCTGGTCATCGAGGAGACCAGGTCGGGGCTCTCACCGAACGACTCGTAGGTGCGACCCCAGCGGTCGTTGCGGGCCACGCACAGGCAGGGCGCGAAGGTCCAGTCCGGCCCGGCGCCGGTGACCTCCTCCGCGGTGGCCCGGCCGATCTGCTGTACCAGCGCGGGATCGCGGGTCGCGCCCAGCCCGATGTCGTGCGGGAAGATCGTCGAGCCGTACACGTTGTTGTCGCCGTGCACCGCGTCCAACCCGTAGATCATCGGAATGCCCCACGGAGTGGCCAGGGCCGCGCGCTGGAAGCCGTCGTACATGTCGGCCCATGCCGCCGGAGTGTTCGGGTTGGGCGCCGAGCCACCGCCGGAGAGGATCGAGCCGATCCGGTACGTGGTCACGTCGGCGGGGCTGGTGTCGGTGCGCTCGATCTGGGTCATCTGGCCGACCTTGTCGTCCAGGCTCATCCTGGGCAGCAGGTCGGCGACCCGGGCGGCGGGCGGCAGCGACGGATCCTGGTACGGGTAGGTGTAGGTGACGGCCGCCCGTACCGAACCGGGTACGGACATCGGCAGCAGGACGGCCAGTACGGCCAGCCCCACCTGCCACCGGGAATGCCTCAACCTCATGGGATCTCCTTCGTCGGCCGCGCGACGCTCGGCACCGGGGGTCGGCCGACCGGCTGCGCGGGCGCTCGGGGTCGGGACCGGCCGCCCGGTCCCGACCCGAACGCGCCCTTGACCGTGCCTGCCTTTGCCGGCTGCGTGGCCCCGATGACTCACCGCGAATCGCGTGCCCATCGACGTGCGACGGACCGTGCGGCGGAAGCGCTCCCAAGAGGCTGGAACGGACGCTAGCCAAAGGATCCAAGCATGTCAATAGCCACGCAGAGATGACCGATCGGCTACCGGCCGGTGATTCCGGTCGCGGCCACGCGCGGCGGCTCGACGAACCCGGGAGCGGCCCTTCAGGCCAGGATGCGACCCTTCAGGCCGGGACGCGACGGCGGAGCAGGGTCAGCCCCACACCTCGTGGGCGGTCTCGACGATCAGGCGCAGCTTCGCCACCTGCTCGTCGTAGCTGAGCACGTTACCCTCCACAGTGGACGAGAAGCCGCACTGCGGCGACAGGCACAACTGGTCCAGAGACACGTACCGGCTCGCCTCGTCGATCCGCCGCTTGAGCGCGTCCTTGTCCTCCAGCGGGCCCCGCTTCGTGGTCACGAGCCCCAGCACCACCATCTTGCCCGGCGGCACGAACCTCAGTGGCGCGAAGCCCCCCGAGCGCTCGTCGTCGTACTCCAGGAAGAAGCCGTCGACGTCCAGCCCCGTGAACAGCGCCTCGGCGACGAAGTCGTAGCCGCCCTCGGCCGCCCACGACGAACGGAAGTTGCCCCGGCACATGTGCGTGGTCACCCGCATGCCCTCGGGGCGGCCGGCCAGCGCCGCGTTGATCTGCCTGATGTACCGCTCGTGCTGGTGCTCCGGGTCGCCACCCTGGGCCGCGACCATCTCCCGCTGCCGGGGGTCGTTGAGGTACGCCAGGCTCGTGTCGTCGAGTTGCAGGTAGGTGCAGCCCAGGTCGCCGAGCCGGCGGACCTCTTCGGCGTAGGCCGCGCTCAGGTCGCTCCAGAACTCGTCCAGCTCGGGGTAGATCGCCGGATCGATGGCCGCGCGGCCGCCGCGGTAGTGCACCATGCTCGGCGAGGGGATGGTGAGCTTCGGCGTGCCGACGGTGGCCTGCTGCTTCAGGAACTGGAACGCATCGCCGAAGATGGTGTCGCCGAGCGTGATCCGACCGTCGATCTTGAGGGCGGCGGACGCGAATTCGAGGGTACCGCCGGCGTTGTAGAAGCGTACGGACAGCTTGTCGTCGGCCTGGTGCACGCCGTCCAGTTGGTAGATGAAGTCCATGTGCCAGGAGGTGCGCCTGAACTCACCGTCGGTGACGGTCTGCAGGCCGACCTCCTCCTGCATCCGCACCACGTCCCGGATCGCGTCGTCCTCGACCGCTCGCAGCTCGTCGGCCGAGATCCGGCCAGCGGCCCGGTCCTCCCGCGCCGTGAGCAGCTGGGGTGGGCGGAGCAGGCTGCCCACGTGGTCGGCCCGGAACGGCGGCAGGGAACGTGGCGCCACGGTGTCCTCCCTCGTACGAGTAGGTCAATCTCGACCTTAGTACCGCGGCCGCCCCGGCGGTACTTACCACTGGGGCGCCGCCGACCATCCACAGTGGACGCACCCCCTCGGCGCCGCAGGGTCGCGCCGCAGGGTCGCGCCGGCCGGTGCCGCCGAGTTCAGCGGACGGCTCCGCCCCGATCAGGTCGACGCCGCCGGGATCAGGTCGACGGGACGGTAGAGCCGGCCGGCGTGCACGACCGCCTCGATCTGCCGCGTGTTGGGGATGTCGCGCAGCGGATCGGCCGACAGCACCACCAGGTCGGCCGCCTGCCCCGGGCGGACACC